>NZ_AHOO02000005.1:1286000-1607500 GCF_000244755.1 Leptospira licerasiae serovar Varillal str. VAR 010 | reverse complement strand
GTCGCTGCGGTCAAATTCAGTGTATTGGTCTTAGCTATATTTTCGATTCAAATTCTTAGTTTTGATTAAACCAATTCACTCGCTTGGCCTCTGGCCACCGACTCGCTTCGCGGTCGTTGCCTCGCTCCCTATGGGTCGCTGCGGCAGGGATACGAAGGGCGTTAGTCCGGCCTTGCCGGATGAGCGCGAATGCGCGAACCCGTAGTAGCCCGATCCGAGCTTTGCTCGGAGCCGCCCAAATCATCCGTAGGAGTTCCAACAAACAAGCGTGGGAACTCCTACAATGGAGTGATTTAAAGTGGTTCTGAAAATGTCTTGTGAGCGAAAGTAAAAAGGCTATTTTGACCAAAACTCTAAATGAAACTTCGCCGCTCTCTTAATCTTTACGATTCCATTTCTCTCATGTTCAGCTCTATGGTGGGACCGGGTGTGTTCATTACTACTGGCTATATACTGACCCAAACCGCTAATCCGAATTGGACGCTTCTTTGTTGGATCTTGGGCGGATTCTTGGCTATCGCGGGGGCTATGAGTTATGCGAAATCGGCAAGCATCTTTCCATATGCGGGGGGAGATTACGTTTATCTAAAGGAGGCCTACTCCCCTATCGTCGCGTTCTCAAGTGGGTGGTTATCTTTGTCGGTAAATTTTTCGGCCTCTATCTCTCTTTCTGCGATAGCATTCTCCAAATCGTTTTTGACTTTGTTCAGTCCTAGTTGGGACATTTATTTCTTAGAATCCAAGTTCCTGGGAATCACATTCTCGTTGGGGGTGGCTCAGATTCTGGGGATCTCTACGATCTTATTTTTCACTATTGTGAACTTTTTCGGGATCGGGCTCGCCTCCCGTATACAGAATTTTTTCACCACTTTCAAAATTTTAGGCCTGGTAGCCTTTGTGACACTGGGTTTTACTATAGGAAATTATAATATTCAAAATTTTGAATCTTTTTCCCTGATCCCCTCCGACCTTCATGGATGGAATCTTTTACTTGCAGGCGCCATACCGGTCACTTTCTCCTATTTGGGCTGGAATATGATCACCTACGTCGCAGAGGAAGTAAAAGATCCTGAAAAAAATATTTACAAATCGGTATTCGTCTCCTGCACTTTGGTTACTCTTCTTTATGTTCTCATTAATTTTTTATACTTAAGTTCTGCCCCTGTTCAATTTTTGGCAGGGGACGAAAAGATCGGCGTAACCGCTTCCGGATTCTTATTCGGAAACGGAGTAAATATCCTGATCACAGCGTTTATTTGTTGGGTCTTTTTAGGTGGAATTTCCGCCTATATCATCGGTGGCTCCAGGATCTATTTTGCAATGGCGAGAGATGGGTTCTTTTTTCCGAGCATGGCAAAATTACATCCTAAATATCATAGCCCTTACAAATCTTTGATCTTTCAATTTTTGTATGCTTGTCTTTTCTGTTTTGTAAAAGAGATCGAATCCCTTTTATATCTGATAACATGCTCGACCCTATTGTTAGCAACGATCACTGCTTATACACCGATTATTTTCGAGAAGAGACATTTAAAGAACGAATTTAAGATCCCAGGTTATCCTTATTCAACCTATCTTTACATTCTTTCTAATATTCTAATCATTGCAACTTTACTATATAATAAAAGTGCAGAAGCTCTTTGGGGATTTGGGTTCACCCTATTTTCCGTTCCATTATATTATTATTTCAAACTTTCTAAAAAATCTCAACCGGTCCCATTCGACGCCATTTCCGAACCGGAGTTGGAAGCCGGCGGCTTAAGTTTACTTCCTGAGAACGAACCTGTCCCGGTAGGCAGCGGTGATCCCGCTTAAGTTTCCGCCTTGGAACTTTCTCCCAAAAACAAACTTAGGCTTCATAGATATTTAGGAATCTTTTCCTTAAGTTTTCTATTTTTTCGTCCTTTTATTATTCTATTCCAATTTCCTGATATTCAAAATTTTGAATACTTTTCTGCGAATATCGGAAGAACCGGGGCTATCTTCGGAGTTCTTGCATTTATCACAGGAGGAGGTTTAGGGAAATATTTGGATGAGAAAAAAGCAAGAGTAGCGGAAATTCATACCATCTTAATGCTCGCAGGTTTAATGATGCAGGTACCAGTACTTGCAGAAGTGAAAATTCTTTTAATCCCGAACCTGATCTCCTATTTAGGCTGCGGTCTCTTATTCTGTGGATGGATCCTCGGAAGAAAGGTTTTCAAGAACAGAAAAAGAATTCTTCCTTTTTGATCCTGTCCATTCCAATCTTTAGAGTTTAGTAATTTTTATGAATTAGAAAGTATATTCTTACGGAAAGAATATGCAAACTGAGAGATGTCCGCTTCCTTCCAACGATTCTTGTCGTAGTTTATATTGATCGCCATTCTATTTTCGTAAGTTGTCACAGTTGTAAATACCGTTTGGGTCAAAGCCGGATGGACCGTAAAGGAAAGCTCTTTTACCTTTATTTCATCCGATGCCAAAACAGGAATAACTCCGACGTTACTCAGCAAGCTAGATTGAGGATTTCGGTTCATCAACAATTGAAAAAGTTTTAGCCCGTCTTCTTTTTCCAAAAATTGTTCCGAAGGAGGAAGTAATTCGTAAAATGCTCTCCCTTCTCTTCTTCCTATTCGGGCTCTCACATCGTTCATGATGGCTTTTGCCTTTATATCAAAAGGATCTCTGATATTTACTGGAGTAGTGAATAGAGAAATATAGAGCCCTAATGCAGAATCAGGCACAGGATGACTTAAATGGGGTCTTAGATCCGCCGGTGTAGAAAGATATAATACTCCCTCTTGCCCTTTGTCGAAAAAATCCGCAAGTGCCGTTACCTGAGCTGCACCCAAGATCCCGTGAAAGGAAATCCTTTTTTGTTTAGAAGTTTTTAGGAGGGAATCAACATCTTCTTCTTCCAAATAGAAACTGATGATCTCTGGATCTTGCTCCTCTTTTTTACGAGAGAATTGAGCGATAGTAAGCGGTTTTTCCGGTTTAGGCTCACCTTTGTACAATTCTTCCGCCGGATATAATTCCATTAGAGAGGAATATTCGGAACCTTCTTCGATTCCATCGGTTTCCCCCGTACTTGCTCTAAGTACATCTAAAAGAAATCTGCAACCTGATCTTCCGTCTCCGATACTATGATGAAAGATGACTCCGATCGCAAATTTAGAATTTCCGGAAGTGTATAAGATAGTTCTGATTAAAGGAGAATCTCCTAATTCGAAAAGTCGGATAGTTTCTTTGGCCAATTTGGATTTCCAGTCAGGAGAATAATAATCTTTTTGGATCGGGATTTTTTTATCCGAGGTTGCAAAGTATAAATGAGAATCTTGTCCTGCTTGCTTCAAGATCTGAACCTTAGCTAACGCATGTTTGTTTTGGATAAGGTCCAGAGCTTTTCTCAAACTTTCTTCGGAGAAAGAACCTTCTCCTTCCGCCATTACGCAAAAGTTCATAGAGGAGGCACGGTCATATAACCAGAAATTTGCCTCCGCTTGGTCTAAGGATCGAATAAATTGGCCTTGTGGTCTTTCAGATTCTTTTAAATTTTGCATGCTATTTCCGACTTCAATGTACTAGGCCGGAATCGCAATACCATCCAATTCTTCTTTTTGGTAACGATTCGCCCTTGTCATACTTTCAAAGTCGTTAAAACGAATTCCATATTTTTTTAAGAACGGTTTTACTTTAGGAGCTACCGCTTGTCGTAGATAGAACGGCTGTGTTACCACAAAATGATGGATCCCATGAGTTGCTCCGAAGTTAAAACAGAACAAATGTAGAGGTAATATCCACCATGAGTCCAATACCTGGGTCTGCTGATATAAACTCTTCACATCTCCGTAATAATGCATATTAGAAGAAACGATCTGTATTGCGGATTGCCTGAGCCAACAAGGTATCAAATATACTACTGCTGCAGTATTTAAGAAATTATGAATATAAGCTGTCGTTCCGGCCTCTTGTATTGGACTTCCTAATGCCCAATTGATCAAAGAGATCATTCCCCAGATCAAAAAAGAGTACCAAAGGAGAAGATATACTAAACGATAAGGTCCCTTGATCGGTTTGGCTTTTATTTTTGCAAGATAACGGATCGCGTCCTTTCTGATCTTAGGTCCCTGCAAAACGACAGCCATGATAGGATCGATCATCACAAGTATTCGTTTGATCCCCCAAGGCATTCCATTACTGATAAACCTTTCTTCTATATCTTCTATGTTCCCAGAAAGTTTATGATGAAGAAGATGGATCTCTTTTCTGAACCAAGGATTGACTGTATTCGCACGGAATAGCCAAACGATCCAAAACAGAAAATTCTGCATCTTCGGATTTTCTTTAAAATAAATACTATGGATCAGGTCATGCTCCATCTCATGAAGAAAGGAAGCCAAGATCCCGTTCCCGATAATACAAGCCCAGAATGGAATGACATCCATAACATATAAACTTCCCAATAGGATCATTCCCGAGGCAGAACCTATGGTGATCCCGAATCCGATCGTATTTTGGTATTTCAAGAAAGAGAAACGTTTTCTGAGTTTAGAATCCGAACGACGGATCCATTTAATGATACGTTTAGTTTTTTCTTTTTCGGTAAATCGATCCGAAATGTTTTTTCGCTCAAGGGTCAAGGAACTCATATCCACTCCGCTGTAACTGATAAGTGGAATTATACCCATGATCTCAGATCCGTCGTTCCATTCTATAAACCGAAACCGCAGGATCGGTTTCAATTGATAGGATGGGACCGTTATTTAAGAATTTTTCTCCCTAAATTCGGATGGAGGAACTCCAACTTCTTTCTGAAACGCCCTATGAAAGGAAGTTTTGCTCCTAAATCCCACCTCGTAAGCGATGTCCAGGATGGAAGAATCCTTGTTTTTGGAAAGTAGTTCGCAGGCCTCCCGGATCCTATACTCATTCACAAATGCGGAAAAATTTTTGCCCATCTCTTGGTTGATCAATTCCGAAAGCTGGTGAGAAGAAAGCCCTAACTCGTCCGCAAGACTTGCCAAACTTAAGTCTTCGTCTTTGTATAGTTTTTCAACTTCCATAGATTGTAACAAATTTTCCCTGAGAGTGGCGATATCCATTCCCTGCAATAAGGAACGGGAATATTTTTGGAAAGTGACCCTTGCGACCTCTTGCAGATTTTGGAAATAAGCAGGGTATCTTCTACCGATTAGATAAGAAACACAAAGACTTAAGGCCATCATAGAAGCACTGATCAACAGAAAAAGAGGCTCCTTATCTATCAGAAAAAATGCACCTACCGAATGATTTGCGATTGTGGCAAGAATGATATAGAGAAGCACTCTTGCAGTCCATTCTTCTTTCAAAACATTCGGTTTAAATAATATTCGACTCCCTCTCAATAATCCTGCGATATAAGCAGCGAGTATTAGTAGCGGGATCATAAAAAATAGATCGAATACGCTTCGTGTCTCCGAGAATGTTCTGATACCTTCGAAAATCGTATGCGAATCAGGCACAAAACTTATAAAATACAAAATCCAAATAATACCTGGCAGAATGGAATGTTTGGGACTTAAACCTAACGCTGATTTTTCAAATTCAGAATTCTGGATGATCTTATGAATGCCGTATAGGATCGGGCCTATAGTACCTAAAACAGGAATATGAAGTAGAACGATCCTAGGAAAAGAAGAAGAAAGCCCGAATACATAAACTAAACAAGTTCCTTGGAGTAAACCCAAGCATACGAACAATAAAGAAAGTAAACGATTGAGAGCGGTCTTTTTTTCTAGAATATTCTGTCCTACACACAGCAAGCCTCCTAGATACGTCCCAAAAATAGCAAAAGAAACTAAGATCCAGAAGACCGGAAATTGAGAAACTTGATCCGGAAATTGAATCTGAATATTAGGCATCCAAGGCTTTATCCACTATCCTTGCCGGTTGTCAACCTTCTGTAGGACCTCCAACAAGTGAAATTCTAATACGATTCCGAACGCAAGTTCGCTAAACAGGTCGCTCAGACTCTGAGACAAGCTATTCTTAAAAAAGCATAAAGTTTGACATCAAATTTAGAAAAACAAAAGACATAGAATCCGAAAAGTAGACTATATGGTCTACCCGATCTGGAGGATTTTATGAAATCGTATACTTATATCCAAACCGAAAAGAAAGGCCCTGTGTTTTGTATCGCGCTTAACCGTCCTGATGCCAGAAACGCTATGAATACAGAAATGATCATGGAATTAAGCGATGCTCTTACCGTTTATGAAGACGATCCAAGTTCCAGATGTGCGGTTTTATATGCGAACGGTCTTCATTTCACTTTCGGTCTGGAATTGGAAGATGTTGCAAAATCGATCATCGATCGAGGTAGAAGTTTTTTCCAAAAGGGAAATATCAATCCTTGGGATACGGGAGGAACAGGTAGAGTTCGAAAAAAACCTTTGATCACCGCTGTTCACGGTTTTTGCCTCACTTTAGGGATCGAATTAATGTTGGCTTCAGACATTGCACTCGCCGCAGAAAAGACAATGTTCGCCCAAATGGAAGTGCAAAGAGGGATTTTACCTTTCGGTGGAGCAACGATTCGATTCGTAAGAACTTCCGGTTGGGGAAATGCAATGAAATATATCCTAACGGGAGATACTTTCGATGCTTCTGAGGCTTATCGGATCGGACTCGTACAGGAAGTTTTATCTAAAAAGGAATTATTATCTAGAGCAATCGAACTTGCAGAAAAAATATCCGCGCAAGCCCCGAAAGCTATAGACGCAGTTCTAACAAACGCACGAAAGGCAATTGAAGTGGGAGACTTAGAGGCAATAGACGATCTTGTATCTTTGGTAACCGATTGTTTAAAATCGGAGGACGGTCAAGAAGGTATCCGTTCTTTATTGGAAAAAAGAACCGCTGTTTTCAAAGGAAAATAGTATTTTAAATTTTCCGAATATAGTAGTTTGGCATAAGATATATTTTTAGTTTGCACTTTTAACGAACGATATTCGGACATAACGAATTCTACTTGCCTTCGTGCATGTTTCTTCGAGTTTAGCAAGATCCGAGGGATCAAAAATGGATTTTAGCCTAAGTTCCGATGAACAAGAGTTCACAGAATCGTTTCGTAATTTTTGTAAAAAGGAGATCCATCCTTTTGCAGAAGAAGCCGACAAAACAAAGGAACTTCCCAGATCTCATTATATCAAACTGGGAGAAGCAGGCTATTTAGGTCTTTTACATGAAGAAGAATTCGGGGGACAAGGTGCGGGTGTTTTTTTAAGCACCTTGGCTATGGAAATTGTTTCCGAATACTGCGGTTCTACTTTTTTCAGTGCTGGAGCTTCCGCGGGTTTATTCGGACTTCCTATTAAACATTTCGGGACCCCCGAACAAAAGAAAAAATATCTTCCGGACATTATTTCCGGAAAGACCATCGGCTCCTTGGGAGTAACCGAGCCTGACGGAGGTTCTGATGTTTCCGGACTTTCCTCTCTTGCTAAGAAATCCGGAAAAGATCGTTATCTTCTTTCCGGTCAGAAAACCTATATAACCAATGCGCCTAACGCGGATTATTGCTTGGTCCTCGCCAGAACTCAAGACGAATCCGGAAAAGAAAAAGGACTCACTCATTTTATCGTCGATCTTCATTCCGAGGGTGTCTCCAGATCCGCCGCGATGGATAAAATGGGTCTAAAAGCATCTCCGACAGGCGCATTATTCTTTGAAGATGTAGAAGTTCCGGAAGAAAATATTCTAGGTAAACTAGGAAAAGGTTTTAGGCAAACCATGCAGACCTTCAATGCGGAAAGACTGTCGTTGGCAGCATATTCCTTGGGAGTTATGAAGGCTTGTTTAGACGAATCTAAATCTTTTTCCGCATCCCGCAAAAGTTTCGGCAAATCCATTTACCAACACCAAGGTGTTGCCTTCATGCTCGCGGAAATTTATTCCAAATATGAGGCGGCAAAATGGCTCACTTATAACACCGCTTGGGAAATGGAAAAAATAGAATCGGAAGGAAAACCGAGCATGAGTCTTTCGGGGAAATGCGCTGCATGTAAATTATTCGCAACCACCGCAGCGAGAGAAGTTACGAATCTGGCGGTCCAAATCCACGGCGGCGCAGGCTATATGGATGAATACAAAGTTTCCCGTTTATACAGAGACACACGCTTAGGAGAGATTGGCGGAGGAACAAGCGAGATCCAAAAATTGATCATATCCGGAAGCATCATGAAAGAATCTTAATGTACTTCCGAAAGTTCGGGTCCCAATTTTTCTTCCAAATATTTATGGATCTCGGGATCGTTATCCTCGATTAATTGCCAAAAAGAAAATCCGCGGATCTTATACTTATCCAATATTTTCATTTTTTTCTCGAAAGCGCTTCTGTTCATATAGAATGCGACGCGGTCACAACCTCCCATCCTATACCAGAGTGAAGGATCGGAATATACATGACCTTGGTGTCTATATAAGTAGGGCCTGAGATAGGTCCAATCCGCTGCCTTAGGCTGTGTTTTAAAAATTTCTAATACGTCTGTCGGCTCTTCTTTTCTCGGGGCCATTTTGTCCCTGATCCATTTCGCCCTGGAATAGTAGACGGATTTTGTCTCGGCTTGGCAATGTAATGCCCAATCGTATCCGTAAGTCGGGATTGCCATGTATAGTTTTTCGTTAGGAATACGAGCAACTGCGTATTCCAAAATTTTATCTATCCACCAATCCGGAGCCTGAGGCCCTGGACCGGGAAAACCTTGTTTGCGAGGATGGAGCTCATAGGCCATAATTTTGACCTTGTCTGCGACCTTTCCCAAAAACTCGTAGTCATGGGTCAATTGTCCTCGGTAAGCCTCGTAAAAATCGACTTGGATCGGAGACTTCAAACCTTTGCAGGGATATACGGAAGATTTTTCAGCGACTGTCTTAGGATGAATGGCAACAGATAGGATCTTTCCCTTTTTGTGAAGTTCGTCGCGAAGAAGTATTAAAAATTCCTGAAATACTTCCTTCTTCTCGCAGGTCATTCCTTCGTAGTCTATGTCTATTCCATCATATCCGTAGGTATCTATTTCCTTAAGTATGTTTTGGATGTGAAGATCTCTAACCTTAGTATTCCCATTCAGTCCGATCGCATCCGAGACTTTTTCGAAATCGTTTTCCCAACGAAAGATGGTAGGAATGATCAATGTTCTCGGAGACATTAGCCTTAACCAACGGATCCTTTCGTCAATCTCGTCCTTCTTCCAGACGGAAAGTATGCGACCAGTGTTACTGCGTCCGCCTTCGAGATTATATAGAAACGGATGTATCTCATCGTAGAGATGAACATACTTCATCATTGCATAAAAATCTTGGGACCAGGTGGAAGCATACAGCCTTTCGACAGGCGGTGGTGTTTGCGGACTTGCGTCATTCTTCCTGTCGTTTCCGGAAAAAAAACAAGCAGGCAGAATCAGAGAAATCAACAAAAGAAGTAATGGATATATGATTTTGTTCGAGAGCATTTCGGAGGATTCTACAATGACAAGATCCCGAATCCTCCGAAATGAGATAGAAAAATTCTTTTCAAAAAGAACGGTTTTAATCCTCTTTTGTCTCCTTTGTACCTTTAATTCAGGACTTTTTTTGTCCCCATCTCTTATCCAGATGTTCCTTACATTCCGGAGATAGTTTATCGGAATTTTCCATCAAACAATCTCTGATCCTTCCCTGACCTTTCGGGATATCGTTACAGAATTTTTGCTTATCTTCAAAGCAAGGACTTCCAGGACCTCCCATTCTAGGCTTACCGGAACCCCCTCCCTGTGCGTAAACCGAAACACCCACTAACATCAGAAAGAACGGAAGAATCGACCAGTACATAAATCTACCTACCACTGTATAGAAGAGAACCTTAAATACGGTTTTGTCAATGATTCGAATCTTTTCGAAAATATTAATAATCGTTGATATTTCTCAGATACGTCATTCTTAAAATGTGAAGACGAAACGAGTTTGAAAGAGACTATCCAATACAGACTTACGATTTCCGAGGAGATAATATGAAAACCGTAAAGGGAAAGAGAATATTAATCACCGGCGCCGCAATGGGAATGGGAAAAATATACGCCGCACTTTCCGTACAAGAAAAGGCCGCTTCGTTAGTTCTTTGGGATCTAGACTCGAAAGCTCTAAGTGTTACCGAAAAAGATCTAAAATCGGACACTACTAAAATTTATACGGAAGTTGTGGATGTGTCCGATCGTGAAAAGATCCGAAAGGCCGCCTCCAAGATCGAGTCCCAACTGGGAGGTGTAGATATAATCATAAATAACGCGGGTATCGTAAGAGGAAAGTATTTCTGGGAACATGACCCTGAATCCGATATAGAAGCTACTATGTCGGTTAACGCTTTAGGTCCGATGTATATAACGAGATTTCTGCTCCCTAAAATGTTATCCGATAGATCCGGAGATTTTAGGATCGTAAACATTTCTTCTGCAGCCGGTTTACTCTCGAATCCTAAAATGAGTGTTTATTGCGCCTCCAAGTGGGCAGAAACAGGATGGAGCGACTCCTTACGATTGGAATTGCTCCAATCAGGTTATGGACATATCAAAGTTACTACGGTAAACCCTGCCTATATTTCTACGGGAATGTTCGAGGGAGTTAAAGGAATGTTGTTCACTCCCATACTTTCTCCCGAATATGTGACCTCGAAAGTTTGGAAAGCGATGAAAGAAGGAAAACCTAGACTACTTTTACCTTGGACAATATATCTTTCCAACGCATTAAGAGGAATACTTCCTTTACCCGTTTTTGACTGGATTGCGGATAAAATTTTCGGGGTTTATAGAACTATGGAAAACTTTAAAGGGAGAAACTGATCCTTACAAAATGGATCAGCCTTAAATAGACATTCCGTTTTTCTTGAGTATGTCCAAGGCGGTTTGTCTTAGGATCGGATGGACCACAAAATCTTCGGGATCCGGAGCTTTTCTTTCCGGTTCCGGATTTTTAAACTTATCGGGTCCGATCCACTGAGAAAGGGCCCATAACATTCTTTGGAAAATTTCGTCAATCCTTCTCTGATAACCCGCTTTCTTATAATATCCGTAAGCAAGTATCGGAAGCTTTTTATCGAACATAAAATGGTCACCCAAACGAATGAGCCCGTCTTTGTATTCCGTTTTCAGAAAACATTCCCTGGCTTTTCGAATATCTCCGTCGTTAAAGGCCTGGTTTCCCTGACGGATCAGTTCCATTCTTTCTTTAGGGTCCATACTTTTACTATCGTCAGGTTTTTGGATTTCGCAAGGCTTTTTACCTTCTTCTTTCATTCTGAAAACGGAAACGAAACAAAAAATCTTGTATAGTAGCCGAGTTCCCCATCATTTGTCTTTGTATGAGCACTTTAAAAGCGGGGTCCAAGGCCCCTAGTTTTACCACCCTGAACCAAGACGGGGAAAAGGTCTCTCTCAAGGATCTGGCCGGAAAAAAAGGTTTAGTATTATATTTTTATCCCAAGGATCAAACCCCGGGTTGTACTACCGAGGCTTGCGATTTTAGGGATAATTTCGCGAGACTCAAAAAAGAAGGCTATAATGTAGTAGGAGTCTCCAAGGATTCGGTTAAGTCCCACCAAAAATTCATCGAAAAACAAGAACTCAATTTTACTCTTCTCTCCGACGAGGACGGAAGTATCTGCGAGGCGTACGGGGTCTGGCAGTTGAAAAAGTTTATGGGAAGAGAATTTATGGGAATTCTCAGGACCACATTCCTGATCGGAACGGATCTTAAAATTTTAAAAGTATATCCTAAGGTAAGCGTGAAAGGCCACGTAGATGAGATACTAGGCGATATCAAGGCGTTGGGTAAAAAATGAAGATAGAAAGATCGAAAATCAATTTTAGCATCGGGAAGAACACTTCCAAAAATATTTATAAAGTAATCCCCGTTGTAAAAGACAATCTACCTAAAGAATTAGAGTCCAAATTTTCAGACCAGATCCGCTCCGGGATATTCTCCGCGGAATCCGGACAAAGTTTCATAGACGAATCGGAAAGGATCATCTACTTGGGGCTAGGGAATTCCAACAAAGTAAGTATCCGTTCCGTAGCTCAGGTATTCCTAGGGATCGGAGAAAAACTGCGTAAATGGGACTCAGTGGGCTTAGAGATCAAGCTCACCAGATTTTTGACCAAAACTCTTTCCCCCTCTTCCCTAGTATATCAGATCGCAAACTCGATAGATCTTGGCGCATTTCCAATCAACGCTTTAGCAAAAGATTATAAAGAAAAAAAAGGTAAGTTCGGGAATGTAAGTTTTGTATTAGAAGATCCTAATGCGGAAAAGTCAGCTAAAGTCGGTTTGGATAAATCAAGAGCAGTCAGTAAATATGTGAACGGCGCCAGATTTATCGCGCACCTTCCTGCAAATCATTTCACTCCTGAAGAATTCGTTTCTCGTTCCAAAGAGATCGCAAAAGAAGCAGGACTAAAGATCACAGTAATGGACGAACCCCAACTTAAAAAAGAAAAGATGGGCGGAATATTAGCCGTCTCTCAAGGTTCGGACAAAAAACCTAAGATGATTGTTTTGGAATATAATCCTCCTAAAACAAAATCCAAAAAGAAATTAGCTTTAATCGGTAAAGGCCTTACATTCGATTCTGGCGGCATCAGCATCAAACCTGCACAAGACATGCACGAAATGAAATACGATATGTGCGGAGCTGCTGCAGTGATCCATGCAATCGGTGCGATTGCAGAATTAGGTATTTCTGTTCCGGTAATTGCAGCTATCGGGGTAGCGGAGAATATGCCGGATGCAGCCGCTCTAAAACCCGGAGATGTTTATACCGCCCATAATGGACTCACCGTAGAAGTCCAAAACACAGACGCAGAAGGTCGCCTCGTATTAGGAGATGTTCTTTCTTATATTGGAAAAAAATACAAACCGGATTATATGGTGGATCTTGCTACTTTAACGGGAGCAATCATCATCTCCTTGGGCCATGAGGCTGCAGGAGTGATGAGTAACTCCGATAAACTGCGAGGGCTTTTGGATGAAGCTTCCGCTTCTTCCGACGAAAGGACCTGGAACCTGCCTTTATGGGAAGAATACGGCGAAGATCTAAAGAGCGATATAGCAGATTTACGTAATATTGCAGGACGCCCCGGCGGAAGCCTTTCCGCAGCTAAATACCTGGAACGTTTTGTGGATCCGGAAATCGACTGGGCCCATATTGATATTGCAGGAACCGCTTGGCGAAAGAAAGCATCCGGAACCCAAATCGGAAATGGACCGAGTGGATACGGCGTGAGACTACTTGTTGACTTGGCTGAAAAGTTAGAAAAAAACCGGGGAGTTTAATCCCCGGCAATCTTCGATCCGCACCATAGAAAGACCGATCGGTTTCTACCGTTCTGGGGTTACCGGTCTTCCTCTTCCATATTTATATTTCCGAATACCGCAAACGAAGGCACGGTATATTGTTTTAAGTAAGTAAAGTCCGATTGTTTTGTATACAGATTGGAATCGTCTATGGAACCGGGCGGTAAAGATGTATCATACAATGCTTGTGCTGCATGCATTTCGGTTCTGCTTGGTTCGAATACACTTCCGGTCAACATAGGAAACATTAGATCTTTTGGGTCTTGAGAATGTTGTAATCCAAGACAATGCCCAACTTCATGAGCAACAGTTGCAATGATATATTCTTTTATGTCGATAGTACTACCTTCCAGCCTCATCGCGTCCGCAGTTGCCTTGATCCTATCTTTAAAAATAAAAATGACACTGTTTTCGATATTAGTAGTTGCGCTAATAGAACAAGCCGCAAGATAAAACGGATTGGAAGAGAATAGCTGGCAGTTTTTTACATTCTTTTGAGAAATACCTTCTACATGGCATTTACCTGATTCAGTAAATGCGATCGTGTTTCTCATTCTATCCACTCTGGTTTTGGCAGGATACACATCTATGCCAAGACCCCATTTTTGAGCGGCCGATTTTGTAAGTTGAAGTCCGCCTTTCATCTCTTCTCCGTACGCGATCCAGAGAAGTTGTTTTTCCTCCCAAGTGAGATCGCTGGATGGATTTCCCATTTGGGCACATTGTGAAAATATGACAAGGCATAGTACGGATAGAGCTAAAGATACCCTCATTATTTTTCCCCAGAAAATATCCGATTTCAGAGTTTTTGTTTTTTGAAAACGGATCCGACGAACAAAGAATTAGCTTTTTGTAATGTATCTTTAAATTTTCTCTATCGCGGGATCGATCATCGCGAGGGAGTTTTTTCTTTTTTATTTGGGTTTGTTTGCTCAACAAATCCCCGGTTCTAAACATTATGACGAAGCAGTTACAGAAATTTGCACCAAAAATTTTATTTTCAGAAAATTATATTAAATAAATCGAATGTTATATTTATTTCAGCATGAGAATCTTTTTGAGAAGCGGACGCAAATAAATATACTCACTTCAGGTTAGTAAATTTATTTCAAAATTTTTTCTAAACGTTCCGATCTATATTTTAAATTTCTTTATACCGAAAGATTTATTTTCTATCTGGAAATTTCTTTCTAAGCTCCTCTATTTGAGAAGACCTCGCAAGTAATTCAAGTAGGGATAAGGAAGAGAGAAAAAACTAAAGCGAAGGAATGAGTGCTAAAATTTTGGAAATAAATTTCCAAAATGAAAATTGTTTCCGATGCTTCTCCATTGGTCTGTTTCCAATTTCTTAAGGGCCAGTTTCATCCCCAAAATTCGATTTTTTTTCCTATACCCCAAAAACCGGGACCTTTTTTGCTTGGCCCGTAGTGCGCCGCAAAAAGACTGGTCATAGATGGTGCATTGCACCATAAGAGGAGGCAAGGAGAATGCTCCAGCCTAAAATCCGAAAAAGATACATATTCATCGCCTCATTACCCCTGCTCTACCAGTCCCTGGTAGCCCCAATCGCGGGTTCCTTGATCGGAAAGAGCACTTCTGGTAGGAACTCCCTACCAGAAGTAAGCCAAATCAAAGAATACATTCGCTCCGAGAGACCAAGCCTAACCGAATCCGAGCTGGAACTTCTCTCCTTAACCGTAGAAAAAGAATCAGAAAGGATCAATAATAGCGCTTGCGGGGTTTATTGCCAAAAAGGGGAGAAAGCAGGGCTACTTCTTGGGATCATCAAAACGGAATCTGAATTCTACCGGAAAGCAAGATCCAAAAAGAATGCACTCGGACTCATGCAGATCATGCCGGGAACCGGTTCCTGGATCGCGTCTTGGGAAGGAAAACAAATCAAAAAGCAGGATCTTTTCGAGCCGGAGACAAATATTCACCTAGGAGTCTCCTATCTGAACCATTTATTGGAAACCCATGAAGGGAATATCCGTCAGGCGCTTCTTGCTTATAATGCAGGCCCGGGAGCGGTTAAAAAATGGGGAGGAGTTCCTGCCTACGCAGAGAGCGTGTTTTCAGGACAGGAAGAATATTTAGGAAGCAGGGAATCATTCTAACGTTTTTGCATCCATAGAACGCAGGACCTAAGCATCTCGCTCATATGTTTCCGATCCGTGTGAGCGGGATGCCCGTGGCCTGGTAAAACCCACTCAAAATCGTAATTTTCCAAATGCTGCATGGACTTGGTTTGCTCTTCCCAAGAATACCAACAAGCGCCTTTAAAAGCGATCAGCCTTTCTCTCTTAGGGTCGAAAGCCAAATGGTCCCCCGAAAAAAGAAATTTATGTTTATATAATAAAGTGGAATGCCCTCTCGTATGCCCAGGTCCCGGTATCACCAAAAGATCGTCGCTAAGTGAAAATGGCTCCTTTCCTTGGATCACTATCTCCGCATTCGGAACTGAGGATAGATCTCCTTCATGTATGATCCTTTGTGTCCCGAAATCAGTATGGAATTTTTCATGATCCGCAACGTCGTCCCTATGTGTTAGGAAATGATATTTGATCCCACCCAGATTTTTTATTTTTTCAGAAAGTGAAGGGATGTATCTGGGAGAATCCACGAGCACGTTACCCTCTTTCCGTAAAATTAAGTAAGAGAAGGCTCCGAACGAATCCTTGGAGTGGAAACCGCAATGATAAACTTCGTCTTGGATCTGCCTTGGAAAAGATGCTTTCGCCTCCGCGAGATCGATTCTATCTTCTGTTCCGATGGAAGCTGTGGGGCAGGCAACTAACGCTCGTAAGGCTTGTAATTTTTCAGATTCTGTTCCCGGTTGTTTTTTGACGAAGGAACCGGATTGGTCTTCGCCAAAAATGTTCGAAGCCAAGATCCTGCAGGTCTCACAATCTATACAACTGGAATCCACATAGATCTGTCCCGGAATATTTTGGGCCTTTCTTTTTGCCAAAGTCGCCATATGTGTTAGACTGTTTCTTTATTTCACCCAATCGCTTCTGTTAAAATACTTATCCTCAAGACTTTTTAATTCTCCGGTTCGTTTGAGTTCGGACAGAAAAAATTCGAAATTACGGGAGAAGTAGATATCCCCCTTGGGAAGTAAAGCGCTTACATGATTTTCCTGAACGGGTTCGATTAGCGCCCTAAAATTGGATAAAATATTTCTTTGTTTAAGAAGAAGTCCCTTTATATAAAGAGAATCACCTACAAAACAATTTGCCTGACCTTCTTTCACTGAATTCCAAGCGCTTTCCATTGAACCGTATGTGAATATTCTGGAATTCGGAAAAATACTCAGAAGATATTCATGACTGGCGGAAAATGCCCTGACGGAAAAACTGAGCCCGCTCACGCTATCCAGATCTTTTACACTTCTAAAATATACCGTAGAGATGATATTTCCTTCGGGAGGAGGAGGAAGTGCATTCTTATTTACTAATGCACCGGTTGTAGAGACCAAATAAGGAGAACTGAAACTTCCTTTTTTAGATCTTTCTAATGTAGAACTTAAACCCGAAAATGCAATGTCCGCTTCTCCGCTCTTGATCGCTTCTGCGTAATCCTCGAATTCTGGACGGTTTGTAAATGTATATTTTACTCCCAAAAACTCTGCGTATTTTTTTCCAAGTTCGGCGTCGAATCCGGGAAAACCGTCCTTTGGATCGGAGATATAGAATGGATCGAAATTACGATTTCCTGTGACCCTCAATTCTCCCCTTTTTTGGATCTCATCCAAACGAGAACCGGAGATGTTTTGCGCGAATACGGGAGCGAGTGTCAAAAACGAGAATAAGAGTCCGAACTTTCGAAGCACCGTTCTTTTATATTTCATGAGCCCTTATGGATCAAGGTAAAAAACAAGAATCTGTCATACTATAGTCGAGCGGATAAATATATTTTTTTCGTAAGAATGAGGGAACGTTTTTCCCCATTCGGGTTTACTTATATAAGAGCGTTGGCCCCTAAAGGTCGAGGCTCGTGAAGCCCGAATAGCGAACTACAAAAAAATCCTGGAATCTTATTTTGAATCCTTTCATCCGAATCAAACCGCAAAGTCCTCCGACCTATCTGGTATTTTTCTTATTTTGTTTTTTAACCTGCGAGAATAGAGATGCGGATAAGGTAAGTTTAACCGTTTTCGGGGACGGGGTCGCGTTCAATATAGATGGAGAGTTGGACATGGATAAAACCGCAAGTTGTGGAACCGCAACTCCTTATAGTTCTTCCAGCACAAGCACAACTACTAACACTACGACAAGTACGAGCACTACGAATCTTTATACGGTAATTACCAGATTGTATTTCAAGTCCGGAGAGTATCTCTATCTCAAGTTCTTATACGATGCCACTCAAAACCAAGGATCGATCGATTCGACTCAAGGCTTTTCTTATTCGGGAGGAATTGGAACTTCAGCAGTAGTTTCGAATTACGGAAAAATTTATTGGGGAGGAAGCGGCGTGCCTGTAGATACAAGCGTTTCCAGTTCCCAGGCTCTTTCTTATCTTACTGTCGATTTGGATTTGGTGGGCACTGCAATCTCTAGCGGAAGTGTCGCACTCTCTCTTACTCAATGTTATACTGTAGATAATATAAATTGTACCTCCGCAACATCTACAAGTATGTGTTATACCCAGGATGGTGAGACCTGTTATAATACACAAAATGTTTCAGGTCCTTCCGTAAGTATCAAAGGAGAAGTGAATTGTACAAGTAGTACGATTTCTTCGGGAAGTTCTTCCAGCACTAGTTCCACACAATAAGAAATAATTCTTTAGAAATAGCAGGTGATCGTTTTGGATTTCGATAAATTAAAGTTTTTCGTTCTTTTTCTACTGATCTTAGGATCAGGCAATTCCTTATTTGCAGAACCCCCTCCCCCACCGCCTCCATTCGGCCCGGAACTTTTCGACTTTTTTATACCGGGAGGAGGTCCTGGCCCAAGGGAAAAAGAAGATAGAAACTTTGAAAGATTCTCCAAAGAACTTTCTTTGAGTCCTGAACAGATAGAAAAAGCAAAAGCGGCAACCGACAAAAGATTGAACCTGAGCCGTAGTATTGGAGAAAAGTTACCTTCACTTCACGAATCCTTACGCAAGCTACTAGAATCTCCTAAAGTAGATCTTATTGCGGTAAAATCCAAACTAAAAGAGATCAGCGATATTCAACTTGAATTAAGATTTCTGCATATAAAGGGTAGATTAGAATTCGAATCCATCCTAAGTCCGGAGCAAAAACAAAAGCTGAACCAACTCCATAAAGAAAGACTGAATAGGATCAAGGAAAGACGGGAGTTTCCGCCTCATCACCACGGTCCTCCTCCGGGAGACAGAGACTGTAAATAGATAAAATGACGGAACCAGAATTAATCCGGATCATAGAATCCAGCAAGGAGACAGTCCTAAAGTCCATCCGTAGGCATATTTTGCCGGGGATGGCGTCTTTAGTTGAGGACCTTGTCCAAGATACATATCTAAGATATTATCTCAAATTCAAGAACAAACCTTCTCTAAACCTTCAAGATGCAAATCGTTGGTTATATGTCGCCGCCAGGAACGAATGCAGAAGAGCGATTCGAAAATGGAATAGAGAAGGAAGAGCTTATTCAAAATTACAAACGGAGATAAAAGTTTCCGAAAAAAAAGAACCGGATATGGCTGCTATCGAACCTGATCCCGATCAGCGTAAATGGATGGAGTCTCAAATTAATCTCTTGCCATCTCCATATAAAGAAACTATGATACTAAGGTTGGATGGCGAGAAGATGGAATCGATCGCTAAGAAACTGGATATCTCCGAAGGAACCGTCAAGTCCAGGATCTCCAGAGCAAAAGAATGGTTGTCCAGATTCGCAAATTCGAATCGAAAAGGAAGAGAAGATAAATGAAAAGTCCTTATAACGATTCCGATCTAGACCGAAAAATTGGGTCCCTACTCAAAGATCCCGATCTCGCCAAAAGAATTGCAGGAAAGGTAATCTCCAAGGCAGAAACCCAAGAAGCTTCCGATAAAAAGTTCCTATGGCCGGCTTTAGCAGCGGCTCTACTTTTAGGTTTAGCCGGTCTTGCAACTTTCTATGTACGCAGCATACAAAAGTCCGAAGACTATTATTCCAAATCGCAAAACTCTGCGGAATATTTGGCTTCTCCCATCGAAACGGAATACATATGGGAAGATACGGACCTAATCATAGAAACTTCTTTTTCAGAAAGATAAATATACCCCCAAACGAGTTTTATTTCTGATCGCCAAAAATTAAAAAGAAGGCTCGTAAATGTAAAGAGGTTCCCCAATACCGGAATCAATCCGTTTGTAACTGCGGAATATTTTTATAATATTCTAACGACTCCGGATTAATCAGTGCATCCTGGTTGGTAACAGCTTCTCCTTGTACTGTTTTTTTAACTGCGATCTCCACCTTCTTCATGTTTCTAGTATAAGGAATATCCTCAATTTGGATGATCTTAGACGGAACATGGCGAGGAGAAACCTTATCCTTAATTTCCTTTTTGATCTTAGATTCAAAGGCGGGATCTAAAACTGCGCCGGGAGCCATCTTTAAGAACAAGATCACTCTTACATCATCCTTCCATTCTTGCCCGATTACGACCGAATCCGCAATTTCGGAGATAGTTTCAAGCAAGCTATATAAGTCAGCAGTACCGATACGAACTCCTCCTGGATTTAAAGTTGCATCCGATCTCCCATAAACAACCATTCCTCCGTTTGGGAGAATCTCCGCAAAATCCCCATGTCTCCATATATTCGGATAGGTATCGAAATAAGCTCCTAGGTATTTTTTCCCGTCCGGATCATTCCAGAATTCTAAAGGCATAGAAGGAAACGGTTTCGTACAAACCAACTCTCCTTTTTGTCCTTGGACTGGCTTTCCGGAATCATCAAAAATTTGGACTGACATTCCAAGTCCTAACGATTGTAATTCTCCGGAATGTACAGGTAAATTAGGATTTCCTAATGCAAAACATCCGTTCAAGTCGGTCCCTCCGGAAATAGAGGAAAGTCTTAGGTCCTTTTTCCAAGATCCATAGACGTAATCGAATCCATACCCCGGCAATGGAGACCCTGTGGATAATACCGCCTGCATGGATGATAGATCTACATTCGGTTTATATTTTTCCTTTTCCAAACTAAGAATATACTTAGCTCCTACTCCGAATATTTTTACCTTACGATCGGACGCATATCTGAATAATACTCCGGGATCAGGATGGAACGGATTCCCATCGAATAGATGCACTGTAGCTCCGATAGAAAGAGAACTCACAAGCCAGTTCCACATCATCCACCCGCAAGTGGTGTAATAAAAGATCCCGTCTCCTTCTCTTAAATCGGTATGTAATGCTAGTTCTTTCCAATGATTTAGAAAAACTCCGGAGCCTTGGACCATACATTTTGGAAGCCCGGTTGTCCCGGAAGAATACATAATATAAACTGGATGATCGAAAGATGTTTGATAAAATTCAGGGTCCTGTCCCAGAAAAGATTCATAAGATTCTTCTAATGGAATCGAGTTAGTAGGAAATCCTTCCATGACATTCTTGCGATCTTTTGTTCCTAAACTAGGATATTCGGAAATTAAGATCTTTTTCAGATCCGGAAGCTGAGAAGAGATCTCTTGCACGATGCCCGCGAGTGGAAGTGATTTTCCTTTAAATTCGTATCTATCCGTAGTGATCAGGATTTTAGGCTTGATCTGCCCGAATCGATCTAATACCCCCTTGACTCCGAAATCAGGAGAACAAGATGTCCAAACCGCTCCGATACTTGTAGCCGCGAGCATCGCAAGAACCGTATCCGGAACATTCGGCATCAATCCTGCAATCCTATCACCAGGCTCCACACCTTCCGACCTTAAGTATGCAGCGAGCGCTCCCACTTTTTTGTATAGTTCTGAATAGGTCAGGCTCTTCTCCGCTCCACTCTCTCCCCGGTAAAAAATGGCGACTGTATCGTCTTTTTTACGAAGTAAGTTTTGGGCAAAGTTCAGCTTTGCGCCAGGAAAGAACCTGGCTTCTTTAAAAGTTTTGCCAGGCAGGATGACTTCGTCGTAAGTTTTGGAATATATGACCGGAGCAAATTCCCATATCAGTCCCCAAAATTCTTCGAGGAATTCCACCGACCAGGAATGTAGCTCTCTATAGTTCTGAAATTTTTTACCGAGCTTTTGTTCGGCAAAATTTTGAAATTCTGTAAGTCTTGAGTTTTGGATAAGTTCGGGACTGGGAGTCCAAAGGGTTTGATTCATGTCCGGCCTGTTATCTTCGTTTTTTTCAACCGAAGGTCAACAGTAAATTAGTTGTGAAGTGGAAGCCTTTCCGTAAGATTTGTGAGTCGAAAAGAAGTCCGGAGTTTTCCATTTGTCAGACCTAAATCATCTCAACCTGCCTACGATCCTATTTTTATGCGTAAGTTTAGTCTATGCATTCCACGGTTTTCTGCACCAGTTAGTGGTGGGAGGCGCTATCTCTGTCTTCCAACATCCTGACGAAAGACAGTCCAGAGTGATCCTAATGCTTTGGATCGCAACAGGTGGATTCATGAGTTTTCTGGGACTATTGCCTACTGTACTTCTTCTTTTATATGGAGCGGACTCGGAACCGGTGAAGGCGGTTCTTTGGACCAACACTTTGGCACTTTGTTTTTTAGCGGTCCATTTTGTTCTTTGCGGAGTGATGAAACTTCCCCGCCCTTTACGTGTCGGTTTTTATTTCACGATCTCTTATGCGGTAGCGAATCTGGTTTTCCTTTTTACGTACGGTAAGATTTGACTCAGTAGAAATCGCATTTGTTGGAACTCCTACGTGGATTCTGAAATGCAATGTTGGAACTCCAACATGATCATGGACTTGGTTCGTAATAAGCCAAGTTCTCCGGGCCTTCGTGGATCACGATCCTGTCCACCTTACCTTTGGCCTCGGCCACACTATCCTTTAAGCCATGGTAAAACCAACGAGCCATGTTTTCAGAAGTTGGATTTGTCTTCTTAAAATCCGTATGATCGTTGATCAGAATATGGTCTAACTCAGCAACTAACTCTTTAAGCTTACGTTTCGAGGTCAAAAAGTCGAAGCTGATCCCGTCTTCTCCAATATTCTTTTGGCCGGAAAGATAGACTTCTACCTTAAAGGAATGGCCGTGGATCGGCTCATCCGAGCCGTCGGGGAAGTATTTATAAAGATAATGTGAAGATTCGAACCTTTCCTCGATACGAATATAGAATTTGCCGGTTTCTTGAAAAAACATGGAATTGACTTTGGCCTAGGGAGTCTATATACTGGAACTTAAACCAGTACTTAGGAGATTTTCCCCATGTCGGAAGCGGTCAAGCCAAGATTTTTTAAAGAAATGACGGTAGGCGAAGCGATCGGTCTTCATCCTGAAGCAGGATTGGTATTCTCCAGCTATCATTTGGGCGGATGCTCTCATTGTTCTATCAACGAACTCGAAACTATCGAGCAAGTTTGTATGGGTTACGGTGTAGAGGTGGATGTTCTTCTGGATAGTTTGAACAATCTACTCGAGGACGGAGAGTAATCTCTCCGCCTTCGGGCTCCTCTCTTATATCACAGTCTTATAATAGAAAGTATTTCCGGATCGTCTCCAGTTCTTCCCCCTTTTCACATCCAAACCATTTCAGTAGTTTTAATAACGCCTTCTCTCCTTTCGGGTTTAGCAGAAGTTTATTGAGCGCACTTCTAATCCCAAAAAACTTCCTAAGGTCCGGGATTTTAGGGGTCGGAAGACTCAGTCCGATAAAAGACATTCCGACTTTAGTATCTCCCAGTTCTCCAGGCTTTCTCATTTTTTCCAGATCTTGACTTATATTATATAATGTTTTTCTAAACTTAGAGATCTTAGTCGGGTTTTCGCTCTCCAAAGCGGTTTGGTATTCTCCGATCCATTCCCGGATCTTTTTATATTTTTCCCTGGTCTCGATTGTAGCAGGTATGATCTCGGAAAGAGAAGAAGAAGATTCTATCACTTCGGTCACCAACGGAGGAAGGATGAGCTGGAAATTATTCATCCTTCCCACTGGAGTGAGGCTCGTGAACACCTTCACTCTTTCTTCGTCTATCCATTCTTTAACTTCGGAATTGATATCCGCACTCGGTTTAAACAAAGGCACTTGTTCAAGCAAGGAGGCGCGTATCGGATGAGCCACATAATGTGCTCCTAAAAATGTGCTTCTCCCTAGATTACCTGCGGCTCCCCAAACCACTTGGCTGAAATATTCATGTGGAGATTGTTTATTCTCTCGATAACCTTTTAGATTTTCTTCCTGATGTTTTTTCATCAGATCCGTAGCGCATAATAATTTTAAAGCCTCGTTCCTGGAATCTTTTACTTCCGGTTCGTCTGTGGGTATATCCACTGAGACTAAAAGACTCCCATCCAATGAATCCAGGCTTTCGAAGGAATTCCAACCTTCCGAGAATTTTTGGTCATAGAATATTTTTTCTCTTAGGACAAGCTCATTGATCAGATGGAATAGACTTTCTATTTGGACGCAGGCAGTGGGGACTTCCGTCCAGTCGTAAGAATTCGTCTCTTTATTTATTTTTAATTCTCTGGAACTCGAAAAGTCAGGCCCTTTGGAATATAGGTCGAAAAGGCTTTCGAATGTCCAATTGTCCCAGAAGGAAGTATTGTATTGCATCGTAAAGGCCTCGGATTTTCGCACCGAGGGGAAAAATTGCAACCTAAATTACGTAAAATTTATGTTAGGTGGAATCACTCTCCTTTTTGGGGGATATAATAATATCTAACTCCGGCTTTGCGGAAATAGTATCTGATCTCCGAGGATTGTTTATCAGTAGGTTGTAATCTTCTCTTAAAAGTATCTTCCGGAATACGGAATGTGTCGCCAAGAGCGTCGCATCTAAAAAATCTATTCCCTTCCGGATAACGGATCATGAGCAAAGAGCCTGGTTCCGTTTCCCAAGATCTACCTTCTCCTTCCCAGGAAAAATAAATGGACCTGCTTGGAAAGATAGGATATTTTTTCCCTTCGTAGAGTACTTTGTCCTTATTCCTATGCACGTTCTTGAATATCTTTTTAGGTCCGGATTTTACTATAAAATGGACCGTGCCACATCTGAAAGTGAGAAGTAGAGGTATACCGCCCAAGGAACCGGGCTCGATCCCCAAACCGGATACGTTAGCTGCAACTCGATTTGTATTTTCCGCGATCCTTCCTAAGGTGGAACGCATAGACTCGTCCAAAAATTCCACTGTATCGTCTTTGCGGATCTTTTCTAGTTGTCTATAGATACGATCGAATTCCTGTTTTTCGTATGCTTTGTTCCTAACAAAACCGTCCAACTGTCTTTTTAGATTGGAAAGTCTGGCTTTGAAATAGGGAGTATCATTGCGGGAGGCCACATCGAACATTTCTTCCCAGAGCGTTTCTAATTCTCTGACTTCCGAATCTTGGTCGTACGTGTTCTTCTCCACTTCTTCCAAGATATAGCGGAACTTTCTTTTCAGATCGAATAGAAATCTGGAATCTTTTACTCTTTCCATGCCGGCTTAGATAGAATATCGGCATGACTTTTTGCAAAGTCAGCCATTTTACGTATCCGAATTTTAGTTTGCGTGTTTTCTCATCTTGATGGAGAGAATGATACCGACCGCTGCCATGGACATAAGTAAGTGGGAACCACCGTAACTCATAAACGAAAGTGGGATCCCTGTTACCGGCAATAATCCTAGCACGATGCCTATATTAATTGCCATATGATAGAATAACATCGCCACGATCCCGGACGCAAGTAAGGACCCGAATCTGTCCTTACTTTCATAACTGATCTGTAGCCCTCTAAGCGGAATAGAGAATAAGAAGAAGAGTAAAAATACGGAACCTATAAACCCGGTTTGTTCCGCCCAGGAAGCGAAGATGAAGTCCGTGCTGGATTCAGGAACGTGAGGGATTTTTCCTTCCGTCATCTCCGCATTTAAAAATCCTTTTCCGACTAATTTTCCGGAACCTACCGCAGGCTTTGATGCTCTGAGCTGATATCCTGCATCCTGTTTGAATTCGTCAGGGTTCAAAAATGCGGTCAATCGGATGACCTGGTTCTCGCGAAATGGAACTGTTTTCATCACGACTACCGCCGAGATCAAACTAATCCCCAAGATTCCCAGAGGAATATAATAAGAACGTAATGTTTTACTTCCTCTAGCGATCCTGAGTAAGATCATGATAATACTGAATATGATAAGTGTCGCGCCTACTCCAATCAGCAATCCCTGATTAGAAAGTAGTTTAAATATAAAACTTCCTTCTAAATCGATTACCTGATCGAATACTTCTCTTAATGCAGCGATGGTTTTAGGAGTAAGATTGGCCCCGGCTACTTCTTTCCCATCCAATACTTGCCAGGTTTTTCCGCCTAGTCTGTTTACTACGGACAGAAGGTCCGTTTTTCCGGTTCTTTGTAAGAATGCGAGGATGTCGTTTAATAATGTAAGTTTAGAATATTCCACATACATCGGAAGAACGAGTGAGATCCCTCCAAATGTGATAAAAGAACCGATGTGGAAATAATCGGCTCCCCCTAAGAACAACATTGTGAACAAGATCGGTAAGAAGGATACTGCTGTTCCAAAATCAGGCTGTAAAAGTATCAAAGCCATTGGTAATAGAACGATCCCGAACGGGATGACCAAAACCACAAGCTTCTTCATTTCTTTTTCTTTTAATACTAGATACTGGCCGAGTAGGATCACTGTGGCAAGTTTTGCGAACTCAGACGCCTGCAAAAGAAACGGTCCGATCTTGATCCAGGATCTCGCACCGCGGCTGGAAGGAAGATATCCGATCCATTTCACGAGCGTAAGAGCCAATAGTAAAATAGCGAATCCATACACGAATAATGCGTAAGCTCCGATCAATTGGTAATTGATCCGAGATACGAACCACATGATCACTAAGCCGCCCAGAAAGAATAAAAGTTGTTTGAACCATTTATGGCTCATGAGCCCGACGCTCGGATCGTCAAAATTATACTCCTGAGAGTATAAAGTGAGAACACTACAGATCACTACTATGATGACCGAACCTACTAAAAAGTAGTCAATCCTATCTATGGAACGATCCGACATCATTGTACATTCTCCGGTATTGCAGGAGCAGTTTCAGGTATCTCCGCGGTTCTTTTGAAACTTCCAGGTGGAAAAGCGGCTCTAAACATTTCTCTTGCAACAGGGGCCGCTCCAGCCGCTCCACCTACTCCATATTCCACGAACACCGCAACTAATACTTGTTCGCTGACAGGCGCACTCGCCGGTGCATATCCGATAAACCAAGCATGGTTGGATCCTGAAGATCCCCTTCTTCTTGTTTGAGCGGTCCCTGTTTTTCCTGCGATATCCGGAAGGCCAGGTTTATTTAATACGAATGCCGCAGTTCCATTTTTCACAACCAACCTGAGACCCACTTTGATCGCTTCTACCGTAGAAGATTGGATCGGAATATCGCTCAACCTTTGAGGATCCGTTCTGTTGATAATGGAATTGTCCAATGGATCTCTGATCTCGTTAACCAGATAAGGTTGGTATATTTGTCCTTTGTTCAATAGTCCCGCATAGAACAGAGTCATGGCAAGAGGAGTAACGGACATGAATCCTTGTCCGATGGAAAGATTGATCGTATCCCCGTCGAACCATCTGGTTCCATAAATCCTTTTTTTCCAAGCCGGAGAAGGTACCTGACCTGCAATTTCTCCAGGAAGATCTACTTTGGATTTTTGGTCCAATAAGAATAAACGAGAATAAGTCAGGATAGGATCGGAACCCAGTTTATAACCTAAATTATAAAAATATACGGAACATGACTTTTGAAGAGCGTGAGCCAGGTCATTCGTACCATGACCGCCCTTCTCCCAACAATAAAACACTTGGTCGGGAACTCCTGCGAAAGTGGATTTTAAAGTATAACTACCATTGCAGTGATAACTTGTTTCAGGAGTATAATCCACCTTATGACCGCTTTCTAACGCAGCAAGAGCAACTAACGTTTTGTATGTGGAAGCCGGAGGAAATTTGGATTGGATCGCAAGATTCAAAAATCCACCGTTCGCATCCACTCTCTTATAATGTGCGGTCCTTTCCGATCTACTTTTTCCGGAAAGAACATTCGGATCGTAGCTTGGATTGGAAGCCATTGCCAAAATTTCTCCGGTGGAAGGACGCATCGCAATCGCAGTTCCTCTGGCTCCTTTTAGCGCCTTATACGCGGCAAGTTGGATGTCTTTGTCTATCGTGAGAACCAGGTTATTCCCGGGAGTGGAATGTTCCACCACCCTTTCTTCCTCGATGTTTCCTTCTGAACTTCTTTTTTGGATCCGGAATCCGTCCGTTCCCCGAAGTCTTGAATCGTATTGGAGCTCCAACCCGTCTTTTCCGAGCCATTGGTAAGACTTGATCTCACGGGTAAGAAGGTCCGTTTTACTAGGCTTACCAATATATCCGGTCACATGTGCAAGCGCCGGCCCCATCTTATAGATCCTTCTCGGAGAAGGCACCAAGATAACATATTTAGATATATTATCAAAAACTGATATACGTTCCTGTTGGGCTTTGGAAATAGCCTCCAAAAGTACGAAAGGCTTTTTGGTCTTGATCTTTTTGGAGAATTTAGGCTCGAGCAAATCCTCTTCGTAATAAGACATCGGAATAGAAAGAGTTCTTGCGAATTCCTGCAGGAAATTCTTAACCTTAACCGGATCGTATTTGAGTAGAGAAGTATTCAATACTGCATCCAAGCTGGAATAATTGGAAACCAATGCCATGGATGTTTCAGGAGTAAGAAAGTTCCGATCGAACATTTCCCCCCTGGCAGCCGGAATAGTTTCACTCTTTCGGACGAACTTCTCCGCCTTTAAAGAATTATCCGTCCCTTGCACGATCTGAAGATTAAATAACTGGATGACGAAGGCGATTAATGCAAATGCAACCAACCCGGAGAACATGTATAGCCTTAGCCTGAAACTACGTTCCAGTCTAAATTCTGTGGCTGAAGAAGATCCTCCTCCCCCCAACATTTTAACCTTCCGCCTGCTCCAATCTGTATAATTTTCCCAGGACCCAGAAGAATATTGGAGCGATTGCCGCGTTAAAGATCGAGGTACTGACGATGGAGTAGTTTAAATTTTCATGAAAGAATAAGGAGAATAGGAAATAAGACGCTATCCTGGAGACCAAAGTCACTACCAAAGAATACAACATTATGGAAATCTGATTTTCGTGATACGCAGGCCTCGCGAACTTTCCTACCAGATAACCCATGATGCAGAAAGTAAGTGAGTGAAGTCCTATTTTGTAAGTGACTACGTTTCCTACAATTTCTCCGCCTAAACCTGAATCGGAAAGCAATCCGCCGAAAAATCCGATCCAGATACCTGCCATCGTTCCCCTGCGAAGAGCAAAAAATAGAACAAAGATCACCATAAAGTCCGGTTTAAACCCGGAAATCTCGAATAGGTTTGTCCCGTTCAAGAAGTGAGAGATCAAGATCCCGGCGCCAATGACTATATATTCTAAGATCATCAGTTCGTTTCCTCTTCGGAGAATCCGGATCCATTCCCTTCGGGCTTTTGAGGCTTAGGAGTCTCCACAGGTTTATTTCCGGCTGGAGTTGGGACCTTAGGCTCTCTTTCTTCTTTAGGATAATTTAATTCACCGAAATAAGGATTTTCGATATTGATATTCTGTCCTTCCGGCCAAGTCTCCGCCCATTTTTCAGGAAGTTTCATTAGGATCGTAACGGATTCCAACATATCGAAACGAACAAAAGGTTTTAAGAATGCAGTTTTAAAACTTCCATTGCGCGGGCCTTCCTCCGTAATTATACCCACAGGAATTCCAGGCGGGAACATTCCGGAAGAACCGGAACTATATACTGGTTTACCGATCTTACTCAAAGATTCGGTGTATTGGATCATCTCGCTTGGACCCATCGGATAATCTCCGAAAATCCTAGGATCAATAATGATACCGCTATCAATATAATTCATCAATGCTTCCATGCCTCTTCCTGAGTTTCCGGAAAGAGTAGCCCAAAGATTACTTTCCGGAATGGAAACACCCATATTATAATTGGAATTGATGATAGGTTGGACCACCGCGGAACCGCCTGTGACCGCGATCACCTTTCCGACGAGTGCTTCTATAATCTCACCTTTTTGGTTCACAGCTCTTGCAGTGACAGGCATATAAGGTTTGATCCCCGCTTCGGAACCTTTGTCTATAATGATAGTACGATAGATGGAATTCAAACGAACGGAAAGAACTTCCGCTTTGACTGTAGAATATTTTTGTTTAGTATTAAAACGTAATTCCCTTCTGAGACTTTCGTTTTCTCTGCTTACTCTTTCCAAATCTTGGGGAAGAAGTTTATAATCGTCTATAGCGGCAACGCAGGCATCTCTTTCCTGACGAACCGCTTCAAAAGATTCTAATTTAGTATAAGCGCCTTTAAAAAAGGAACCTACTCCGTCGATCGAGCCGGAAACGGAATCCCCTACTCTCTGGAAACTTGCAATCCCTCTGACTAAAACATTACTCTTAAAAGTCAGGGAAAGAAGAGAGAATACGATACAGAATAAAAGGGAAACAGTTTCCTTACTTTTATTAACTTGAAGCCAAAGCATAAAAATTTCCGTTTCGGACTACGGCGATCAGGCCGGAGACCGAGACCCGAATTAACGGATCCCTGGTTTCAGATACTTAACTTCGTCCAAGAATTTTCCTGTCCCAAGTACCACGCAGGTCAGAGGGTTTTCCGCTCTGAATACAGGCACACCGGTTTCTTTAGAAAGATAAGTCTCTAATCCGCGAAGAAGACATCCTCCTCCGGTAAGAACAATCCCTCTTTCTACGATATCCGAAGCAAGTTCAGGAGGAGTTCTTTCCAGAACTCTTTTAATTCCGTCTAAAATTTCGTCGGTTGGCTCTTTAAGAGCCTTGCGGATCTCATTGGATTCTAATTCCAGAGTACGAGGTAATCCGGAAATTGCGTCCCTACCTTTCACTTCCATGGTCTCGGTTTTCTTTTCAGGGTAAGCGTTACCGATAGTCAGTTTGATATCTTCTGCAGTTCTTTCCCCAACAACCAGATTGTATTGGTTTCTGAGATATTTGATAATTGCATCGTCGAACTCATCACCACCAGTTCTGATAGACTCGGCGATTACCATACCGCCAAGTGAGATCACAGCGATCTCAGTAGTTCCACCGCCTATATCCACGATCATATTACCGGCAGGTTCGTTGATTGGAATATTTGCGCCGATCGCAGCAGCCAATGCCTCGTCGATCAAGAAGATCTCTCGCGCACCTGCCTGTTCTGCGGACTCACGGACCGCACGTCTTTCCACCTCGGTGATCCCGGAAGGAACTCCGATCACAATTCTAGGTTTTACGAAAGTAGTTCTATTATGTACTTTCGCAATGAAGTAGCGGATCATTTTTTCGACAGTTTCGAAGTCCGCGATCACCCCGTCTTTCATAGGACGGATCGCTACGATCTCGCCGGGAGTACGTCCCAACATTCTCTTAGCTTCCTGGCCTACTGCGAGCACTTTGCCCGTAGCCGCGTGGACCGCTACTACGGAAGGCTCGGAAAGAACGATACCTTGCCCTTTTACATGGACGAGAGTGTTTGCGGTTCCGAGGTCGATTCCCATATCGTTGGAAAATAATCCGTATAGCTTATCGAATATCATTTCTATCCTTTGCTGCCAGAAGGCTGGTTGATCTTATTTATTATCTGCAGAATCGGTGAAAATCTCTAGGATTTTACGGTCGCGATCCAATTCAATATTTCCTGCCCGATCCTTACGGGCAATTCCAAAACAAAAAAAACGAAAAACAAATTGGAACCCATCGCGACCTCCATAATATTGGGGAACTTATGGTCCGGGAAAACACCCTAGCTGCCATCGATCTAGGCACAAACTCCTTTCATATGATCATCGTTCGGGTCCGAGAAAACGGGACCTTTGAAGCTATCGCCAGAGAGAAGGAGAACGTTCGTCTCGGAAGCGGCTTGGAAGAAGGAGGAGAAATCGATCCTCCCGCATTTAGGCGTGCAATCGAGTGTTTAAAGCGTTTTAAGATGCTCGCGGATAACTCGAAAGCAGAGATCAGAGCGGTCGCCACATCCGCAATGAGGGAAGCTTCCAATCGTGCCGAATTCCAGGCTGCTGCTTTAAAGGAAGCAGGCATTAAAATAGATGTGATTAGCGGATATGAAGAGGCCCGACTCATCTATTTCGGGGTCCTACAAGGGCTTCCAGTATTCGACAAAAAGGTATTACTTGTGGATATAGGCGGAGGAAGTACCGAAGTTTTAGTTGGCTACAGAGGGGATATTTTATTCTCAAAAAGTTTCAAATTGGGAGCGATCCGACTCACCGAAAAATTCCTGAGATCTGAAACCCTGGATTCTTCTCAGATACGAAAATGTAAACTTTATGTGGAAGAGATCATTCTTCCTTTCCGAAAGATCATCCGAGATCTAAAACCAGAAATGATCATCGGTTCATCCGGCACTGTCCAGGCAACTGCCGGGATCATTCGCGCCTTCGAAGGAGAAACGGAAGAAAGACCGCTAAACCATTACACATTCCATTCTTCAGAATTCAAAAAAGCAAGGAATATGATCTTAGAAGCGGACACTTCTAAAAAGAGAGGTAAAATCCCTGGCTTCGATTCCAAACGTTCCGATATCATTGTGGGTGGGATGCTTATCCTAGACGAATTATTCCAGTTATTGGATCTCCCGGATATGACTGTTTCTGAGTTCGCACTTAGAGAAGGGATTATCTACGATACAATCCGAAAATGGGAACATTTTCAAGATTTGGAACACTCCAAACATCTGGATGATATTCGCCAAAAATCCATCTTAAATCTTTTAGTATCATACACAAGGGACCAGGAATATGCCCGCCATGTTGCCAAACTTTCACTCGATATATTCGATCAATTACAATCGGTACATCGATTAGGGAAAGAAGAAAGAGAATATCTGGAAGCCTCTTCTTTGCTGCATGAAGTAGGACTATTCATTTCACATTCCGCTTATCATAAACACAGTTATTATCTGATTCGAAACTCCGAGGCAATGTTAGGTTTTACTTGGGGAGAAATAGAGATCATCGCACTCACCGCAAGATATCATCGTAAAAGTTCTCCTAAATCCAAGCATAGAGAATTCCAAAGAGTAGGTCCCAAAGAGCAAGAAACGGTCGAAAAACTTTCCGCAATTTTAAGGATCGCGAGTGCATGCAATCGGAACAGACAAGGATTGATCGAAACCGTAAAATGCCAGATCCGAAAAAATCAGACGATATTCACTTTGGTTACAAACCAAAACTACGATAAAAGTCTGGAACTTTGGGCCTGCGAAGAACAGGCAGATGCGTTCGAGGCCGCCTACGGAATGGTTCCTCTATTTCAGTGAAAAGATATTTATCTTTCGGACATTTTGCCGCTTTAGTCTTGGTCTATTCCAGTTTTCTAAACTGTTTTACGGTTTTTCCTTATAAACAAGAAACAGTCGACTCTCGTTTACTGGATAGAAAAGAAGAAGTAATCATTTCAAACCGAGGAAAAATAGACTACGAATTCCAAAACTTCGAGCTAGTCCTAAAAATAGAAGGAGCTTCCTTTAGGGAAACATTAGAAAAAAGGAAAACTTTAGAAACTAAAATCGTACATTACGACTATAAGAAGACGGACGGATACAGACAACTGGACACGGACGATAAACCTTGGAATCGATACATCCTAGGAATGTTTGCGGATATAGGAGCGCTCTTAGAATGGACGACAATCCCATTCCGCACTATTTCCAAGAAGAGAGAAGAAGAAACACTTACCGAAAATATCATAAAATCCGAAAAGGTCAAAACATTCGAACCCAAGGAGCTACAACTCATATTAAGAGCGGAGAATACCGAATTTTTCGATAAAAGCCCAAGTTCGGATTCGATCCGTATTCCGCTAACAGAGATCCGAAAATTTTTCCCGAAAACAAACTTCGTAGAAGCGCTACTATACTACGGAAAAGAAAGGATAGAATACCAAAATATCCCGGTAGCAGAAGAAATTCGTAAGATGAAACTGAGATAGAAGACGCCTAACGGCTTTAAGGAAATTTCACTTTTGATCCAAAGCGGAACGAATGCAGGAAAGGATCTCGGTACCCAAATACGGCTTTTGGATAAAATAACTCACACCGAAATCTTTTAAGGAAAGTTTTAATTCTGGCTCCATAAATCCGCTTGCAAGAAGGATTTTTACGGAACTATGAATGGCCCTTATCCTCTTTATGACTTCTCCTCCTCCAAACTTTGGTAGTCCCAAATCCGTCAGCACCAATTGGATCTCGGAATGTCTCAAAAGAAATTGTTCCACGCCGTCTTCTCCATCTGCGGCTAAATATACTCTGTATCCTTTCGATTCCAAAAGATCCGACAACATATTCCTAAGAAGTTCCTCGTCCTCGATGATAAGTATACTTTCTTTACCTCCTGAAGATTCGGATTCCGAATAGACCGGCTTTGTATTCATTTCCGATTTTTCTTTAGGAACAGGTAAATATACTAAGAATGTGGCCCCCTTTCCTAATTCGGAGTCTACTTCTATCCAACCTTTATGTTTATCGATTACGCTATAAGCCAATGCTAAACCTAATCCGGTTCCTTTACCTATATCCTTAGTGGTGAAAAACGGTTCGAAAATCCTCTGTTTAGTTTTTTCACTCATCCCGCTTCCAGAGTCGGAAATCCTGAGTATCACGTATTTTTCGGCCAGATTTATGGAATAGCCTGCCTTTAAATTTTCAGAGTCTGTTAAGAAGGTCTCTATACGCAGAATCCCTCCATCTTGCATTGCATCTCGAGCATTTACACATAAGTTTAATAAAACCTGATGGATCTGATTGGCGTCTACTTTGACCAAAGGAAGACCTTCCTGAAAGTCCGTAAAAAGTCGGATGTTTTTAGGAAATGTCTGGGATATTAATTTACTGATCTCTAATGCAATATCGTTTATTTGCGCAAGCTCCAGATTAAATTCGGTTTTTCTGGCAAACGTAAGTAGTTGCCTAACCAAAGAGGCTCCTCTTTGAGTAGCCATGTGTAACGCGGATACATGCTGGGAAAATTTTTCAGGATTATTCCGATTATTCTCTATTACCGAAGTATGCCCCATAATGATAGAAAGTATGTTATTAAAATCGTGAGCGATTCCGCTTGCCAAGGTACCTAAACTTTCCAATTTTTGGGCTTGGATCAATTGTTCCTCTAATTCCGCTCTTCTTTTCTCCACTTCTTTTAATTGGGATTCTTTCAGTTTACGTTCGGTGATATCCTCCGCGACTCCGGCGACTCGGATCGTATCTCCCTTTTCGTTCTTAACGGGAAACGCTTTATCTCTGATCCATCTGATCTCTCCATCAGGGCGAATGATCCGATATTCTTCTTTATATTCTCCTGTTACTTGTTTTGTCTTTGCACTATCAAAAACTCGGTCTCTATCCTCCGGATGGATACATTCCAACCAGGAAATCGGATTTTCTATGAGACTTTGTCTTGATCTTCCCCAAATCTGCTCGTAGCCTTGGCTGATATAAACGATCTCGTTTTTAGAAAGACTGGTCATCCAAAACACTTCATGGATTGCATCTGTGAGTTCTTTGAATAGTTCTTCACCTTCCCGGTTTAGCCTTTCCGCTCTTCTTCGTTCCTCTATCTCGTAGCCTAACTCTTCGCTTCTTTTCAGAAGTTCGAAATTTTTCTCTTCTAACTTTTCCACAAGCCTATGATTGTATTGGCGAAGAGGCGCGGAATCTATCACCAATCTTTTAACATTACGCTCCGATCTTGGAGCATGAAGGACTTTGGCAACTGTCTCTTCCAGTAATCTCAATCCCGCAGGCTTTTTCAAAAATGCGTCCGCACCAAGATCGAAAGAAAGTTTTTCATCCGAATCCGAGGTATAAGTGGCGGTATATACAATAAACGGAATATGTTTGAACTTCTCATTCTGTCTTACTTGAGAACAAAATTGGTATCCGTCCATTTGAGGCATAAGAATATCCGAAATGATCAGATCTACCTCGGTATTTTCCAGGATCTCTAATGCTTCTATGCCGTTGGAAGCGGTGTAAATTTTTCTATTCCCATTTTCCAACTGAGCGGAAATTAATTTGCGATTTTGGTAACTGTCGTCTACGACTAGAATGACCATAAAATTTAAGCCCGGAATAGGACTCTGTATTCATAAGGGACGAAAAAAAACTCTTGGATCATGGATTCAATCCCTTAATAAAACCGTTAATTTGCTCCGTAAATTTCCTGGTATCGATCGGCTTTGTAATATAACCGTCGCAACCAGCTCCGTATGCCTTCTGCGCATCCCCTTTCATCGCAAAAGCGGTAACCGCTATAATAGGTATATTTTTGGTATTCTCCTTTTCTTTTAATTGTCTAGTAAGAGTAAGTCCGTCAACTCCGGGTAATTCTATATCCATTAGGATCAGATCTAAAGGAAAATTCTCTATAACCTGAAGCGCTTCCTCCGCATTTCCGGCTTTTAAAACTTCATATTCGTCTAACTCTAATAATTCGCAGATCAATTTAAGATTTACGATATTATCATCTACTACCAAAACCTTAGGAGGCATATCTTATTTACCGTTCGAGATTTTTCTAGGTAATATTATAGTGAAAACCGATCCTTTGCCCAACTCACTTTCTACGGTTATTGTCCCGTTCATCAATTCCACGATCCTTTTTGTCAATGCAAGCCCTAACCCTGTTCCCTGGAATTGTCTATTAGCGCCGCTATCTATTTGCTGGAATTCCTCGAAAATCCTAGTGAGGTCCTTTTCTCCTATACCAATCCCGTCGTCTTCGAATCTCATCCGGATGCTATCGTTGCTTCCGGCTTCCATATTCACTCTGATGTTTCCACTTTCATGACTGAACTTCACAGCATTGGACAAAAGATTGTACAAGATCTGTTTTATCTTTTGAGGATCCAATATTACCTCATCTATAGAATCTTCTACTTTTATAAAAAAATTGATCTTCTTCTTTCCTAATAATGGACGAATGATAGAAGAAACTTCTTTGATCGCAGTAGATAAGGAAAATGTTTCCAAAAATAATTCCATCTTCCCTGATTCCACCTTGGCAAGATCCAAAACGTCATTGATCAATTTTAAAAGATGGTTGGCACTATTTAATATATCTGTTAAGTATTCTTTCTGCTTTCCGTTCAAGGGCCCTGGTCTTTCATCGGATAGTAATTCTGAAAAACCGATGATACCGTTCAAAGGAGTCCTTAACTCATGGGACATGTTTGCTAGGAATTCGCTTTTTAATCTGGCTGTCTCTTTCATTCTTTCGTTTTGTTCTTCTAATGCGGCTCTTCTAAATTCCTCTTGTTGTTTTCTTTCGGTGATATCGCGAATCGAACTGGAAACCAACATCCCTTCTTCCGTTTCCAACGGACTCAGACTGATCTCGACAGGGAATTCCAATCCGTTTTTCTTAAGTCCGTACAATTCCAATCCGCTTCCCATTCCCCTTACCTTCGGGTCTTTGAAAAAACCGATCCTATTCCCGGTATGATTGGATCTGAACCTTTCCGGTATTAAGACCTCCACGGGCTTATGTAGTAATTCTTCTCTAGGATATCCGAATAACTTCTCCGCCTGGGAATTGATCAAAACTATATTCCCTTCACGATTTACTATCACAACTGCATCGGGTGCGGATTCTAAAAGACCTCTAAACTTTGCTTCTGCTTTGATCCTTTCTCGAATATCTCGAATGGCGCTCAGTACTAATGTTGTGTCCTCTGTGTGATAAGGACTTAAACTGATCTCTACAGGGAATTCAGCTCCGTTGGACTTCCTACCAAAAAGTTCCGAACCTACTCCCATGGATCTTGTCCTAGGTTGGGTGAAATATTTATCACGATGAGAAATATGGTTTTTTCTGAACCTATCAGGAAGAAGTATCTCGATAGGTTGTCCCAAAAGTTCGTTTAGCTTGTAGTCGAACATTTTAAGGGCTTGTTCGTTCACAAAAACGATACTTCCAGAATCGTTTACCATTACGATAGAATCGGGTAAAGATTCCAGAAGTCCTTTAAACTTGGCCTCGATCAGTTTTGCATCCTTAAGGGCCTTATCTAATGTGATGTCTTTTTCTGTAGGCGTGGCCATAGTATATAAGAGCCTGTCCCAGAGGTCCAGACTCTCGGAGCCCGCAACCGGATACTAATTAATAATCTATATCATGGAACGGACTATAACAAATTCGTATATTAGAGATAGGAAGAATACTTTGAAAAATTTTGCAAAGCAAGCGTAGATTAATATTGGAAAGAATTTATTTTTAGTTCGTACAAGAAAACGAAGGACTCGGTAAGAAGTTTAGGAATTTCTAAAAGACAGGATTAGGCTGGATTTAGTTTATCTACCCAAAGAGGACGACTTCCCACGATCTCTTTTCCTACTTTAAAAAGTAAAATATACCTTCCTTCTTTAGGAAAGACCGCATGAGGGATCGGGATCCCGATTTCCACAGGTTCGGAGCCGTTATTGACGCGGATATTTCCTCCGACCCCTATTACTTTTTCACCTGAATCTGCATGTTCTAATTCTAAAGAAAATTCATGGTCACCTGGGGAAAGATTCGTGACACATACGTATATTCCCCAGGGAGGAAAGACTACGGGAAACTGTCCGGTAAAGAACTTTGTAAAAGTCCCTATGATACCTTTTTTCCCGTTGTCTTCCGAGATGACCCGGTCCGCAAAGACTAATGCTAATAGGACAGGTTCTCCCACGTTATTATTTGACACCTAAATTTCAGATCGAGTAAGCGTCTGAAACTAGTTGCTCCTGCTCTTTTGTATGGACTTTCATATGTCCGGCAGCAGGGCTTGCGGATTCTTTTCTTCCTGCATACTTGAGTTTTGTTCCGTTAGGAAGAAGATCTTCGAATCTATCCCTTACAAATGTCCAAGCGCCTTGGTTCTTAGGCTCTTCTTGGCACCAAACAAAAGTTTTAGCGTTTTTGTAAGTTTTAAGTACTTCTTGGATCTCTTTCGCAGGGAAAGGATATACCTGTTCTACTCGGATCAGAGCGGTGTTTTGCACCTTATTTTCTTCTCTATATTTTAGAAGATCATAATATACTTTTCCGAAGCTGAATACTACCTTCTCCACTTTATCCGCTTTGATCTCGGCTTGGTCCGGAAGAACTTCTCTAAACGCACCTTTTAATAGATCGTCTATAGGAGAAAGTGCTCCAGGGAAACGTAACAAAGACTTAGGGGTGAAAATGATCAGAGGTTTACGGAAATTACGCAAAATTTGTCTACGAAGCAAATGGAAATACTGAGCAGCATTCGTACAGTTTGCTACTTGCATATTATTGTCCGCGCATAGTTGCAGGAATCTTTCTATCCTACCGGAACTATGTTCAGGTCCTTGTCCTTCATATCCGTGAGGGAGAAGGACCACAAGACCGGACATCCTTTGCCATTTCACTTCGGAGCTGGAAAGGAATTGGTCGAAGATCACCTGCGTATTATTTGCAAAGTCACCGAACTGAGCTTCCCAAAGAACTAACGCGCTCGGGTCGGAAAGAGAATAACCGTATTCAAAACCTAAAACGGAAAATTCGGACAAGGAGGAGTTCACAACCTCCGCCTTGGCTTGTTTTTCGGAGATATGATTCAGACCTACGTATTTCTCTCCGGTGTTAATATCTACCAACACTGCATGTCTATGAGAGAACGTTCCACGCTGGCTATCCTGACCGGAAAGACGAACTCTAAATCCGTTTTCTAAAATGGAACCGAAAGAAAGAGCTTCCGCCATCCCATAATCCAGAGAAACTTTTCCTTCCGCCATTTCCTTACGGCTTTGTAGAAGTTTTACTAGTTTAGGGTTCGGAGTGAAACCTTCCGGAACGGTAGTGATCGCTTTTACGATACGATCGATTTGTTCCGCAAGTAAAGAAGTAGCAGTACCGCTATCCAAAGGTTCTTTGGAATATTTTGCCCAAACACCTTGCATAGTATCCACTTTCATCTTGATATCTTGTTCTTTCGCTCTTTGAAAAGAATCTTCCAAACCTTGAGCGGAGCCGTTCTTAATGAAATCCAACTCTTCTCCGGTGATGTCTCCGTCATTTATCAACTTTTTCTCATATAGCTGAGCGGTAGGAAGATGATTTTTGATGATAGAATACATCTTAGGCTGAGTGAATGCAGGCTCATCCGTTTCGTTATGACCTAATCTGCGGTAACAGATCAAATCTATGATAAAGTCTTTTTTGAACTTTTGGCGGTATTCCATTCCGAGTTTGGTCACTCGGTATACCGCTTCCGGATCGTCTCCGTTTACGTGAACGATCGGGATTTGGTAACCTTTTGCCAAGTCTGTTGCATATAACGTGGATCTAGATTCGTTCGGCAAAGTAGTGAATCCGATCTGGTTATTGATCACTATATGAAAAGTCCCGCCAGTAGTATAACCGTCCAGGTTCATCAGGTTGATGGTTTCTGCCACCACACCCTGACCTGCGAACGCCGCATCCCCATGGATGGTGATCGGCATAAATTTAGAACGATCCGCATCTCCATACTGTTCTTGGCGAGCACGAACAGAACCGGTAACAACAGGGTTTACTGCTTCCAAGTGACTTGGGTTGAATGCGAGAGAAAGTTTTACTTCCTTTCCGCTCGAAGTCATTTTGCTATTAGAATATCCTAAGTGATACTTAACGTCCGCATAATTTTGAGCGCTTGCATCCGCCTTCTCTTCGAATTCAGCGAATACTAGAGAAGCAGGTTTTTCGATCACATTTACGAGTACGTTCAAACGTCCTCTATGCGCCATACCGATCACTAGTCCGTCCATTTTAAAACGTCCGGCTTCTTCTATGATCGTGTCTAGCATAGGGATCATACTTTCTCCTCCTTCCAAGGAGAAACGTTTTTTACCCACGTATTTTTTAGCTAAGAATGTTTCCAAATGATCCGCTTGGAATAATTTTTCGAACAGTCTCAGGCGTGTACTTTTAGGAAGAGGAGCGTGATATTCTGCAGATTCGATTTGATTCTGGAGCCATTCTCTTTCTTCGTCGTTCACTAGATAATATTGTTCGTAACCTACGGTACTACAGTAAGCTTTTTCAAACCAAGCTATAACATCTTTCAGTTTTGCGCGACCGAGAGAAGGATTCTGTGTGTCGACTACCGTATCCAGATCCGCAGCAGTTAGATTTCCCAATTTGGATTCGATGAACTTGCGGTTCGGCTGAGAGATCCCAAGAGGATCCACATTTGCAGCTAAATGTCCCTGTCTGCGATAAGCGTTCAACAGGTTGATAATCCCCATCTCTCGGATGGACCCTGCTTGTGCATCGGTAAAAGAAGTGGCAACTGCCGGCTTTCCGTTACCATTCCCGTTTCCGTTGGAACCGTTCTGAGGATATACTCCGTTAGTCTCTACTTCTTGAAAGAACAGAGACCATTCTTTGTCTAGAGAGTTCGGATCCTTCTTAAACTTTTCGTAGAGTTCTTCGAGTAATGCTCCGTTCTCTCCGTATAATGCCATCAATTGTTCGATTTTCATGATCGGATCTCCCCTAAGCGTGAATTGCCCACTTGTCTACGGCCATGGCGGCCTCTTTTACGACTTCGGACAATGTAGGATGTGCGTGGAAAGAACGGGCTATATCTTCCGAAGAAGCGCCGAACTCTACCGCAACTGCAAGTTCAGCGATCATATCCGAAGCCCTAGGCCCGAACACAAACGCTCCCAATACCTTATCCGTTTTTTTATCCGCTAAAATTTTGACTTGGCCTTCCGCTTCGTTCATAGCCTTAGCTCTCGCATTGGGCTTGAATAATGACTTACCAACTTTGTATTCTACACCGGCGCTCTTAAGTTCTTCTTCACCTTTTCCAACCCAAGCCATTTCAGGCCAAGTATAGATAATGCTTGGAACCGCAGCATAATTAACGTGTCCGGATTGACCCGCGAGTAATTCCGCAAGTGCAACACCTTCTTCTTCCGCCTTATGAGCAAGCATAGGTCCGTCAATCACGTCTCCAATTGCGTAGATACCTGGTGCGCTAGTTTGGAAATGAGGATCTACCTTAATCCTTTTTCTTTCCGTTAATTGGACCCCTGCTGTTTCTAATCCGATCCCTTCGATGAAAGGTCTGCGGCCTACCGCAACAAGCACAACGTCCGCATCTAGTTCGGATTCTTTTCCATCAGGTGCTGCAATCTTTACTTTAGCACCAGATTTGGAAGCAGTAGCGCCTAATACCTTATGTTCAAATAAGAAATTAAAACCTTGGGACTCTAAACTTCTTTGCAATAAACTACCGAAAGATCGGTCCACCGTAGGTAGAAGTCCCGGTAGGAGTTCCACCACTGTGACTTCCGCACCTAGTCTTCCCCATACGGAACCGAGTTCCAAGCCGATGACTCCCGCTCCGATCACTACCAGTTTTTTAGGAACTGATCTTAGATCGATAGCATGATCGGAAGTGATGATCGTCTTTCCGTCCACAGGAAGGCTAGGAATATCGATTGGAACAGAACCTGTTGCCAGAACGATATGTTTCGCGCTTAAAACTTCTTTTTTGCCATCAGGAGAAGCGACTTCTACCTGGCCGCCTCCGAGCAATTTTCCAAAACCCTCATAACGAGTGATCTTGTTCTTTTTCATCAAGTAGTCCACACCGTCTGTAACTTCTTTGACGATCGTGTTCTTGCGCTCCATGAGTTTGTTTAGGTCCAGAGTGACTTTACCTACTCCGATCCCATGGACATCAGTCTTATGTAATACTTTATGATATTCTTCAGAAGAATCCAAAAGCGCCTTGGAGGGGATACAGCCCACGTTCAAGCAGGTCCCGCCCAAGGTTTTTCTTTTTTCGATGATCCCGGTCTTGAGCCCGAGTTGAGCCGCTCGGATCGCACCCACATAACCTCCGGGTCCGGATCCGATTACTAATACGTCGTATTGTTCCGCCATGATTCCTTCTATTCCTTAGACTTCTAAAAGAAGGCGGGTCGGATCTTCGATCGCTTCTTTTACTTTTACGAGGAAGGTTACCGCTTCTTTTCCGTCTACAACCCTATGGTCATAAGAAAGGGCAACATACATCATAGGTCGGATCACTATCTGATCGTTCACTACTACCGCACGTTTTACGATATTATGAAGTCCTAAAATTCCACTTTGCGGTGGGTTCAGGATAGGAGTGGACATCATGGAACCGTAGATCCCTCCGTTGGAAATGGTGAATGTTCCACCTTCCATATCGGATAGATCGATTTTTCCATCTTTCACCTTGTTCGCAAGGCGAGCGATCTCGGATTCTACCTGAGCGAAACTCAAAAGATCAGCGTCACGAACGATCGGAACTACCAGACCTTTTGGACCTCCAACAGCAACACCGATATCGAAATAGTTTTTATAAACCAGATCCGTACCACGAATTTCTGCGTTGATTGCAGGAACAAATTTTAAAGCTCCGATCACTGCCTTAGTAAAGAAACTCATAAATCCTAAATTGATATTATGTGCGTCTTTGAACTTGTCCTTGTACTTAGCGCGAAGATCCATCACAGCACTCATATCCACTTCATTAAAAGTAGTGAGAAGAGCCGCGTTATGTTGAGCCGCAACCAAACGATTTGCGATCGTCTGGCGAAGTTTAGTCATTGGAACTACGTTTTCTCTCGGAAGATTACTACGAGAAGCTGCAGGAACTGCTTTAGGAATTTCAGGAGAAGGAGCAGACTTGGCTGCTGCTGGTGCTGCAGAAACTGCAGCCGCAGGGGCCGACTGTTTATTTGCAATTGCGTTTAACACGTCTTCTTTTGTGATCTGTCCGTTCTTGCCGGAACCAGAGATAGAAGCAGGATTTAGTCCATTATCATCTATCAATTTGCGAACTGCAGGAGGAAGTGTATCATTCTGCGCTGCGTTAGTCGTGTTAGTTTGTGCTGTATTTGTTGGGGAAGGAGTGCTTGTAGTAGGAGTGCTTTTTGCAGAGGCAGACGGGTCTATGATTCCGATCACTTCTTTGATCTTGACCGTCTCCCCCGGTTTCTTGTTAATTTTTTGGAGAACTCCCGCCGAGGGGGCTGGTACCTCCATGGTCACCTTGTCGGTTTCCAATTCCACCAGGATCTCGTCCTGTTCTACTCGTTCGCCTTCTTTTTTTACCCAGTTTGCTATTGTTGCTTCCGTAATGGATTCACCCATTTCGGGAACCTTGATCTCTATCGACATCTTGATCCTACGGAGGTCGGTGTATACGTCCCGTTCCGGGACCGCCTCCATTTCACTTTCGGAAAGCGGAAAAATTCTGTAAAGCCGTTCTTGTCAAATCGGTGTTTTGGATGAATTTTCCCGAAATCGCACTCAGTTTTTAGTCCGCTTGCGGTTTAAACTTACGTTCCGTTTTACCGATCTCTTCGTCACTGATCTGGTATTCCAATTGCAGGAATTCTCTGAAATCTATTGACTTATGATGGTCCCGATCTCCGTCGCATTGGCGGTTTGCCTGGACAGCTTTTGTCACTCCTGCTACAGTAATCGGCTTTAAGGTAAGGTTCTGGGTTACAGGACATACTCCCGGCTTAGGAGACAATCCATTATACGCGCAGGTCCCTCCACTTTGCACTTCTTCCGGTTGTGGATCCAGACCGTGCTCATCCTCAAAAGTCGGATAATTCTCACCGTTATAGAAACGACGATACATTTTTCCCCAAATAGGAACTGCAAGAACTCCAGCTGCCTGACCTCTTCCGAGTGAAATAGAACTCTTATCGAATCCGAGCCAAATGACGGTGGTCAATTTAGGATCGAATCCACAGTACCAAGCGTTTGTAAAAGAAGAAGTGGATCCGGTCTTTCCCGCAGCGATCCCTTTGTAATTTCCTTGGTCAGGAGAATGGAGTCCGTTTGCTGCAGTTCCTCCCATGGCAACCATGGTCAACATTTTGCGAAGAATGTAGGCTGTACCTTCGCTGATGATCTGAATGGAACCGTCTTCCGCTTCTTTGTCCAATTCTTCTCGGACTTTTAATTCTTCGTTATAAATTACATTTCCCGACTGATCGATCACATACCGAACAGAAAGTGGGATCACATTTCTTCCCTTATTTGCGATGATAGAATATCCCACCGCCATTTCATAAGGAGATAGCTCCGCAATTCCCAAAGCAAGCGCAGGGCTTGGCATAAATCTGCTCTTATCAGCCTTTGTTAAGCGAGAAGCAAAATCGATGACCGCATCCGCACCTGTACGCAAGAACACTTGCACAGAAACGATATTTAAGGACATGGAAAGTGCTCTGGACAGAGGGACCATTCCTTGGAAATCCCCGTCAAAATCCTGAGGAGACCAACCTTCTCCTTCTTCCGTCAAAGTGGTCAAAGGTGCATCCATGATCCCGGTTCCGGAACCTACGATACGTTCGGCGATTGCAGCACCGTATACAAAAGGTTTGAAAGAAGAGCCTGTCTGCCTTCTCGCCTGCACCGCGCGATTGAACTGGTTTTTAGGAGTGAATTCATAACCTCCGACCATAGTTTCTATATAGCCGTTTGTATGATCTATCGTAATAGCAGCGCCTTCTACGTGAAGGTTTTTACCGAATACTGCGGATCTTTTCTGAAATTCAGTGAAAGCAGCCGATTCGTTATCGGCAGGCAGAAGTAAACTTAAAACATCTGCGGAATCTATCAGTTCTTTTTCCAGCGCGACCCTGAAGTTCGCTTTATCATCTAAACGACTGACAAAAGGAGGAGCCACTGGGAATAAGGAACCGAGAAAATTATAAAGTCCAACAAGACCTCTATCCGCGCCACCTGCATAGTTTACGGTAACTCCGGAAACAAGATCATCGTGTTTTTTAAGAGCCTTGCGAAGTTCGTCTTGAGCGATCTCTTGTTTGCGGATATCCAAAGTAGTGTAAATTTTGAGACCACCGCTGTAGATCCTATCTTCTCCCAATTCTTTTAACAACCTCTGTCTTACGAACTCGGTAAAATGGGGGGCTCTATTCAACTTGGTTCCCCAGGTGGATTGAGAAGGGGACTGAGTAATTACGATGGGCCAGTATTTTTCCCAAAATTCGTCATGGATAGTCTGGACCTTATCGTTCGGAACAAATCCCTGGGAAGCCATAAGTTTTAGCACTTCCAGGTGAGCCCTTTTAGAAGCGGCAGGATTTTTATAAGGAGAATAATCCACAGGCGCCTTAGGAAGTCTTGCAAGAAGTGCAGCTTCTGCCACATCCAGATCCGAAACATCCTTATGGAAATACACATCCGCCGCAGAAGCAAGTCCTGTAGTCCCATGACCTAGGTATATTAAGTTAAAATAAATTTCTAATATTTCTTCTTTAGAATATTCCTGTTCTATCTGAAGAGTAAACAGAGCTTCTACAAATTTACGGATAAAGGATTTTTTTCGATTATTCAGAACGGTTTTAGCAAGCTGCTGAGTCAGAGTGGAACCACCCTGTTTGATCCTTCCTGAGATCACGTTGACTGCCGCTGCGCGAAGGATTGCAGAGAAGTCTATCCCAAAGTGATTGAAAAAGTTATTATCCTCTACGGAAAGGAACGCTTGGACCACATGAGGAGGAATATCTTGGTATTTAAGAAGTTGTTGTTTATGGCGATACAACTCTGCATACACTACGCCGTTGATATCATACAAACGAGTAGGAGTAGTCGGTTGGTACGAAGCAAGGATGGCAAGCTCTCCTCCCTCGTCCACTTCTGCGATAATGTATCCGAAAAACAGACCGCCCAGCAAGGCTAAGACCAAAAGTGTTTTTGTCGCTCTGTGAATTCCTTCGCTAAATAGATTCATACGAGTTTGAATTTCATTCCTTCTCTAGCCAGTACAATGGATAGGTCCTTAGCTCCAAGATTTTCAGCATGGGTTCTGGCGTCATCCAAGATGATGGCTAAAATTTCGTCCGAATAGGCGGGTTCATGGTGGGTCAAAGCCAGTTTTTTGATCTCCCAGGAAGAAGCACAATTGACTGCCATAGTATAAGAAGTATGGCCCCAATCGAATTTTTGAAAAGATTCATCCAGAGTGTATTGGGCGTCCAAAATCAAAAGATCTGCACCTTTAAAGAACGGTTTTTGCTCCTGAATGAGGGGAAAATCCTCTCCATTATATTCTGCGTCGGTGGCAAAAATAAAACTTTTCCCATTTTCTGTGAATTTATAGGCGATGGAGCCTCCCGGATGTTTAAGGGCAAGCCATTCCACTTTGACACCGCCGATTTCCAGGACTTCTCCCTTTTGGAGCCTATGGAAATTTCTTTCTGAACCGAAATGATCGAAATGGATCGGAAAAAATCTGGGCTCCTGTTGGTATTTTAATCTTTCCGGAAGATCTTCTAAGGGAGAATAGAAGGTAAATTTATTACCGGGAATGTACATCGGTTTGAAAAAAGGGATCCCATGGATATGATCCCAGTGGGTATGAGTGAAAAATACGGAAGCTTCTCCCTTTCCTTGCCCGAATTTATCTCGGACTAGTTCCTCTCCCAAAATTCTTGCTCCGGTTCCAAGGTCCACAATCAGTTCCACCCCGGAAGAACCTAGGATCCGAACGCAGGTAGTATTTCCGCCGACCACATAGTTCAGAGGTTCCGGCAACTGATCGAACCATTCTTCGGGAGAAGAGAACGCTTTTCCCTCGGACTTGGCGACAAGCCTCAATATGGAAATTACTTTCTCCCTGTATTCCTCATTCGATAAGGGGGCAGGAATAGATCCCCGGACTCCGTACAAGAAGATTTCCATCTTAGGAACATTTACTATATTTGGCCCAAACTGTCAAAGGAAACAAAATCCGGATTTAGGTTGTCGTTCGAAAGGAAAAAAGAAAACTAGGAAGGCAATGGCGTCTTTCTCTAGCGGATTCGGTGTCTCAACCTCTCCCCTCGTTCGTAAACTTTTGATCTTAAATATTGCCATTTTCGGCATAGAGTTTATTCTAAGCCTGGTGGCCCCATCTATTCTTTTGGCCATCCTGGGATTATTCGGTCTGACTCCCGGCCTGGTCTTAGAAAAGTTTTTCGGCTGGCAGCTACTGACTTACAGCTTCTTCCATTCCCCTAATATGCTCATCGGATTTTTATTCGAAATGTTCGCATTTTGGATGTTCGGGTCCGCGTTAGAGTCCCATTGGGGAACCAGGAATTTTTTACGTTATTTTATGTTCTGTATCTTCGGGGGAGGAGTCGCCACAGTACTCGCATCCATGCTAGGATTCCAGCAAGGGACAGTATTAGGGATTTCCGCGGTTCTATACGGGCTAATCACGGCTTACGCATTGATTTGGCCGAATAGAGAACTTTTGTTTTGGGGAATATTCCCTATCAAAGCAAAGTATTTGGCCATCATCATCCTGGCAGTTTTGGTAATTTTAGGACTACAAGCAGGAACTCCGATCGCCAACGGACTGGGCGGATTTGCAGCAGGTGGACTTTATTTTCTATATTATACTAAAGTAAAATATAGATTTGGGATTAAATTTCCTAGCTTCTCTTTTTCCAGATGGCGACAAAAAAGAAAAATGGTCCGCTGGCAAGAAGAGATGAAAACAAGAGAAGAAGCAAAAGAAGAAGTAGATCGTCTCTTAGAAAAAATTTCGAAAGAAGGAATGAATTCTCTGAATAAAAAAGAGAAAAAATTCCTGAAAGAAGCTTCGAGCAAGTATTATAAGGCAGAAGATTAATTTTGCCGCCTACTCAAATGAAATCAACTGCTGATAACCGACCTTAAAACCTTGGTTGTATGTATTATCCTTTCTCATTCCATATAAACCGCTAAAAAAGACTCTCCCTCCCTCTCCCACTTTATATTGAACCCCCGGATGAAGATTGAATGAATCGGAACGAGAAGTTGCAATCGTATCTTCCACCGCCATACGATAGGTAGTTTCCAAAAGAAGGATCCAATTCGAATTTGTTTCGTAAGACAAAGTAGCGCCCGCTTCCATATAACGATAATATTTATCTTGGACGGGATCTCCAAACTTGGAATCGGTTTCCCTTTCATATAAGCCGAATGCCTGGAATTTTGTTCTACCAAAATCCAACACAAAACCTATATATGGGCGAACCAAAAGAAGATCCGGATTTCTTTCTCCGATCCAGGGTTCAGATGCAGAAGGTCCGTAAACGTTTACTCCCCCTCCTAACGAAAATATCCCGAAGGTGAAAAACGTTTTTAGACCTGCTTTCCATCTATCCCAACCGCTCCAAGGAGTAGTTCTTGTAGCATATTGATCTATATATCCGTAACCCGCAGAAACTGAAAAATGATCTCCTAACTTAAACTCTCCATCCAAAGAAACGTTGCGATTCCGATCATAATCCTTGGAATTCCGATATTCTTTTGCGCCTGCACTAATTATGAAAATATTATATACTCCGACAGACTGACCCCATACTGGATAAGGTATAGGAGTCTTATCCGATCCTAAAATTTCCGCCAGAGGACTTATGAATATCAGAAGGATCAAGAATCGATATCTCATAGATATTGTAACCAGAACTCTGGCAAAGATGCTCTTAAATATTCTCTCACTCTCTGGGAAAGAATTCCGTATCCTTCGTCGGTTAGATGACCGCCGTCCAATAACATTTCACTGTGGATCAGATCTTCAGGATCAATCCTTGGAACGAAGTTCACTCTTTTTTTCATTTCCAAATTGATCATAGACGCCGCTTTTACAGGCCACGGAAGCTGGACAGTCCACACATTCAGAACGATGATATAGTCGCAATGGTCGTTCAATATTTCCAGGGTCTTGAGTTGACGCTGAACAGTTGAGTCGACCTCTTCCCAAGTAGGCTCGAAATTATTTAGGAAATCATTTACACCTCCGTTCAACATGCAGGATCTATATCTCCCTGTTTCATTTTTAGCCGCCTCTTGGATCTCATAGGTCCTTCTACCGGGAAACGCCTTCTTATAAGTCTCGAATTCCGGAAACTGTTCCTCTACAGGCCAGAATGCGGAGATACTATCCCCGAAAAGAGCAAAGCTAGGTTTGTACAATTTTGATTCTTTAGATTGGATATCCTGATGCTGTATACATGCCCCTAAAAAAAGGGGCACAGTCAGAATAAAAATTAAAAACCTATTAAAAACTTCCTTGGTTTCCGAAGGGGAAAAAAGAAGTCTCAACTTCTCTAAGAAATAAATTATATTCATTTTTCATAATGCTCTATAAATTAGGACAAGAGAACGAAGGATAATGTTCCAATTTTCCCAAAAATCAAGTAACGGTGACCGGAGTTCAACAAAACTTAAAGTGGACTTTAATATTATGTTTTAATAATACATATGGAACCTGGTTCATTTTTGCTAATACAAAGTGTTGAAATTAATTCCAAAGCGAGAAAAGAGAGAAATTTGTTTAGGACCTATGTTCAAATACGCCAATTCGGACTACAGTCAGTAGTAAAACCCATGGACGAAAACTATAGGCAGCTATACCCTGGTCTCGAAGTGAGAACTTTTATACTAGATCAAAAATCCATCAGGACACCTTATTATAATCTAGCTTTGGAAGAAGCTCTCGCAGTCCAACTAGTGTCCGGAGGATATTCCGGCGGGGTTCGGTTTTGGGAAGGACCCAGGTCGATCATAATGGGTCTCTCGGAGAAACCTGAACTAAGTGCAGGAAAGGAGAACATAGAAAGATTCCTGACGACATTCCGAAAAAGACAAAGGCCTAAAAAACCTTCTACAACAGATCCGGTATATTTAGCCAGAAGAGCAAGCGGCGGCGGGACAGTTGTTCATGAACCGGGATGGAATCTAAACTTTAGTCTTTTTGTTTCCTTAGAAACAAAACCGGAACTGTATCCTGTCTCCAATTCTTATAATATATTCTTAGGCTTGATATCTTCTGCTTTGAACAAGCAAGGGCTGAAAACAAGATGTAAAGGTAAATCCGATCTGGCTTTGGAACTTTCTCCGGATATATGGAAAAAAATTTCAGGTAACGCTCAGTTCAGAAAAAAGAACTGCATAGTACAACATGGGACCTTGATTCTCGATCCAAGGCTGATCCCATTGGTGTCGGACCTCCTTCCTCACCCTCCGGAGGAGCCTGAATACAGAAAAGGCAGAAGTCATAATGAATTTGTGACCTCCTTACCGGGCACATTTTCTCCCGGAAAATTCAAACAAGACCTTTCCCTTTTATTTGCGGATTATCTGGGGGTTGAAATCCTAGGTACCGAAGCGGATCCTTCCTTCTTTCGAAACGTTCGCAAAGTGGCAGATCGGCTGTTTCAGGAAAAATATTCAGATCTAGGCTATATTCTGGGAGAATGATTCTCTCAAGACCACCGAGGAAAAAATGAAATACCTTCCCCAACAAGACCCCGAAATTTTTAAAGCCTTACAAGCGGAAGACCAAAGACAGGAACAAAACCTGGAAATGATCGCTTCCGAAAACTTCGTGTCCAGATCCGTTTTGGAAGCCTATACTTCCACGCTTACTAATAAATATGCGGAAGGATATCCCGGAAAAAGATATTATAACGGATGTGTAAACGCTGACGCAGTCGAGTCCATAGCGATCGAAAGAGCCAAAAAGATCTTCAAAGCAGAATATGCAAACGTTCAGCCTCACTCGGGGGCGCAGGCAAATATGGCGGTCTTCTTGGCTACCATGGAACCGGGAGATTCCTTTTTAGGAATGAATCTGGCTCATGGAGGACATTTGACTCATGGTTCTCCGGTGAATATCAGCGGGAAATATTACAAACCGATCCCTTACGGCGTAGATCCTAAAACGGAGACAATCGACTATGATGCCCTTGCGTCTCTTGCAAAAGAGCATAAGCCTAAATTGATTGTCGCAGGTGCTTCTGCGTATTCCAGAACGATCGATTTTGATAAGTTTGCAGAGATCGCAAGATCGGTAGGTGCAAAACTTATGGCGGATATCGCACATATTTCCGGGTTAGTTGCCACCGGATATCATCCTTCTCCAATCGATAGTTTTGATTATGTTACTACCACCACCCACAAAACTCTCAGAGGGCCGAGAGGAGGATTAATTCTTTCTAAATTAGAAAATGAGAAAGTTCTGAATTCCAGAGTATTCCCCGGAATCCAAGGCGGACCTCTTATGCATGTGATCGCAGCAAAAGCGGTAGCATTCGGAGAAGCTTTAACTCCTGATTATAAAAAATACATCGAAACAGTGCTCGCAAACGCGAAAGTTTTGGCGGAAGTTTTCGTAAAAAGAGGATTCAGAGTAGTGAGCGGTGGGACGGACAATCACTTGGTCCTACTCGACGTTTCCGTAAAAGGTTTAACAGGCGCGAAAGCTGCGGACGGACTTGACGAAGTGGGAGTTACTGTGAATAAAAACGCGATCCCATTCGACAAAAATCCTCCTGCTGTCGCTTCCGGAATTCGTTTAGGAACTCCTGCACTTACTACCAGAGGACTCAAGCCTTCCGATATAGAAAAAGTAGGAAATTTGATCTGCGATTTCTTGGACAATCCGGACGACGAAAAAACTAAGGAAAAAGTCAGACACGGTGTAAAAGAGATCACCCAACAATTCCCAATGACCAATTTTAGATTGGATTAAAATTTACAAACTTCTCCGGGGGAAATTCCGGAGAAGTCATCCATCCTCCCCCGAATTCTTCTCCCTACCCCACCTCCAACTAAGTAAACATCTTGACGAGTTTATCGTTCTATTTACTGTTTTTGCATGCTTATATTAGGTCAGGATCCCGGAAGCCCTATCCTGATTTGGCCAGAGTTCTCTTGGACTCCAGTTATTAGCGGAGGGATCTTTTTAGTCCTTCTGCTCACCGTTATCTATTTACTGCAACGTTATCTGCGCAGACAAAACCGCCTTACGTTTGAATACAGGACCAAGATCGTATCCAAACTAAAGCTCAATCATTTTAATTCCAGAGACACAAATCTTTTTCATACTTTTTTGGACCAAGTAGATAACGCCGATCTAAAACGATTGGCAGAAGATCCTTCCTGGTATCGAAAATATTTCCTTCCTGAGTTCTTACAGTTCCTTGCAGAGCAAAGCAATCTTCCCGCATGGAAAGATATATTGATAGTGCATACGTTAGATCGTTTGATAGAAGATCATAAAGCCATTGCAAAAAACTTTATCACCGCCATCTTAGAAACGGACTCCGAGGAAAGATTCCCTGCCTTATTAGGCATCCAAGAACTGGACGAGAATTCCTTAAATAGAGCAATCAGGGCTAGGATCTATACGAAAAAAATCGGAGCTACATTCTCTCTTACCAGATACGAAAGAATACAGATCCTAATTCCGAACGAGAACAAACAATGGCTCAAATCTGAAGCAATATTGATCTCTCAAGAAGGAACAAATCTAACCTTACAGATCAAAACAATTCCGGAACTGGATGAGAAAAAAAGTGAGGAATGGATCGAAACTGCGAGAACCAATCCGGCTAGCGCGACCCTTCCTGGCACAATACCCGACGAATATATAAACAGTCTTGCCCAAATTTTGGAATATTCAGGATTGAATCCAAGTATTTGCGAAGAGATCACTCGACTTGTAACTGCGTATAAAGAGCACCCTGGATTAACGAGGAGGAGCCACAGACAAGAAGATTATAAAATTTTAATACGATTGTACAAAGTTTGTTTTTTAAAATTTCGCTCCCAAACAACAAGTGTGCCCAAACCTGTCCTTCTATTTATACATTTTTTCTTTTTGGACGAAGGTTTAGTATCTCCAAAAAGATTGCAGGATCTTGAACTCGCAATCCCCGCTCTAAGATCTTCTGTCAACGACCGCCAGTACCAGGAAGTAAAACTTTCCGTTCACCTTTTGCCCGATTGGTTGAATTTGATACTCGCAGGCAAAAAGAATCCTTCTCAAAATCATCTGGGACAAACCTACGATCAGATACAAAAATCAAATCTGCGTTGGAACCAAGAAGCGGAAGCGAAAAATATAATGAATAAGGAATATCTTTTGCATATTCTGGACTGGGAATTAGAAAATATTCTTTATATGGGGCTCTTAGGAGTCTCTTTAAACCCGAATTTTGCTTATCCGATCCTTTCTGAAGACCAATTTTACGGAGCTACAGAATCCAATCTGACCTTTCCTGATAAGATCCTATCAAACGCGGAAAGAGTTTTAAAGATAGACACAAGCATTTTTCGCAGAGAAGTAAGCGCTGTTTCTAACACTAATCCGAGTCAAACCGATTTGTATAGAAAGGAATTTTTCGCGGATTGTATCCTTCTTCCATATAGCGGCAACAGAGGAGTTCTTTGGCAAGATACAAGCGTAGGCAATCAAGATTACAGCAGATTGCTATTTCCTCTTGTAATGACCGAGAATGCCACGTTAGTAGTCACTAAAACTCTGGGGGAATTTCGTTGGGAGACCGAAAGGACATTAAGAGGTAGAAAATGGAAGGACCCCATCCCTGTTTCTCTCACCTCGGAATATTTTTCCTATCTGGAAAACTTCCAAAGGAATCCGAACCTAACCTCGGAAGCTAAAAAAAGAATAGAACAACAATGGGTAAAGGTCGGAAAGAATATCAAAGATATGTTTAGTCTCGATTATGCCTATTGGATCCTAATGGAAGCGGAAGGAAAGCCCAGGCTCAATCGATCCGTTAGGGAGATCTTGAATCGATTTGTTCCGATCCAGATCAAGTAGTGATTGTTTCCTTTCCAGCAGGGAGAATCCGAATAGAAGTCTGAAATTCGCAAGGAAATTAGTTTTCATGATAGGAAGTCCCTTTTTACTATGAATTCACTTTAAATCAATCGAAGAGGAAGAGGAAATCGCCCATTGAAATATCTATTTTCCAAAAACGAATCGGAAATACCTGCACTAAATGGACTTAGATCCATTTCGATACTTTTAGTAATTATTTTTCATTTTTGGCAAGGGGCAGAAAAATTCCATCTACTTAGTTATCCAAATCAATTTATCTACCAATTTCTTTCCAATTGTAGAAGTGGGGTGGACCTTTTCTTTATTCTAAGTGGTTTTTTGATCTATGGAGGCTTACTAAACGAAAGCAAAAGGACCGGTACCTTAGATTTAAAACTTTTTTATATTAAGAGAACTCTGAGAATTATGCCCGGATATTATTTATTCTTATTGTTCTCATTATTCTATGCAAAAGCTCAACTAAATCTTTATATCCATATACCGAATCCTACGGGAGAACAGGCGGCCGTTATGAGCCGACTTTCAAACGATATTGCAGGCTCCTGGACCGATGCCCTTTATATCTCCAATTACTTTTATCATCGATTATTTCAACACGGCTGGTCGCTATCTATTGAAGAACAATTCTATCTAGTGATCCCTAGCTTGTGTCTGCTTCTACTTTTTAAGTTAAAAGATGACAATCGTAGAATTTTCGTATTAGCAATATTCATAATCCCCATTTTATTAAGAATTTCTTATATAGCGTTCGGCTTGAAGGCGAGAACGATCGAACTCCATACCGAGACCAGGTTTGATACGATAGTAAGTGGAATGTTAATTGCAGAATTGGTGCATTGGAAACCTGAATTTTTCAAGAGTGAAAATCGAAAACCTTTTCACTCTCATTTGATAGCTTTTATTTCTATTCTTTTCCTAGGATTGGGTTTTCTTACGGACAAAATTGGAGTCGGTGCAATCTTAAATTATACTTATTTCCACATCGGATATTCTACTTTATTTATATTATGCTTATTTGATAAAAGCTTAGTAAATCAGTTTTTCAGCCTCTCCATTTTTAGGCCTTCCTCAAGAATTAGCTATACGATGTATTTATGGCATGGTTTGGGAATTCAAATAGCGACTGGAATCATGTTCAGGGGAGAAACACGCCCATATAATTGGGTGACTTTTCTGTTATCGGAAAGTTTTACAATTTTAGTCTGCTTTATCATCTGCATCCCCATCTTCTACATAACTGAAAGACCTTTCTTAGCTCTAAGAGATTACTTAGTCAAAAAAATGAAGAAAAAGAAAAACGAAACAATGGTTCCGAACTGAGTTTTATGTTTTCCTCTAAAGTTTTCAGATCTCCATAGTTTACAACTTGTAAGGAGATCTTAGATACTTTCATGGAATTATATTAGATAATCCCGCTAATTTCCAGGAATATTAAGATCATGGAAGAAGTAACTCCCACTAAAAGACAGCGATAACTCCATCTTAAATATCTATATTTTGTAAAATAGAGTGATTTTCCTAAATGATATAGATCCCTAGTCAAGGCCTCATACAAAGAAGAATCTTCCAAAGCGATCTCTTCCATCTTAACCATAAATTCCTTTTCGCTCATTGGAGCAAAATGCCCGAAAAACAATGGGTTTTCTTTGCCGTTCTTTTTTTGTTTGAACGTAGGCATCACTGCAAGGATTGCTAAAATTGCGGCAATCACGATGAATACCATCAAAGTCAGTAAACCTGTTCTATATACAGGTCTTTGGACATATCCCAAGGAGAGCGAAAGTATTACGAAAGATGCAGCGATCAGAATGTTCGCTTTTTGGTCCGCCATTTGGCTGAGTTGAGAATGATGCTGGTGAACGGTCCTAAAAAGATAATCTACGGCAGAACGAGCGCGGACCGTTTTGAAATGATCTGATTCCATAGCTCCAAGGATTTTGGAAAATTTTTTTAGACAAGACATAAATCATTCTAGCCCGGAGCCTAAAACCCTCTTTTTGGAATTCCTACATCCCAAATATCTTTACATTTTTTAACATATCATTTATATAGTATATATGTATTTAGGTCCCCTGGAAGGTTTCCAAGACCAATTGTTTCACCCTGTCCTAGGCTGGAGCAGGGACAATGTCGGGCTTTTAACAGGAAGACAGGGAATCTATACACTGGCGCTGCGCTGGGAATACGCATTTGCGGTGTCCGGCTTCCAGGTCTTTAATTTGGATTGTGCCATTCGTTTCGACGTATTCACGATTACGGAAGAGACCAGAAAGAGAAGAGTTTCTCCCGAAGCTCTTTTGGAAAAGATCCTGGTGCAAAGAGCGTTCACTCCTTATCAAATCTTGGACTCCTTAGGGGAGATCTACTCTTCTACAAAAGAGAATACGATCTATTTCATTTTAGCTCCTTGCAAACAATTCTTCGATGGAGATGTTCAGGACGACGAGGGTCTTTTCCTTTTGGAAAAATTGGTATTACTATTAGAGCGTATGCGCGCCAAACAGATCCCGATTGTACTTGTGGAATCCACAAAATACACTCATCCCAACTTTCAAAAAATTTTTCCTAAGTTAGTCGATCTTTCCGAAGATCTTTGGGAATTAAACGTAGTGGAGGGTCATTCTTATTTAAAGATCAGAAAAGCGAAATCTATATACGAGATCGGAACAGATCCGAATTCCAAACAGGAGTTTATTTATGGGTAGGACGGTCATTCCATATTCCAGACAAATGCAGTATATCGAGTCCAGTCTAGGACAATACAGAAGAGGACTTCGTAAACCGGACCAGGAAATTTTTGACGAATTGATCCGAACCGCAAAACTGCAAGTGCAAGCAGGCGTGATGGCATCTTCTCCTTATCCGATCGATATTATGCTTCTTACGATGATGATCGATCTGAAAAAAGAGATACTTAGATTAAAAAATGAGATAGAAGTTCTTCGGGAATCGGAATGAATCTCAAAACAGCGAAAGGATATTTGTTCGACGTTTATCATGCGGAGGACATAGTATATCTTTGGCTAAAAAATGAAGAAGGAGAGTCTCAACTTTTCTTGGATAAATTTAACCCGGTCATATATGCAAGAGGAGAAACCGATCTACTTAAAAAATTAGTAAAACGTCTTTTCGAGCTGGATGCCATCGTAGATATTCCAGTTTACGAAAATAGAAACCTATTCTACGAAAATAAAACAGTTCCGGTCCTAAAAATAATCATCACCAAACCTTCTATCCTCCCTAAGATCAGCCGCAAATTATATGCTCTGTATGGAAAATTCGAGATTTATCATTCGGACCTGGATCTTCCCACTAGTTATATGTTCCAAAAAGGTCTATTCCCATTATGTAAAATGGAGATCGATTATACCGAGGATCCAGGAGCAAAAAGGGTCGTAAATGTCAGGACCGAAGACTCTCCCTCCGAAATGGATTACGAGGTCCCTAAATTCAAGATCATGTATTTGGATCTCAAAAAAAGCCATAGGATCAATATAGAAAACAATCCTTTAATAGTCAGAACGGACACAGATTACCATGAATTGTCCGGAACAAATCCAAGAATATTATTAGAAAAACTAGATATACTTTTAAGGGAAGAAGATCCGGACATTCTTCTGACCAAATACGGAGATCAGGTCATTCTGCCCTATTTGTTCTACCAATCACAGAGACAAGGATTTCTTCCTGCATTGGATAGAGATAGAACAACTCCCATCCGAAGAAATATCAGCACCAAAGGAACCAGTTATTTTACATATGGAAATATAGTATTTCGTGCACCCTCTTATCCTTTATTCGGAAGATGGCATATAGATTCTAAAAACAGTTTTGTGTATAAGGAAGCCGACCTAATGGGAGTTGTGGAACTTGCAAGATTATCCAGACTTCCTATGCAAAAAATGGCAAGAGCATCCACAGGCAAGGCGCTCACTTATATAGAAACGGACGTGGCATTGCGAAGAGGTTACTTAGTGCCTTGGCAAAAGAGTGCAGTAGAAGCTCCTAAAACCGCTCTCCAATTATTGGAAGCGGACAAAGGTGGTTTGGTTTTCCAACCGAATGTCAGTGAAGGGAAAACAGCGGAGAATGTTGCTCAATTGGATTTTGCTCAGATGTATCCGAGTATCATGGCAATGCATAATATCTCTCCGGAATGTGTAAACTGCCTATGTTGTGCTAACGACGAAACTGTTCCTAAGGCGCCGGATATAGGATATCGTATCTGCAATAAACGTAAAGGAGTCGTTTCAGAAGCCTTGGAACATGTGCTGGAAAGAAGAGCATATTACAAAAAAAGATCCAAAGTCACTTCCGGAAAACAATTGGCGAACTATGAAGCGAAACAAGCCAGCTTAAAATGGATGTTGGTCACTTCATTCGGATACTTAGGTTATAGAAATGCAAAATTCGGAAGATTGGAAAGCCATGAGAGTGTAAATGCATTCGGAAGAGAAAAACTACTACTCGCAAAAGAAACTGCAGAAGAATTCGGTTACGAGTTCATCCATGCGATCACCGACAGTATATTTATTAAAAACCATAATTCTTCTCCCTTAAGCGCATCCGAACTGGACTCCTTGTGTTTAGAAATACAAAAACGCACAGGGATCAGAATGGAAGTAGATGGGATCTATACTTGGCTACTTTTTCCACCTTCCAGCCAAGATTCTGAAATGCCCGTCGCTAATAGATATATGGGAAGATTCCAATCCGGAAAATTGAAATGCAGAGGGATAGGAGCCAGAAGAAAGGACCTTCCCCACTTTATCACAAGTGCACAAAGTGAAATGTTAGAATGGATGAAAACCAAAGTTACGATCCAGGATCTAAAAGAGTCGGAAGCCGAAATTTTATCCATTTATCACACATACGATTCCATGATCCGGCAAAATCGAATCTCCCCCGAAGATCTGTTACTTCTCAAATCCAGTTCCAGGGAATTGGAAGAATACGAAGTGATGGGGGCCACAGCGCTTTCTATGATGAAACTTAAAAATTTTGGAATGGATGTGCAAGCGGGAGAAAAAATAAAATACTTAGTATTGAACCAAAAATCAAAAACTAAGGATAGAAGGTACATGCCGGAAGAAGAATTACAACTCTATCCGAACAAGATCAAAAAGACAGGTTTCGATAAAGAATATTATAGAAAAATGTTAGTAGGGGTTTTTAGAGAAGTCTGGGCGGAATTCGCTTCTTTTAAGGATTTTGATTCCCTAATAGATCCCCAGGGAAAATTCGATTTTTAAGTTAAAGAACGCCCTTTTGCATCAATTCTAAATTCTTAATATATTTATCCCTTTCTCCCGGATGATCGGATTTACTCTTAAACTCCAAGCCCATAGTCAAATGCCCATCCTCGTCCTTTCCCCACCATCTGATGGCTGCAGAAACGGTTAAAGGGGCCTGCATTTTGAACAAAACATCCAATATAAAACCCTCCTGTTTAGGTAAGGTATCTATCAAATTAGGATCATGGATCTTCACCTTAAGCCCTTTTGGAGAAGCGTCTAAAACCCTGAATTTTTCCGTAGTTTTGATCGTATTCGATTCCTTGATCCGCCCTACAACCTCATCAGAAAGTTTTCCCAGTTCTTCTAAATAATCCGAAGTAAGTTTTTTATCCTTACTCTGAATCCAGATATAGCCTATAGGGATAGATTGGTCGGAATGGTTTTTGTAAATGATAGGACGTATGAGCTCAGAAACAATTTTTTGATCCTTAAATTTGCGTATGACACTCCCTATATCATCATCAATATCTTTGGAATAATCTAAACGATCAGGTCCTGATCCAGAGTAAGAATTAATATTTTGTGCATCTTCCAACAATAAAGATCTCTGAGTGCGTTTTACGATCTCGAACTTCCTATCCAAACCGGGCTTAAAAGTCTCGATTACTATATTATCAGTGCTATTCTTTTTGAGACGGTTCTTGTAATCCTCTAAATTCACTTTTATCAAAGTCGGAATATTGAACATATTCGCATCGATCACCGTTTTAGGAGTGATTAAGTTTGTAACGACCGCTTTACCGTTTGTAACTTGGACCCTTGCACTTTCCCGATTCAATTTAGCAATTGCGAGTCTTTCTACCTTCAGAAGGTAGAGCCCCTTCTCGACTTTTTGAAGAAATTGGCAGTCAATTTCTATATACTTAGCAAGTATCTTGAACAAGGAGACCTTCTTTTCAGCAGCCTCTTCCCAGTCCTCAGGCATACGGATCAGGATTTTTTCATCCTCTTCTAAATACTTTTTGATAATTGCCTTTTGATCAAAAGGATAGATCTTAAGAGAAAGTTCCTGGTCTAAGAGATATTTCAGAATAACGTGCTTTTTCTGATCTTTGGAAACGATATAATCTAAAGCTCTGGAATTCTTTTCAAAATATTGCATAATCCGACTATACTTCACTTAATAAGCGAATTGATTCTTTCCGAATTAACCGACTCACAATTTATCCTTGGAATGTCTTCCGTTTTCGATTTTTTTAGGTAAAATCGCCTTCTTTTGGAAAAAAAAATTTTACCAAGTTTTATCCGTTAGAGGACAGAGGGTCCGGTTAACGTATCCCTCGATATAGGGAGTGCTTGAAAAGAGTGGGAAAATCCGCGAAAAAATGAATTTTAGTTAGGTTCCCATGATCTAACTTTTATAATTTTGCTAAGAACTAATCTTACTTAAAGAATATATTTCTCGAAATTAATCGATTGACTAACTTAAATTTGGAAATAAATTATTAATTAAATTTTTAATTCGGGAAGTATATGAAAAATCTACTTATCGCCCAGCTTCTCATACTTATCCTTTCGGCTCATTCTAAACTTGGTCTCTATGCGGATGGATGTTATATCTGCGGTTCAGGTTCTAATTCCAATTGTAGGGATTATTGCAGTTATTCGGGCTCGGATACTTCCGATAGTCGTAAAAAATGTGAGAGATCAGGCTGTAAGATCGGAGGAACGTCAAGTTGTCCTTCGGCCGCTAATTATAAAGTTTGTTCCGTTTCTATTTTCGAATCCCCTATCGATAAAAAAAGTCTACTTGCATCCCTTCTCGCTAAATAGCTTCTAATCCCGGGGAACTCACCCCGGGATTCTTTTCTTACTTTAAAGTATTTATAAAATCATTCAAATCGGAACTGATCTTAGGTGAACTTGCTTCGAATACCATAGGGGGATTCGTCCCCAATGTTGGGCTGAACATTCCGAGACATTCCAGACTCCCTATCCCGCATTCCTTAGGATTCGGAGAGATCCATAATGCCCTCCACACGGAATAATTATTATCGTATTCAAGTTCTTTGATCAAATTTAAATTTTTATCATATACTAAGACTTTAGTATTTGCAGAGTAAGCCTCGTATGAAGGCAGAAGACCTAAGGTCGCTACACTAAACAGACTTGAGAAGATCGTTACAAAATTTAGACCAACATTCCTTGATTTTTCAAAAACAGGATAATGTAATCCCATTATATAATAATCGTAGGGAAGATTTTTGAAAGAATACGTATAATTCTCACCAGTTTTCAAGATCTCTAAGAACTTTTCCAATTCTTTGATGCCTGTCGGCCCCGTTACCTCCAAGAAAGATTTTACGAATTTCGCAACCTTCTCCTGAGACAGGTCCTTTCTAATTCCATTCGGTTTATTCTCTCCTGGGATAGGAAAACTTCCTCCGATAGGTTCTTTGATGGTGCGGGAATATGGATCGGAAAGAGCCTCGAAGTCAACTGTCCCATCCGGATTCTTTAATTTTGTGGATTTGAACGTATTAAATCCTAAATACGCGATCCTGAACTTTTTAGTAGGTTGTTTTGTAGTAGTTCCTACATCGGCGCTTTGGGTTAGAGAGTATCTGGAAGCGCAGGAATTGGATAAAAATATAAAGAAGATAGAAAGGACAAGTAAACGCATTTGGAAACCCTAAACGAGTTTTAGGCAAGATTCCAGTAAAAAATGAACTTCGTTTTGCTATTAAATTCTCAAACTTCTTTTTTAGAAGGGATCAATGCCAAAGTAAAGCAACATAGAGCGATCACTAAAGTGACCGGAGTGAACACAGTCGTTTCGGTAGAATTCAATGAGAATATATTTCCTAGAGTATTCAAGGAAAAGACGGCAAACATGATCCAAATTGCGACCCGAACGATCCGCGCCGGAATAGGGAGTTTGATATACTTGGAATCAAGCGCAATCACTATCAAAAAGAAAAAATTTAGAAGGATGGAAATTGATTCGAATACGATCATCTGCTCCCATGTTTCTAACCTTCCTCCCCAAACTATCGAAAAAGGTACCGCACCCGATATGATAATCGTATGAAAAATAATAGAACAGGAAAAGAATAGAAGGAGTAAACCTGCAGCGAATTTTCTGATCAGTATCTTATTATTCATGGGATCTTCTCTTTCTTTTCATATTGCAAAAAAAAAATCCCCCAACGAATCAAATTCGGAGGGGGCTTTGTGAATTTTGAAACGGATAAAAGAACGTTCTTCTTTTACTTTTTCAGCTCAGGTGCCAGATCTGCCAGAGGAACCTTGTCTTTTGGAAGGTTCTTGTAGATATCATATTCGAATCCATCTGCAGATCTTCCTTTTGAATCAGGTCCTGCATTAGGATCGTTTTTATAATTGTATCTGTCTCTGTCCTCTCTGTTCAAGAAAGGTTTATAATCGGAACGATATCCCCATTTAAAAACGGAATCGTCAGGATTCTGAGCGACTACCAAACAAGCCGGGTCTACCCAACCTTCGTTTTTCTCGGTCTTGATGCGGACCAATTTTTTCGCGATGTAGTAATGGTTTCTGTAATCATACACCTTTACCACAGTTCCAACAGGAAGGAATTCTACAGGAACAGGATTAGACTGGTCGTCGGAAAGAATCCCAACTTTAGGGTCCAATTTATCTTTTTCTAATGTAGGGCAATTAATATTCCCTACGACTTGAGCGGTATTGGAGCAAGCTCCCAAAGCGAGAGCTGCAATTCCGAGGATCGTAATATTTAATGCTAATTTTTTCATGATCCTTTTCCTTATTGGTGATGGTGTAAAGCTTCTTCCAATCTCGGATCTCCCACAGGGATCAAAGGAGCTTTTTCCAATCTTTTCAGAACTACCAGACCGAATAATCCGATCACTCCTACTACGGATCCCAACGATACAAGGTATCCTCCAAAGGAGAAGTCCACGAAATTAGCAGGATAAACCAGCCAGAAAATTTCAGTAGCTTGTGTGAAGATGACCCAAAGAGAAACTTTCATTAAGAAATCGATATCTCTTTTGTTCGGACGATTCAATAAGAGCATAAAAGGAACTGCAAACTTGATTGCAGGCAATGCTAAAGTCAGATATTCCCATCCGCCAGTCAGCCTTTGCTCATAAAAGAAAGTTTCTTCCGGAATGGAAGCATACCAGATCAACATGAACTGAGAGAAACCAACATACGCCCAGAATACTGTGAAACCGAGTATGAATTTTCCTAAGTCATGGATATGGTTTTCGTTCACCAAGTTTCCTAAAAATCCTCTCTTCTTTAGGTAATACGCCATGATCACGAAAGAAGAAAGTCCTGCCTGATACGCTCCTGCAAAGCAGTAAACTCCGAACATGGTGGAGAACCAGTGCGGGGTAAGAGACATTACCAACATGATGGAAACTAAAGAGAAGGAAAGTGCGAAGAATATGATATATCCTCCGGCTAACTTTGCATTGAACTGAGTGTGTTTAACGTCTTTGTCAGTATCTTGCGAAACGGATCTCTTGTAGAAAAGATATCCGAATGTAGACCAAGCGGCTCCTAAAACAACCACCATCACGGAGAAAAATCCGATGTTCAAGAGTGGTTTTTTGTGTTTAAGTAGTTTGTCGGCTTCTACCGCTTCTGCGTGAGTCCACTCGTATAGATCATGAGCCCCCGCGATCAGGATAAGAAGAAGGACCGCCGCAACAGGGACGAATAATCCGTAAGTTTCGGAAATTCTGCGAAGAGTTACAGGCCAATGAGCGCCAGTAATATGTGCCAAAGAGGTAAAGAAGATCCCTGCAAGTGTAATTCCTAAGATAAAGAATACACCTACTAAGTATGCGGACCAAGCCGGATTGGAATGACCGCCTTCATGACGAAGTTCCGGATGCCCAAGACCGAAAGCCGCAAGACCAATGCTTGCTAATCCTATTAAGATCATTCCTACCAGAGCGTTTCTGGTTTTGGAATCCAACTTAAAGTTGATTAAGTTTTGTTCTACTTTAACTTCCATTATTTACCAGCCGTTCTGTTGTCGTATTCTTGTAATTTACGAACATATAATATGATTTTCCAACGATCCTCGGAAGGAACTTGAGAAGCATAACTTTTCATAGCTCCTTTTCCTTCGGTGATGATATGGTAGATCTGTCCATCGGAATAACCTTTAGCGGTTGCAGATGTTAATGCAGCCATCGGGCTTCCGTCAGATTGAGCCATATTCAAACGTGGAGCAGGACCTACTACGGTTCCGTTTCCTTGTCCTCTAACACCGTGGCAAGGGCTACAATACGTTTGGTATTTGATCTCCCCTTTTTGAAGAGTAGCCAGATCTCCTTTGATCGGATTTGCAAGTCCTTTGTTCGGAAGAGCGTCCAAGCTTTGAGTCCAACCAGCATACTCGTAAGGGAAATATCCCTGAGGAACTGCCCCTGCAGGAGGAAGACGTAAGGAAGTATTGTTCGGAAAATTAGAGTCCGCTTCCTGAGCTTCTCTTGCTGGAGAATCTGCCATATCAGGCATGTACTCCATAGGAGGAGTCTTAGACTCGCAGTTCCAAAGTATCAAACCTGCGAGAGAAAGAGCAAAAATTCTTTGCAGTGAAATCATCAAAATTCTCCTATTTCACCGTCTCGACATGTTTAGAGCCGAGGCCTTTGATAAAGTCGGTCACTGAACCTTCTGAATAATTCGCTGAGTTGGAAGGGATCCAAAGTGCAAATTTGTCGGTAGTGATATCCGGATGTAAAACCTTACGACCGGTTCTTGGAAGTTTAGCCAGGAAGAACAAAGCTGCAGCTGTGGAAAGCCCAGCCATGAACACTGTAAACTCGAATGTGATTGGAATATAAGCAAACCAAGCGTTGAAACTTTTTCCGGAAATATTGATCGGCCAGTCGTATTTATGAGTTAAATACTGCATTCCAAAGCCGACTGTGCATCCAAAAATTCCCATGAAAAAAGTCACCCAAGGAAGTCCGGATCGAGGAAGACCCATTGCGTCATCCAGTCCGTGTACAGGATACGGAGTAAAACAATCGAAGTTGGTGTAACCCTTCTCCTTTGTTTTTTGAGCCGCATCTATGATCTGAGCAGGAGTATCGAATAATCCGAAAACTCCATGCTCTGTTTCTTCGAAAGTATGAAACTGTTCTTTCTTAGGAGTATACATTAATGATGACCTCCATCTTTATGAGGCATTACTGTTTTCACTTCCGCGATCGCAATTACAGGAAGTAATCTACAGAAGAGAAGGAACATAGTGAAGAAGATACCGAAGGTTCCGAGTAACATCATGAAGTCGTAAACCGTTGGAATGTATTTATCCCAACTGGAAGGTAGGAAGTCGGCGTGTAATGTCATTACGATCACGAAACGTTCGAACCACATACCGATGTTTACGATGATGGAAACGATGAACATCACAGGGATGCTGTTTCTAAGTTTTTTAGACCAGAATACCTGAGGAGCGAACACGTTACAGCTGAACATGATGAAGTATGCCCATCCGTAAGGTCCGAATGCTCTGTTCACGAAGGTAAATCCTTCGTATTCGTTTCCGGAATACCAAGCCATGAAGAACTCAGTGGAGTAAGCAAGACCCACGATCAAACCGGTAACCATGATCACCTTGTTCATGTTTTCCAAGTGTTTCATGGTGATATAATCTTTCAGTTGGAAGACTTCCCTTGCGATTACCATTAAAGTAACCACCATCGCAAATCCGGAGAAGATCGCACCGGCAACGAAGTAAGGAGGGAAGATCGTAGTGTGCCATCCAGGAACGATGGAAACCGCGAAGTCGAAGGATACGATCGTGTGCACCGAAAGAACCAGAGGTGTGGACAATGCCGCGAGGATCATCGCAACAGTCTCTAAGTGAGACCATGCTTTATTGGATCCGACCCATCCGAAGGAAAGAATATCATAAACTTTTCTACGAAGAGGTGTAGTAGCCCTGTCTCTTACAGCTGCGATATCAGGGATCAAACCGATATACCAGAAAACAAGAGAGATACTCAAGTAAGTCGAAACCGCGAAAGTATCCCAGATCAGAGGAGATCTGAAGTTCACCCAAAGAGGTCCTCTTTCGTTTGGATAAGGGAATAACCAAAATCCCATCCAAGGACGTCCGATATGGATAATCAATGTGGATGCAGCAGTTAATACCGCAAAGATGGTCATCGCTTCTGCGGCACGGTTAATACCGGTTCTCCACTCTTGGCGGAACAAATAAAGAACCGCGGAGATCAGAGTTCCTGCGTGACCGATACCGATCCAGAATACGAAGTTTACGATGAAAAATCCCCAACCTACAGGATTGTTGATCCCGAGGATGTAAAGACCTTCGTATACCAAGTATCCGATGATACCTAAATCGATTACGGTAATGGTAAGAGCCAGAATGAAAGCCTTCCACCACAGAGAAGTGGGGAAAGCTTCGACCGGCTTGAGGATATCCTCGGTAACGTCACGGACGGACTTGCCGCCAGTGACTAAGGGTTGGATATCCAGGGCTTCTTTGATTGCGTTAGGTATAGACATAGCGCTTTAATTACTCCGGATTAAGCTCTTACCCTGGTCAGATAAGCGACCGCGGGACCGACATTTAAATACTCAAGAACTCTGAAAGATCTAGGATCCGCACTGAGTTTGGATACCGTAGAAGTTTTATCGTTCGTGTTTCCGAAACTGATGGCATCAGCCGCACAACTTTGTTGGCAGGCAGTCTTCAGTTCTCCGTCTTTCAAAGTACGACCTTCGTTCTTGGCCTGGATCTTTTTCTCCGCGATACGAGAAGAACAGAAGTTACATTTTTCCATAACCCCTCTTCCACGAACCGTAACATCCGGATTGAGTCCGAGATATCTAGGAGTTCTGGATCCTTTTTCGGCTCCAGTCTCGTTATACCAGTGTTGAGCCCAGTTATAACGACGAACTTTGTAAGGGCAGTTGTTAGAGCAGTAACGAGTTCCAACGCAACGGTTATAAACCATATCGTTGATCCCTTCAGAACTATGAACAGTCGCCATAACAGGGCAAACAGTCTCACAAGGAGCGTTATCACACTGTTGGCAAAGCATAGGCTGGTGAGCGATCTGTAGATCTTCCGGTTTTTCAGGGTCACCGATATAGTAGCGGTCGATACGAAGCCAATGCATCTCGCGACCCACTCTAACTTCGTCTCTTCCTACTACCGGAATATTATTCTCTACTTGGCAAGAGATGACGCAAGAACCGCAACCGGTACAAGCAGTCAAATCGATAGCCATACCCCATTTGTAACCAGGGTATTCATGAACCGGGTTTGCTCCGGTTGCGTAGACCATCTTACCGTCTTTTTTAATTTTAGGAATTTCGGACTCTTTCACTCCGGAAGCTGGATTCTTTTTCCATTCTTCCAAAGAAGTAGATTGGACCAGAGGACGATCTTCGTATCCGAAACCTGGAGATAAAACGTGGTGGTGCTGGGTGCAAGCAAGCTTGTAAGTTTTACCTGTCTTCTCGAGAGAAGTAACGGAAATTCCGGAGAATACTCCATCTTCCGCCAGAACATACGCGTTTTTACCTACTTCGTTTCCTACTTTACCTGCTGCTGTTCTACCGTAACCAACCGCGATCCCGATCGTATCCTTGTGCATTCCAGGCTGGACCTGAGCAGGAAGTTCGATAGAACCTTTGGTAGTTTTAACGGAAACCACATCGTTGGATTGGATCCCTTTTTCTTTTGCAAGTCCTGGTGAAAGGATTACATAGTTGTCCCAAGTAACCTTGGTAACAGGATCAGGAAGTTCTTGTAATAGAGAGTTATTCGCCGCTCTACCATCTCCGATGGAGCTTGTCTCATAAAGAGCCAGACGGATCCCGGCAGGATAACTTGCAGGCTTTTTAAGCGCAGCCTTATTGAAGCCGCGAGTAGCGCTTGCAGTTTTTCTGCGGTCCTTAGCTCTTACAGTAGTTCCAACTCTGAGAAGATCTTCCCATTTCTGTTTGGAACCCAGTTTTTTGGTCCAAGAGTTCTTTACGTATTCGTAAAATGATTTTTCTCCACCTAAAGATCCGCCTGCGAAAGCGATCAAGCTGTCCTCGAAAGAACGAGTGTTGAATAGAGGACGGATCGCAGGTTGCTGGATGGAGAATATACCCTTAGTTCCTTCCGAATCTCCCCAAGACTCTAAGAAATGAGTAGTGGAAGCTAGATAGTTGGAAGCAAGTGCAGTCTCATCCGCTCTGTCTGCAATACTTACGGTCAAAGCCGCTCTATGAAGAAGGTCCTTCCAAGAATCGCCAGCTTGGTAAACCAAGTTGGTATCGTAGAGGAATAGAACTCCTACTTTAGTTTGTTTTAATGCTTCAGTAAGTTTGTTTAAGTTACCGGAATAATCCGCTAAACCTTCTTTTTTAGGAGAAGCGTAATCAACAGTCTTACCATCGTTGTCTAAGGTAGAGTTTAAGAAGTTCACAAGGATCTGTAGATCCACGGCTTCTTTGGTAGAAGCAGAAAGACCGCCCGCAACTACGAGTGATCTGCCTTTGTTCGACCAAAGAGCTTTTGCCGTTTTGCGGATACCCTCTGCAGTTACTCCGAGTTCGCTCGCGAGACTTTCTACAGTAGAAGTTCCGGTAACATCCTTAGTGTTTGCTCCTAATTCTCCGAGACCCGCAGCGATTGCAAGAGCCAGTTTAGACTGGTCCCCAGGACGAATCGGAAGTCTAAGATCCGCATTGGATCCGGACATAGTAGGAATGGATTCGGCAGCGATGAAATAGTTAAGATCTTTTGCTCCGTCTCTCAGGTTTCTGCGTTTCGCAAAATCCTTTTGGTGTTCCTCAGGAGACAACCATCCACCCATAAAGTCGCAATCGATGGACAAAATAGTGTTCGCCAATTCGAAATTATAGTTAGGAACGAGTGCCTTTCCGTAAGAAGCAGCCTGAGCTTTGGAGATCGCATCTTCCGGAGAAGTGATCGAGATCTCTAAATGTTGTCCTCCACCTACCGCTTTTAAGAAGTCAGCGATGATCGCTTTGGTGGAAGGAGAATCAAGAGGTCTCGTTACGATTACAGTGTTACCTTTGTTCTTAGAAAGAGCTTCCTGAACTTTGGAATCCAAAGCGGACCATTGGATGTTTTCCACTTTTCCGCCGGAAATAGCTGCCGGACCTTGTGCTCTGTCTGGATCATATAGATCAAAGATAGCAGCTTGACCGGAAGCTCCAAGAGCACCTTGAGAAACAGGGTGATCATCGTTTCCTTCTAATTTTAGAGGACGGCCGTCTTTAGATCTTACTAAATAACCGGTTCCATTGAATGCGGTAGCGTAGTAATAAGCTTGTCCGTGTTTTACGAAATCGAAATTACCTTCGTCGGTTTTTAGATCCACATAAGGAACGATTTTTTCGACAGGCTTACGAACGCAGTTTAAGGAAGTCATAGCGACTCCCGCACCCATCAATTTAAGGAAGGTCTTACGATCGAACTCCCCTGACTTGATCCTTGCGATGACTGGATCCGGAGAAGTGAAAAATTCAGAGCGCGCCAGATCCTTCGTTTCTTTTTCGTTATCTTTCAGTTCGAGGGAGAGCCAGTGAGCTTTCTTTTCTTTCTGGAAATTCTTTTTATCCATCTGTTATGCTATCTCCTGATTATCTGTGACAGGTGGAACAGTCGGTAGGAGCGTTGTTCTCCCGGTGGCAATTGATGCAGTATCCCATATTCAGGGATGCTACCTGCTTGACCTTGACCATTTCAGCTACATTGCCGTGGCATTGCGAACAATCCACGCCTCTTGAGATATGGCGAGAGTGATTGAACTGAACATGATCCGGAAGGTCGTGGATTTTCACCCACTCGATCGGTTTCTTGTTCGAGTAACTTTCGCTCAAAAATTTTATATCTGGGCTGTTCTTTGCAACAAGCGAGTGACAGTTCATACAAGTGGAAGTATTCGGAACCGTTGCGTGCGCGCTTGTTTCTACACCAGTGTGACAATAACGACAATCTATCTTATTATCACCTGCGTGAATCTTGTGGTTAAAAGGTATAGGCTGATCCGGAGAGTAGCCTACATATTTGGAGGGAGAAAAAATCAGGTAAGCCACTGCTGCAATAGCAATAAGCGGAACCGAAAGTTTCAAAGCTTTCTTATTCATTCGTGAGAAGTCCCGTGGGTTCCAAAATAAGGTTTGGGAACAAGGATTTTGGCTTCGGTTAAAATTGCAAGTAAACGCGTAAAAACGCGATTGGTTTGGCGATTTCTTGCATTTTTATATGAGACTTAGTATCAATTAAATGGATAAGATTCTTACTTAATAAGCTCTATTTTAGAAGATCAAAGACCTTGAATACAAAACCTAAGTTTATGATGGATATGATCAGAACGATCGTTCTTAACTCTAAGAAAATTTATGGATTTTACTTTCTTACTTCATTAAAATATGAATTCAAAAATCTAATTTGGAAAGAATGATGCACCGCCCACTGATCCTATTTCTGGGAATTCCCTTCGCTTTCCTAATAACAATCTCCACTATTGCGAAAGGTCCTATAAAAAAACTCAAAGTAACAAGCTTCAATTCCTACTTTTTATATGATGAGATAGGAGACTCGCATAAATTCCCCAAAGATAGAAAACATAGAACGGAAGAAGATTTTAATAAGATCAAAAAGATAATCTTATTAAATCATCCGGACATAATCGGATTCCAAGAGATAGAGAACGAAACCGCACTTCATCATATTATAATAAATGAATATGACTGCACAGCAACCATTACTCCAGGTTACTCTCAAGAATTAGGTCTTTGTTGGAAGAAAGAGTTAGGCAAGCCGAATATCAGCGAATTGGAGCAACTTTCTATTCGTCCAGGACTCAGAAAAGGGCTACTTGCGGAGTTTACAATTGATGGCGGGAAAATTTCCGTGCTTGTTGTTCATTTAAAAGCAGGCCATTCTCCTAAAGACAAGAAGGAAAGAAAGGAGCAGTTACTTGCACTGAAGGACATACTCCCCTCTCTCGGAAAATTCGTTCTATTAGGCGATTTTAACGAGGTCCTGGAAAGAAGAGTAGATCTTTTGAAAATCCTGCAAAGAAACCTTAAGCTTAAAGTAGCAAACTACAAACAAAAGTCTGATTGTTGGCAGCACCATGATGGATTCATAGATTATCTGATCACGAATATGGATTGGCAACAAGGAAGTTTTGTCCAAACCAAGTTTGAATCAGATGATGGAAATTTTGACGGGAACCCAAGTGCAGAAAAAGGCCTTTCCGATCATTGTCCTATAAGTGCCTATTTACTTTTAGAGAGATAGAGGATTGTAATACAAGATTTAAAAAATATCCAACATCCTGCACCGGAGATATATACAGGACGTTAGATAAGATAGAGGTGCCAATGTCGTTGCATTTTTATTTTACCAAAACAGTCTTAAACCCAGAGGATTATATTCCTTTAAATATCTATCTTTCGTAATGAACACAAATTTGAAACTTACTGCCTGCCAGACCAGAAATCGGTCAAATGGATCCGTATGTTTTCCAGTCGGCAGCTTAAAATAATTCGCAAATATTTCAGGAGAATCTTCTATAAATTCGAATCCAGCTTCTCGTATCTTTCTAGGCAATTGTTCAGGAGTAATCCCCTGCAAATCTATCTTTCTTAAAGAAAATTTCAGGGAAATTTCCCACAAAGAAATGCTGCTAATAAAGATCCGATTCCTATGATTTAGAATTTCTGACTCTACTTTATAGGATAAATTCTCCGGCTGAAATAAAACCCATAAGATCGCATGTGTATCTAATAGATAATTCACAGATTCAGAAATTCCTCCTCTGTCATTTTGAAATCATCGGAGATCTTAAAGGAGGCTTTTCCTTTTAAGATGCCCAGTTTTCTCTTTTTAGGTTTTCCAACTTTATTAGCCGGAATTTGGTTTTTCGTTTTAGGTTTTTCTTGTTCAAAACCTACCAAAGGAAATTGATATTTGAGTCCTGTTTCTGTCGTTTTCATGACCCAAGGATGTTTTCGATTTTTTTCTTCGTCAACCAGAATGATCTCAATTCATATTCTGTTAGCGGAATATTGGTTCCAAGTTCGCGTTACACTCATATTTGGTAGCTAACGCGAACTCGAGATGTCTTACGCATACAGCGGAATCAAAGTTCTCGTTTCAAAACTTCTATATCAGAGTTCAATTCTTGGATAGAAGATCTCATCTTTCCATTGTAAATTCCACGCAATCTAAGTTGTGAATCTAAAAGATAGACATGATCGGAATGAAGGAAATCGTTTTCGGTGAGTTTCTTTTTGGCGTTCTCCTTAGGGATCGCCGTATCCGCATTGAAAGAATCTCTTGCTAACGCATAGATTTCTTTTTGGTTTCCTGTGAGAAGTTTCCATTTTTCATAACGGATCTTTCGTTTAGATCCGTAGTCTTTTAGGACTTGAGGAGAATCCAGATCAGGTGTGGCGGAGAATGACAAAATTTGGATGTTTGGATCGGCCTCAAATTCCTTTTGGACCAAGCTCAAATTGTTTGTAATAGTCGGACAAATCCCTGCACATTTAGTAAAGAAGAAGGAAACCACGGTAATTTTTCCCTTACAATGGCCTTCCGAGATATTCTGATTTTCCTGATCCTTCATTATAAATTTGGAAATTTCTCGCGGCTTAGAAGATTTATTTTCCCAAACGGGTTGTAAATCCTTTCCAAAATACAGAGGAAGTTTATCTTTTTGAGGCAGAGAGAAGTCTGTGATCTCTTCTGAATATTCTTCTTTCGGATCTTTAGAACAAGCGACTAAAAGTGAGGCTAAGACTAAACTACAGAATAATATTTTAGAATAGGATCGTATTCCCATTTTCGTCTCCTCGGACCTGGCTGCATAATTTTCCGCCGGTCATTCCATACGCTCGTCCATTGTGGATCACAAAATTCATATAGATCTGACCGTTCTCTCTCCACATCTTCTTTCCGATCACTTTTCCTTGATCGAATTTTGCATAAGAATACAATGAGCCGGAATTTCTCCATTCCCATTGGGCCCCATGGAACTGGCCTTCTGAATATTCATTATGAAATCGTTTTTTTCCGTCGGGAAACCAACCTAGATGAGTGCCTACTTTCTTCCCCGCAGAAAATTCTCTTTCAGCCAAAATCTGACCGTTAGAATACACATCTTTTTCCATCCCATCAGGCAAACCGTTCTTATAGGACGTCACCCGAAAGACTCCCAATTCTTCTATCTTTGATTCCAAAAGTCCGTGGAACTTTTCTCCTCTATAAAAAACAACCCTTCCGTTTCGAGTGATAGAAGGATCGTTACTTGCGACCCGAGTAGGATCGCAGGCGACTAGGAGAAAACAAATCGAAAGTAAATAGAACTTCAATCTGACCTCTGATTAGTCTACGGAACCTGGAGTTCCTTTGAAGTAACTTCCGATAATGTATCCGTTATATCCAGTATTGTTCTCTACATGATAACAATAAGTTCCATCCGGGAATTCTGTAGGAGTGCAGGAAGTCGTGTGAGTGGTAGAATCCAATGTAGGATAAGAACCTGATTGATTTTTCTTTCCGTAAATCGGGAAACCATCCAGCATAAGTCCTACCATATTACCATCGTCGTTTGTGATTTTATAAGGTTCCGTATGATAATGGTATTTTCCAGTATTTTGAGGGTGGCCTTGGGATTGATCCATAGTGTAATATTCAGTGGAAAAAGAATCTCCTGGAGCTGCTTGGTTATTGAAGATCACAACGCCAAGTGTAGTAATTCCGATTGAATCCGTTCCCGCATTGGATTGAGAACAATCAGTAACAGTAGGAGTGGTCGGAATGGTCATAGTAATATTCTGGGACAGAATGGTATTCGGATTCGTATGGAAGCCGCCTGCAGTGTCCATCGCTTCATTATAGCCGGAAGCCACTGAATAATACGCACTTTTATGAGGAGGCTTATCATTTGTAGTAATCACATAATTGGAGCCAACTACCGTTACTGTAACGCAGTGAAAGTTGGTTTTCATCCAACAAGGTGCCTCTGCAGCAATACTAGTTACGCAAGTAGGTCCTCCAAAGCCAAGATCATCCGTCGCATTGTTGATAGCGCCTGGACAGGAAGTATTGTCCGTAAGAGTCGTAGACATTGTGGTGGTGGTCGTAGGTGTACATTGAGAAGCGGATAATAAAACCGCAGCGGAAGAAAGATCAGTTCCTCCGGAGCTGTCGCAGTTCCAAATAAAGGCCGCAACAGCTATCAATAGAATAGATCGTAAACGAAGCATAACTACTCCAAACTTGTTAGTTAGGTATAATCTACGAAATCTTTCGGATGAATTCGACCGTCCCAATCGGCTCGAACCATATTTTTAGGACTTTAGGCGGAACTCACTTTGGAAATTTCTTCCAGATATTGGGTTGGTGTTTTTCCTGTGACTTTTTTAAAAGAAGTATTAAAAGTAGACTTAGAATTAAAACCATACTCAAGGGCTAATCTCAAAAAATTCGGGCGCTCCTCTGAAATACTCTTCAAAGCAAAGATGATATCTTTAATCCTATACTCGTTTACAAAATTATAGAAATTTGTTTCCAAAGTTTCGCTTAATATCTGAGTTATATAGAACCTTGGAACTTCCGTATTTTCAGAAAGTAGATCGATGGAAAATTCTGAATCTTTGTAAGGTTTTTCGGACTCCATATAATTTCGGATCTTAGAAAGATATTCTGGGATCATATCTTCTCTCAGTCCGGACTTTTCGTATTTTTTGCGTTCTTCTTCCACTTCCTCTTCTTCATTTAAAGTTTTTTCTTTAAACGCATGTAATTCCCTATGAGTATAAACTACAGTTTGTCTTACACCGAACCAGCAAAAGAAAACGGAAAATGCCAATACTGCTCCTCCCCTGACTAATCTAGGCTCGTAGGTCTCGGGAGAGAGATCCGTGAATAGTAAACCTTCCAACAAAAAATGAACGCCTGTAGATATTACGAATAATATCAAACTCCAATACATCCATCGTAAATCCTTAATGCTATCTATATTAGAAAAGTGATTTACAATATTCTTCTTATGTTTGTTCAGAAGTAGGAATATCCAAACGGAATACACCAACATAGATGTGACTAATAAGCCCCCGTTGGGATGAAATCCTTTACTCGGTCTATGCCAATCGTGAGGATCAAACTCGTCTTCAGGAGGTCGAAGAAAGAATAATCTGTATATAAATATACATAACAATACGGCAAACGGAACAAAATGAAAAAGGTCTGTCTTTCTAAAACTTTTGCCTTCCGTAGTTAAATTTCGAATATAAAGTAATAATAATGGGCCAAAGGTATAAGGAAAAAGGATCGTGAAATCCAGAAACTCAGGTCCCCATTCGAATCTATGTACGAACAAATGTCCCAGATGAGGAGCCGCAAGAAAGATAGTAAATACGGAATAAATAGAATCGAAAGAGTATCTAGGTCTTTTGGTGAAGATCAGAAATGCGGAAAAGATGCAAATCGTGACGGATATGATCGGGATCGTAGGAACCATCATGATTATATTTGACCCGGGAAATCTCCCGGTTTGGTTCTCCATCTTCTATGTACCCAAAAATATTGCTCCGGATACAGTTTCACTTCTTCTTCCAAAGCTTTTGTCCAAACCTCAGTGTAATGGCGGATGGCAGCTTCCCTATCCGAGAATGCGGCCTTGTCTACGAACCCAAGATCCTTGACCCGGACCATGACCTTACCTTTTTCACCACATAAAACCGAATAGAGTAACATTTTAGCCCCGGTTAAGTACGCCATTAAAGCGGGACCTTGGTACGTGGAAGCTTTTCTATTGAAGAAGTCCACAAAGATCCCCACCTTGCCCGCGTTCTGATCGGAACCGAATCCGACCCAGTAACCTTGTTTTAACATCTTAGTGACTTGGCTAGATTCTTCTGTGGATACTAATCTGATCCCATTCTTACTTCTCAATTTATAGATAAGCTTATCCACGAAAGGATTTCTTACTTTTTTATAGATCCCTCCTCCTTTCATTCTAATTCCCATGAACTGAACAAGAATTTCCCAAGTACCAAAATGTCCAGAGATCAGAACAACCCCCACTCCTTCTTGTATCGTTTTTTGTTCGATTGCCAAAGACTCAGCATCGTAAACCAGATACTTATCCATCCATTTACGATTTAAACGAGGAGCAAATAAGGTACCGGCAAGAAGGTCACCTATATGAAGAAAACTTTTCCATACGAGTTGTTTCTTCTTTTCTTCCGAATAATCCGGGAACGCATAAGAAATATTATCATAAGCGATCTTACGATGTTTTTTAGCGAGCGGGTAAAGAAGACATACTAAAAATCTTCCGTAAATTAAACAGGCTCTATAAGGAAGAATTCTGAACGGCAAATAAAATAAGTATAAAAAGAAATAGGGAATTATATAGCGAACCAAAGTAGATCCAATTCTTGTTTTTCGAACATAAGGATTCGGTCCAGTTTGTTTGACAAGCAAAAGAAAGCTTTGGTATAAATGTGCTTCAACACAAATGTTTTATATATTCCACAGAACGAACATCAGTTCATTTGATATAATAGTTCAAATAATATCTGCGTTCCCATTTTTAAATTTTCCAGACTGATACTCTCATTCTTACCGTGAAGCATCGTGAGTTCTTTTTCGTTAAGAAGAACCGGGATCAACCCGTAACATTCCATACCTATCTGACGAAAATATGCATTATCCGTTTTACCGGGTGAAATAAATGGAGTAGCTATACTTCCGGGAATTTTGCGAGTTGAAACAGAAGCAAGCCTCTGGAATAAAAGCGAATCCAGAGTAGAAATATCCGAAGGCACAGTTGCGGCTGGCTCCACTTCCACTTCGTATTTTACCGCGATCTTTTGGATCTCTTTTAGATATTCCAAAGGATCAAATCCTGGAAGGAGTCTCACATCCAATTTCGCCTCGGATAAGGAAGAAAGTACATTATGACCTTTGCCTTCATCCGTTTTCAGACCGGAAATCGCCTTAGTATTTCGGGTGATCGCGCTAAGCTGCCTGCTCGCACGGATTGGCCCATACAATAATCTTCTCAAAATCGGAATATTTGAATTTTTTAATATGAATGATTTAGGAAAAGAACTGATACTTCCCAACTGATAGAAAAATCCTTGTGTCTCCTTGGAGATACGAATGTCCGTATCATATTCCAAAACTTCCGTTAAAAATCCCAGAAGCCTAAGACTAGGGTAATTTTGGCTGGGAGTGCTACCATGTCCTTGCTCTCCTTTTGCCCTTACATTCAACCAAAGATTTCCTTTTTCCGCGTATTGTATATTAAAGATAGTACTTCCGGGGATCGCAACATCCTTGGTCCCGAAACTTCCTTCGTTCAACATGTATCCGTAACCTTTGAATAATTCAGGGTGATCCTTTAATAAGAATCTGGCGCCTCTTTCGCTTCCGGATTCTTCGTCAGCCATGCTTAAGAACATTATTTTTCTTTTAAGTGGAATTGCGGATCTTTTCAGTTCCAAAAAGGAAACAATCTGCATTGCAATGAGGCCTTTACAATCCAGGGCGCCTCTTCCGTGAATTCTTCCTTCTTTGACGATGCCGGAAAATGGATCTTCTGTCCATTCTTTAGGATCCGCTTCGACCACATCCAAATGGTTTCCTAAAATTAAACCTTTTTCCGAACTCGGTGTATCAGGCTCTAACTCGGCAATCAAATTCACTCTTTCTTGGAATCCAGGCTCGTAGATGAATTTAGTTTTAATGCCTTCTTTTTCGAAAATGGATCTGATATATTCTGCGGCTTGTTTTTCATTCCCTCTTACCGATTTGATCCGGATCAGATCGGTAAGAATTTTAACTGCTTCTGCTTCTCTTTTATCCCAAGGCAGGATATGATTTTCTTCCTTTAAAGGAATGTTTTTAATAGGGGAAGTAATACATTGAAACAGGAATAAGATCGCACAGAGGAACAAGGAACGGGAAAAATCCATTCGTCATTTCTAAAAGAAGAATGGTCAAAAGTCGAGAAATACTTATGGATTTTTGCGCAGAGGCCACAGAGAGCACTGAGATTCATGTTTAAAAGAACCAACGATTTTATACGAACTTAATGACTCCGTGAGCTCTGTGTGAAAAAAAAGAATTACAAAAAGAAGGGAAAAGTAGCCCCAGGAGGACCCTGGGACCAAAACCAAACCAGGCTCATAACAAAGCCTACTTAAGAATTCGGTGTATTTATAAAATTTCCCTTATACTTTTTTTCTTAGATTTAGAAAAAAAGAATTATTTAGAATTCTCTGTTGTGGTCTCCTTTCCCGGCTTAAAACGGATCTTACCTAGATAAACCTTAGTAGTCAAAGAATCTCTCTTTGACTTTAAGAAGAAACCGAATTCAGGAGTAGCCACCTTATAACTTTCATATTCGGCAAAAATATCCAGATCCACTCGATTTGAAGTGAACTCGTCGAAATGAGGCAGATATTTTTCAGAGATGAGTATCATTCTTTCTCCGTCCTTCTGAAGAGCCTCAAAAAGAACTTCCGGATCGAATAAGGTGCGAGTTATACGTTTAGAGTAAAACGCATAAGATCTTTTAGAAGCAGGAACCCCGAACATTAGAAACTTTTCTTTTCCGGGCTCCGCCTCTTGTATAATCTCCCCCACTTCTTTGGAAGGTTGGTAAGAAACAAGCAATGGATATGCATATAAACTCACCAAAGTAAAGAAGAAGGAAACGGATACCACCAAAGTCCCAAGCACTGCGTTGATTTTGAAATACAGTAGAACGATCGCCGCAATTCCTAGATAAACAGCCACCCAAACATAATAGGAAACCGGAACATCTAAGACCAAGATCGGAAATAAGATCCCTGCAAATACGAACCCTAAGCTAGTTAGGTAAACTAAAATTTTACCAATAAAAGAAAGTGAGCCTTCCGGACCTTCGATCAGCTTAAGTAAAAATCCGGAACCTACTATCGCTCCCGCTGGAAGACACCAGTAAATATATTGAGGCAATTGGTATTTGGAAAAACTGATCAAAAACAAAAATAAGAATAGCCAGAACGCAGGAACAAAGTCCTTTTCCTTCCATTCATTTTTTCGAATATTCAAAATTAAGTTTTTGCCCTTCTCCTTTACGAATCCGACTAAATTCGAAACTATCCAAGCCAAGAAAGGTAATATAAATATCCCGAATGCCCAAGAGAAATTGGAATAGAAGAATAGAGGATTGAACTTTTGGTCGTACATCTTAATATAAAAACGACCGAAGGATTGAACCCATAGGAAAAAATAAGGTCCGTAAGTATTGAACTCCAAATACAAAGGAATAGACCACAATAGTGGAGGAAGGATCGCCAAAATTCCCCCGGGAAAAAGTTTCATCCCCAGAAGTCTTTTCCAATCCCTTCTAAAAAGAATATCTCCGCCTATCCCAATCCCTGGAATTACAACTGCGATCGGCCCTTTTGTTATAAAGCCGAGTCCCATAGCAAGATACATCGCGTAATAATAAGCAGAATTCTTTTTGGTTCCTAAATAATAAAAAGCGAATACTAAAATGATATAAGGAGTTACATAAACATCTATCTTTGGATCCACCACCATCGCGTACAATCCGGGAGACAACGCGTACAAGAATACGGAAATCCAGGCACGCTTTATATTTCCTGAATACAGTTTGGTGATCGTGAACACTCCCCAAAGAGAGATCAAAGTCATAAGAATGGCAGGCAAACGAAACGCGTAATTATTCTGGCCGAAAAGTGTAAAAGAAGAGCTGATCTTCCAGAAAGTCAGGATCGGTTTGTCCAGGTATCTCCTACCGTTATCGCGGATAAAAAACCAATTCCCGCTATCCGTCATTTCCCTACCGATCTCAGCGTATTGGGAAGAATCAATATCGATCACATCCAGGGGAAAAGTAAGAAATAAGGGAAGCACAGCGACTACCAAAAGAAACCAGGTAGACCATTTCAAAAACGGAACGTTTTTCCTATCTTGAACGAAATTCATATTTTTATAATACTCCAAACTTAATAGAAAAACGAGGACATCAGTCCATGAGACCGGATTCCATAAGACAACGAGTAAATCCGGTACATGTTTTTTCGGACTCGTAACAAGGCATTGCGTATCCTTGTTCTCTCAAACATCCTGATTCACATTCGATCTGCATGAAACTTTTCTGGGACGCGTCCATTGGCCCCTTGGATGCAAATTGTTTCTCCACACAAGAGGTGAAAAACCCGCAGATCTCTTGGCATTTTTGTTGGTAGGGATCTTTACAATCGGTGAACCCGATCATAATAAAAGAAAATAAGAATAAGGTCGAAAAAAGAGACAGCCTCATTCCAGCTAAGATATTCGATACGGATCTAAGGTCAACTTTTTGCGGCGAGCATTCCGCAGGCCCCATTGATGTCTTTTCCAGGGGACCTTCTGTTCAAGATGGGAACTCCCGCCGGTTCCAAATGGCGCAAAAACTCATTTATTTCCTGATCTGTCGGCCTTCTCCAGCCGAAAAACTCGGTATTTAAAGGGATTACGTTTATTTTACAATCCAGTCTTCTTGCTATCTTTACCAATTTTTTGGCGTCTTCCGGACTCATATTCACGCCAGGGATCATTACATATTCGAATGTGATCCTGCGCTTTAGAACTTTAGTATATTCTAAGGCAGCATCCAAAAGTTCGGGAAGAGCAAACTTCTCTTCTATATCCATGATCTCTTTTCTTCCGTTGGGATCCGGATGATTGAGAGAGATAGCAAGATTATAAGGCTCTTTATTTTCAATAAATCTACGAATACCGTTCACTACCCCTGAAGTGGAGATAGTGATCCTTTTTGCACCCATTCCCAATGCTTCTTGGTCATGAAGAAGTTCCGCTGCACGCATTACATTAAAGTAATTATGCATGGGTTCGCCCATTCCCATAAACACTATGTTTGTAGCGCGATCGCCTACGATCTTTTCTACCTGGAGGATCTGGTCTATGATCTCTCCTGCCTTTAAATTTCCCATGTAGGGAAGTTTGGCAGTAGCGCAGAATTTACAATTTAAGGTGCAACCCACTTGGGAAGAAATACAGATCGTTTTCCTTCCACCGTCTCCTGAAGGGATCCAGACGGATTCGAATTCTTTCCCGCTTCCTGGGACGGATTCGAATGTGAATTTTTGGGTACCGTCTACAGATTTTAAATGTTTAGCAACGCTGATGGAGGAGAAGCTGAACTTCTCCTTTAATTTTTCCTTTAAGTCCTTGCCGATGGTGGAAAATTCTTCCCAAGACTCGTAACGATTCGCATATAATCCATTATAAATTTGTTTCGCTCTAAAAGGTTTTTCGCCCAACTCGGAAATAATCTGAGTGAGTTCCGCCAGAGTATGACCCTTGAGCGGGATCTTTCCGGTCCCATTCTCCAGGATTTCAGTATCGGGAATGGTTTCGTTCACTTGCAAGAATCCTTATATTGTTTTTCTGCGTTTGTGTATCCTAGATCCCAGGATTTTTTATAATCCTTACAAGACTCAGTCTTTCTTTTTAGGGCAGCATAACCCAATCCACGATTGAAATATGATATCGAATCGTCCGGCAAAATCCTCAAAACTTTGGAATAAGAATCCACACTTTCCTTATATTTGCCAGATGCATAATATGCGAATCCCAAAGCAAAAATCGCTCTCGGATATTCCGGCTCCAATTGTACAGCTTTTTTGGCGTCAGCCAAAGATTCTTTCGTTTTTTCTAATATACCTAGTTGGATCGCCCTTTCCGCAAATGCATACGACTTTATTAGGCCGGAATCGATGGCCTTGTTCAGGTCTCCTAAACCTTCTTCCTTTCTTTCCAAACCGAAACGACTTAAACCTCTATAATATAACGCGTCCAGATTCTTATCATCCAAAGAATACGCGGTATCAAAATCAGTTTCGGCCTCGGTGTATCTATTCAGATAATATTTACTTAAACCACGATTATAGAATGCGGAAGAATTTTTAGGATTCACTGCGAGATAACGATCATATTGGGAAATCGCATTTTCGTATTCCGCAGCATTATAAGAATCTAAACCTTGTTGAAAAAGTTCCTTCAACTCCTGGTCGGTAAGAGATTCCGGATCGGCATTACGATCTGCGGATTCTTTTTTCAATTGGTCCAGAAAAGAACCGATAGTGGCTGTGATCCAAAAAAAGGCCGCGTTTGGAGTTTCGGTTTTTACTTCCTGTTCTTCTGGCGTTGCAGTAGAACTTGTTTGTTCAGATTCGTTAGAAGAAACTGACCCATCCGGAAAAAAGATCTGGAGCCCAGCCAGAATCAAACCGACCACAAGAAAAATACCCAATACTCTCTGCATACGATTTGTATGACCGGATTTTAAAAGGAATACCAGCTTTTTTCCGGTCAGGAAACAGCCGAATCCGAATGTTCGGAAATAACTTTCCCATCTTCCAAGATCATTCTAATAAGCCGAGTCATCTCTACAGAATATTCCACATTTAAGTGTTTAGTCACACCTTCGCAGAAACCGTTGATGATCAGAAGTTTTGCATCATCTTCCGAAAGTCCTCTGGATTGAAGATAGAACAATTGGTCCTCGTCGATCCGAGAAACAGTCGCTTCATAGTTCAAGGTTCCATTCTGCCCGCTCACATCGTTATAAGGATAAGCGTGGGATTGAGAACGATCATCCATCATGAGACCGTCACATTTCACGTGGCTGTATGCGTTAGAAGAACCTGTCGTGAATTTTACAAGACCTCTGTATGAGTTGATCCCGCCGTCCAAAGAAACTCCTTTTGCAAGAATATTACTGCGGGTGTTTTTACCTACATGAATGATCCTTGCACCAGTATCTTGGATCTGACCGGAACCTGCAAACGCCAAGGATAAAATATCTCCAGTAGAATTATCTCCCTGTAATACGATACCTGGATACTTGATGGTGTTCGCACCTATATTCACATCCGTCCAGGTAATATGGGCCGCTTCATGACAAAGACCGCGCTTTACTGTCCAGTTGTACATATTCTTTTTCCAGTTTTGGATCGTAGTGTAGAATATTTTGGAATTCTTATGAGCGATCAGCTCCACCACTGCGGTATGGAAATTTGTTCCTTTGTCCTGTACGGAAGAACATCCTTCCGAATATTCCAACTCCGCTCCGTCTTCTGCGATTAGAAGTGTCCTTTCGTATTGGCCGGAAGAAGCAGCACTCACCTTGAAGTAAGCCTGTAAAGGCATTGGAGTTTTGACACCTTTCGGAACATAAGCGAAAGATCCTCCCGAAAAAACAGCGGAGTTCAATGCGGAGAATTTATTGTCCCCGATAGAAACGACAGTTCCGATATATTTGCGAACGATCTCAGGATACTCTCGTATCGCAGTGTCAATGTCGCAAAAAATAATCCCAAGATCTGTAAGTTCCTTTTTAACGTTAGCGTAAACAGTCTCGGAATCTTCCATGGCTTCGATCCCTGCCAGGTATTTTCTTTCGTGTTCGGGGATGCCAAGTCTTTCAAAACTTTTTAATACTTCAGGATCAACTTCGTCCCAGGATTTTTTCTTTTTATGATTTGCGCCTATATAATGTACATACTCGTCTATATCCACTTTGAAGTTGGGAAAAAATCCCCAACCGGGCATAGGTTTACTTTCAAAAACTTTGAATGCCTCAAGACGAAATTCAGTCAGCCATGCAGGCTCATTCTTAATATGGGAGATGGACTCCACCACTTTGCGTGTCAGTCCTTTGGGAAAATTATCCGCACGATAATATCTATCTTCGTCTGAAATGATCTCAAGTGCTTGTGCCATAATATTCTTCTCCCATATCTTAGACTTTATCCGGAAAAGATGCAACCCTTTCCGAAATGACTAAGTGCGAGTTTTGGCCGATTGAGGGCCATATAACCAGGTTGTAAGGAGTCAGGAGAGTGACCAGGAGAAATTAGATGGGAGAATCCGGCCCTAGGACCGGATTTCCGTGAGAATGGATTAGTTTACCGAAGAGAAATATTCTTTGGACTTTTCCGGATCCGCTTTCATGGTTTTCTTTCCTTCGTCCCAGTTTGCAGGACAAACTTCACCGTGTTTTTCCACGTATTGGAAAGCTTTCACCAAACGGATCGCTTCATCTATGTTTCTTCCTACAGGAAGATCGTTGATGGTAGACTGACGGATCACTCCGGCAGGATCGATCACGAAGGTTCCTCTTAGAGCGACTCCGCCTTCTAAAAGAACTCCGTAATCTCTTGCGATCGACTTGGTTATGTCAGCAATTAGAGGATACTTGATATCACCCAATCCGCCTTGTTTACGAGGAGTGTTCTTCCAAGCAAGGTGAGTAAAAGCGCTGTCAACGGAAACTCCCAGAACTTCCGCTCCGATTTTTTTGAATTCGTCTAGTTTTGCATCGTACTCGATGATTTCAGTAGGACAAACGAAAGTGAAGTCGAGGGGCCAGAAGAATAGAACAACCCACTTTCCTTTATAGTCGGAAAGTTTGATTTCCTTGATTTGCTGGCCGATTACGGCTTCTGCTTTAAAGTCCGGTGCGAGTGAAGTAACTTGAGGCATTTTGCTCTCTCCTATTTAGAATCATTCTAAATTTAGACAGCCAGGATGGAAAGCAGTTTTTCTTTTTTAGGAAATTCCGGGATTTTTTTCTAAACCGCTTTTTCTGTCAGAATTTCAGATACGACAGGTTCACTCGGAGACGCGGAGAACAATATGGTGCGCAGAGACGCCGAATCACAGCGAGGAGTCAGGACTCAGAGTTCCTACCTTACGAAAACCCTCTGCGACTTAGCGGCTCTGCGTGATACCCTGCGTGACTTTGTGACTCTGTGTGAGAAAACCTCTGTGTCTCTCTCTAAACTCTACGACTCACCCTTTAGCCATTAGGTATTTCTCCATGAACTCAGTGATGTCCTTGATGTTACGGTTAATCATCTTTCTGAGTTCAGGAGGGATGTTCTGGGATTTGATCACACGATAATAATTTAGAGCGTTCTTCAACATTTTGCGGCGAGCGAATTCCTGAGCCTTGATCAGCATTGGCTTATACTTATAATATGAGTATTCCATAATACTGTAATTCTTGGAAAGTTTGAAAGAATGAGGTATCTTCCCGAAATCATAGGTCAAGGTCAAGAAGGGAGCATCATCCACTTCCGGAGGTTTTAACTCCAGAATACCATGGATCATTTTAGGCTCTTCTTCTCCGCCTCCGCTTGGACCTTCCGGTCTATCTTGGTCTAGAGGTTCTAGACCTCCATCCAGTACTTCTATCTCCGGAGCTTCTTCCGCATTCGGAATAGGAGAAGGTGCAGCTCCGGCCGGAGCTCCTGGCCCTGCTAGCGGAGGAATTTCAGGTTTGTATTCTTCCTGCTTAGTTTCATCCACAGGATCAGGAAGATCTATTTTAGGTAATTCTACTGGACCTGGAGCGGCGGCAGCTTCTCCGCTTGGAGTCGGTGCGGGTGCTTGCGGAGTTCCTTCTGGCTCTCCTCTCAACACTTTATCTTCCGGATCAGGTAAACGAATCGGAACTAAATCTATCTGAGGAAGAACAGGTGCCGCATAACCTGGGATCTGATCGGAAAGAGGATATTCAGGTTTAGGCCAATCCTGAGGTAAAGGTTCCTCTAATGCTTGCTCTTCTCTTTCTTGGCGCTTTTCTTCCGCCTTCTTCTTGAGATAATCGTCTCTCTCTTGGAAAAGATCCTCTTTCCTTCTGTCGTCTTCCCCTCTTCTGTCCTTGCGGGAACCTTCTCCTCCTCTTCTTTCTCCTTGGGAGCGACGATCTTCTCCAGTCCTTCTATCTACGAGAGGAAGATCCTTAAACTTATCCCATTCATCCGTGAAAAAAGTATCTTCAGGAAGATCCATCTCATTCGGATCAAGATGTCCTTGGTCTTTCGGTTTGGGGGAAGGTTCAGAAGGAGCAAAATCTTCCGGACTTACAGGACCTGGCCCATCGTTTGAAGGGGAACCACCCGGACCAGGAGGAAATCCTCCTGGAGGTGAAGGAACACCTGCACTATAAGAAATAGGAGCGCCCGGTGGTGGTGGGGGTATTGGCCCGGAAGAAGGAGCATAAGAAATAATTTGATAAGAAACTGGTCCTGGTGGAAGTTCTGCAGGAAGTTTAGGCGCCTCTGTTCCGGGAGGAGCCTGGATCTGAATCGGATTTGAGAATCCTTGGGACATACTGTTCCCAAGAGCTTGGCTGATCTCTTTGATAGCCTTGACCAAGTCTCCCATCGGAATGGGAGGCCCTGTATAATTCGGATCATCTGGAGTATAAGTCTCTTCTTCAGGAGGAGAGTTGATATGATCCTCTATCGCTTGGATATTATTATCAATTTTTTCATTAATATCCGAATCGGGGATCCTAGCGTTAGTTCTCTTTAAGATCTCCAACGCACCTAAGAAATTTTCCTTATCTACTAACGCTTCCGAATGTAAAAGAGGTCTTCTATGATGCGCATAACGGGAGTTATTCCGAATGATATCGTCGGTTGCATGAGGAAGTTGTAATTTATCCTTCTTCTTTAATCCGGGATAGTTAGGAGTTTCTCCGCCGGGAGAAGGAGGACTCCATTCTTCCTTAGGCTTTTCTGCTGTTGGTTGCCCGCCGCCTTTTTGCGGCTGTGAAGAAGATGGAGAAGGAGCAGAAGAACTAGGAGGTTCTTGGTCTCCTACGTTGACTAGTTTTCCTCGATCAGCTGGAGCAGGAGTTCCTGCACCTCCTCCACCCGACCCTGGACCGCCGCTTCCACCGGAACGCCCACCACCAGGAGAAGGCGCAGAACTTCCGGAAGATCTATTCGGATCTCTGAATAAAGTGTACGCTCCTGCTCCTGCAGAAAGAAGTCCCAATAATAAAAGAAGTGCAGTCATTTAAAAGATTCTTACCTATTATTTTCGACAGAGTATTACATCGTTCTTAAACAGCAATCAGTAGCTTTTTCGGATTGACACCATGAATGTTAAGTAATAACTTGACATATATGAAATCAACGGTTCGGGAAAACCTGAGCTTCGGGTCTAGTCCTGACAATCCGGACGGTCTTCAATTAAAGATCACCTTTGATGAGGACACTAAAACCGCTTACGGTGACTACACGGTTCCTGAAAAGTTCCAAGGGTCCCCGGACGTGATCCATCCCGGAATCATCGCAACTATTTTGGACGAAATTATGGCCAAAATCAATGAAGCGATGAATTTTAAAACAACAACTGGCGAGTTGACGATCCGCTTCTTACAGCCTGCACAAGTAAATCAACCTCTGCATTTACGTGGCTGGTTCGTTAAAAAGAACAAAAAAGTGATCGAAAACAGGGCCGAAATAGAGAACGAGATCGGTAAAATTGTAGCCCGCGGTAAGGGCAAGTACATCGAACTCGATTCCTGATCCAATACGGAATTATAAAACCCGCCGATGTGGTGGAATTGGTAGACGCACTGGATTCAAAATCCAGCGAGGGCAACCTCGTGTCGGTTCGACTCCGACCGTCGGCAGGGTTATTTACCTACAGAAGCAATCGCTTCTTCAAACGAATCCTTCTCCACTTGATCAATCGCTTCTAAGATCAGGTCCATTTCTTCTCGAGTCATTCCCGAAAATAGTTCTTCTCCCTTTGTAAGAATTCCTGCACCGAGCATAATACCTTCCACTTCTTCTTGAGTATAAGTTTTAGGTTTGGACTTCATCGTTTTAACAACCGCGTCCATAAGTTGTTTGATCTTAGAAAGAAGTTCCCTGTCCGAAAGTGTCGCAAATAATTTTAAGATATCTTCTCTAAACTGGTCCGCGTCTTTTTTGGAAACCGAAGCAAGCACCTGATTGAAATTGGATTTGTTCTGGAGATCTTTACCTTCGTTTAACAATTCTTTTGCTTTGGAGAACATGATCTCTTCGAATCTATGAGCGGTTATGTAAGAATGTAATGCTGCAAATCCCGCCTGGAATGCTGATCTTAAATGACGGCCCAATTTGAATACAGCTAAGCTCAATTGGCCTAAAAGCCCCAATACTTTTGGAGGAGAATGCACGAATCCTGCTAAAGACTCGAATGCTCCGTCCAATTTTTTTCTGCCCTCGTATTCAGGATAGAGTAGTTCCAAAAAGTAACGAACCAAAAGTTCCACTTTCTCCTCCGGGATGGAAGAGAACTTAGGATATTGGGAAAGATTATTTTTGGAATATCTTCTTTTTAAGGCCTCTCTATAAGCGCTTATTAATTTAGGAAATTCCGGTTCCTCTAATAAAGATCCCATACTCGGATGAATTTGGGGCTCCACTGTGAATTAGGAAACTAGTTTTTGCGATTAGACTCAAAGGTTTTCGCACGTGGAGAGAGATTAAGGCGCGTAGATAACGCGATGTAGGAGTTCCATCGTATATTTAAGTTTTCCCCGCCCGCTCAGGGTGGGGGCCGGTGCGGTGGTACCCGGAAGGTGCTATCACAAAATTTGATTCTATTCAAGTGGATTATTTCATGGATTCGATGTAGGAATTCCTACATTTTTCCATTCACTACGAACTAATTCATACCTTGCGGAATTCGCTTCTTCGAGCGCTTTTCGGAGATTTGGAAGAACCCAAGGTTTTGTTTCTTCTTGGAAACTATCTCTATAATCCCAATTGTCTTGGAACATTCTTTTATAATATTCTTTTGGATCCACTATTACGATAAACTCGACTCGTTTGAGTTTGGAAAACTCTTCCTTCGATAAATGAACCTGCAGAAGAGCGGATCCTCCCTGAGGAAGTCTAGTATCAAAAATTTCTCTCTGCAATTCCAGATCCAGCATCCAGCCTAAAGTCTTTTCGGAGATTTTCCTTTTCTCACCTTTGATGGTTTCTGTCCAGATCTCCAAATACACTTTTGGAACGGAATAACTTGGGAAAGAATGCCCTACTCCTGAATTTTTTAGTTCTGCGATAATTTCGGCTTCCTCTTTTTTCGTCACAACTTGTAGAGAAGTTTGGACCCCGCGTTTTACCATTTCCGGATCGGAGATACCTTTCCATTCATGTTTTCTGTCTGGCATATGGCAATTCTGGCATTGTACATTTGATCTTGCAAATTCGGATCTTCTCCATTGTCCATAAGTGTCCATTAGGAATTTTCCATTCACCTGTTTCGAAGTCTCCGGTGATTGGTGGCAGTTTTTACAAAACTCGGATTCTTCGAATTCCTTTTTGGGGATAAAACCTTGGTGGGGAATATTCAAATTTTGAAATATTCTACCGTTGCCTCCATCTTTCGGGAACGGCCCGTATACTTTTCCTTTTCGGAGATGACAACTTGCGCACTGAACTCCATTCTCTTCCGAACCCGATTTCCAATCGGAGCCGGAAACTTCTCCCCAACCTAAGCGTGACATTAGCAAACTTTTTACCTCAGGATTCGGGCTATGACAGTTCATACAATTTTCGGATCCGTGCTTTCCGATCCGAGGTAATTGCCAAAGAAAGCCCGGGCCGGTGGCCCGGGAGTGAAGAGTCGACTTCCAGGAACCGAACTGTTGTAAATGGCAGCTCCCGCAAGAGGCCGGGTTCGGATCTACTGTAATCGAGCCTTGGGATTCGAGGGGGAATGCCCAATGCCTTTGGTGAAACCCTTCTCCTTTACAAAATAATAAGAAGAAGGCCGCCGCAAAAATTGCCGCGAAGAAGAATGAGGAGTTTATCCTCCGCAAGGATTCCCTCCTCCGCCTCCTCCTGAACCGCCTCCACCTCCCCCGGCACCGGAAGAGGCAGAACCTGAAAGATATTTTTTATCCTGGTCTATGATATCGTTCGTATCTTTCGCAAAGCTGCGTTCCGGTGTGAAATAAGTCCCTAAATTAGAAATATTTGATGCATCTATGCCGGACTTTCCAACGTTATATGTAATTAATTCAGTCACGGAAGAACGATCCGTTCTCCAGGCAGATACCGCACTCAAGTTGGACCAGGCCCCGTTTGAATCGTAAGCAAGAGATCCCCATTCTACCCAAGAGCCGTCATAAAATCTGGTAGGATATCCAAGGATTGCAAGCGTAGCAAACCCCGTGATAGAAGATCTTACATTCGTTCTGCAATATGTGAGAACAGTTTGTCCTTCCGTATATCCGTTGGATGCGAGTAAATTTTGGAGATCCGATTTTGGTAAGAACTCCTTATTCGCATTGATGAAATTCGCGAACCAAATGTTTTTTGCACCCTTGATATGACCTTCGAAAGAAGTATAACAACTTGGAGTATCCGCACAGGTATAATTGGAAGGTCCTATTGTAGTTCCGGTTCCATCATATTCCGAAACGGATCTTGCATCTAAAATGAAACTTCCGCCCGAGGGCGCAGGAGTGGAACCTGTGAAAGTCGGATCAGTAATTCCTTGCACAGCGTTAAATACATCCGCAAGAGTCGCCTGTAAGATCGTATGATCCCTATATAAACTTCCGACAGTACCCGCACCATTATTTGTAGGAACAGTGTAGGAAGACCCCCCAGTAAGTTGAGAAGCGGCGATCTTAGTGGAAACTGCTCCGTTCAAAACTGCGAGATGTGATTTTTCCACTCCCCAATAATACAGTGTATACCAGGAACGAAGAGTCATCATTAGATTCCCGTCGCTTGGAATATCCTGGGCCAGAACGATCAGATCGGTTGCAGGATTCACGCCGAAACGTTTTAAGAATGCGTCTATATTCTTGCCCTCCGGAACGATTGTTTCGGTATCCATCAGACCGTTAAATCTAGTCTGACCGAAAAAAGTATAATCGGTCGAACTAGCGCTAATCCCATAAACTCTCACGCCTGTCTCCGGCCTTACATAAGACCCAGAAAGTGATCCTCCGCTGATCTGAAAGATGATCAATCTTCCATCGATAGCGGACGGATGGTTCGCTGCCCAATTCGACCTCCAAGATTCCAAAGTAGACGCGGTAACGAGTCCATAGGTATTACTATTGTAATCGTCGTTAGATACCGACAGAAGTTGAGATGTTTCAAATACCTGCACTGGAGTGACGAGCGCAAGTTTTTGGTACGGAGTAAGATACTCCGGTGCATCACAGGCTCCTAAAAAAGGAATTAGTAATAAACGAATTCCTAAATTTTTAATTTTCAAACCGAACATATTTCCCTCCGATCTATTAGAGTCTGTCCCAAAAATTCCAGACTATTGAAGCCCGGAATCAAACACATATCGATAACTTAAGTCTTGGAACGGACTATAAGTTAAATGGAAAATTGACCAGGAACCCGAAAGTCCTTAAGATTGCGGTGTTATACCCGGAATAGGTATGAGAATAGAAGAAGTTATAATAATTCCCGTATTTATCCGTATAACCTAAACTCACTTCCAAGTTATGATAGACTTCCTTTCTTCCCCAGGCCGGTCTTTCATGTTCTAGATAATAATTGTACCAATCCTGCCCGAAAGGAGCTATTGAAGGAGGATCTACTTGGATCAAGTTTAAAGGAGGAGTTCCTCTTGGATCTGTAAACGTATATCCTCCCTGGCCGATCTGCCCCCTACTTCCGACAATAAAAATGAATGAATCCAAGAAACGTTTGTATAATGCTCCATAATAAAGAATATCATCAGGCACAGGTTTCTCTCTTCTTCTGTAACTCCACTCGCCTAAAGCACCAAGCCCCCAAACGTTGAAGTCTTTGCCTAAGTAGATATTTACTTCCGCACCGTTTGCTCCGTCTCCTAAAGCCTGAGGATTTCTATCATAGTCTCCCTTTTTAATCCCACCGATCCTTACGCTGATCGTAGGGACCCAGATGGAATCATAATCATACTCATCCAAGACCTTATAACGTAGACCCGCTCTAGAATCTATGATCCCATACTTATCCGGTTGCTCAGGAGAAGTTAAGGTCCCGAAATAACGATCGATTAGCTGAGTCCTTCCCAATTTACCAAAACCTGTCTGCAAATCCACAGTAAGACGATCCGTAACTCCATACTCGAAAGCGAGAGCTCCTACGTTGATCCGAACATCGTCGTCGTAAGTGGTATGGTATTTTCCCACATAAGCTGAATCGTAGACAGAATTCACTGCAGTTGTCCTAACCCATAATTGTCTTTGGTAAGGAGCCCAAACCGTTTGAGAGAATAATTCTCCGATAAAAAAAGGTTGGGCCAAAAATAGAAGGGAAAGAAAAACTCCCTTCTTAAATAATAATTTCATTATATAGAAGTTCCCTGATTAATCCTTCTTTTCCTCCAACTTCACGTTGAAGCGGATACTTACGAAAAATTCCAAAGCTGAGATCTGTTCTTCGGATAATTTTCCAGCTAAATCCTCCAGATTTACCCTTCCTTTTTCAGAGTTAGGCAAAGAGCCTTGTAGGTATTCCAAGCGGTTTTTTTGGGATTTTGTTAGATCGTCTTTTTTTGTATCTAAGGCGACTTCTCCGTTATAGATAGCCTTACCTAGATTGAACTTTTCCCTTTCTTTTCCACGAAGCGCCTGGCCGGCCACCCCGCCGCCGCCGAATCCACCGGAGGCCAAAACTATGTCCAAAGAAGAGAAAAATAATGCGCCAACGAGCGCGTAGATATATAATATTTTCATAAAGCAGTAACTCCCTCTTTTTATTTTATGTTACAGAATTGAAAGGGCGGGATTTCCCCGCCCAGTTGTTATGTAGCGGTTATTGGTTTTTGTAATTCCAATCCTCTATGAATGCTTGTTTGGTTGTAGTCGCAGAAGAGTTGATCTGAAAATAATCCACAGTGGATTTTTTCACACCCGTGTTGTAATGTGGTCCATCTCCGGATCCTCTAACACCTGACTCGATCGCACCTTGAACATCAGCGGCAAATTTAACCGGAACGGAAGGATAAGAAGAAGCTCCAGCAGTCACATCGTCGTTGAAGTTCGCAGGCGGGAAATTCCCTGCTAAAAATCCGAAGATACTCCATCCGTCCTCTAAGAACACGGAAGGACGTCCCAAGATCAACTGAGTGGAAATACCGCTTGTTTGAGTTCTTGTATTGGTTCTGCAGTATTGAAGAATCGTCTGACCTTCTTCGTATGCAGGAGCTCCAGAGTTAGGTCCACCCGTGGTTCCGTAAGTGTCCCAGATGTCCTTAACGTCCGCTTTGGATTTGAACTTTACAGTGTTGAAAGTTCCTGCAGCGGAAGCTCCATACGCATAAGTATTATCCAACGAAGAACGATCCACTAGGTTGTAGTGAGGAACAAAAACGGCACCTTTCAAGTGACCTTCGAAAGCGACAGCTCCTCCACCGGACTTAGTAGTTCCGGTAGTATTCTCTCCACCGTTATACTCCTGCCATCCGGCACTAGAGGTATACACGCTGATATCGTTGTTATTGTTCGCTGTTCTGTTGTCGGATATTAAAACGGTAGAAGAAAGTCCTTTAACGCTATGATGTCCGTTGTTCTTAGCTACTTCTATCGTATCCTCGATACTTAATGTTAGAATTCTGTTATCTACATTCTTCAGTTGTTTAACTGAGAAAGTCCCGTTCAAAGGAGGAACAGACTCGTCAGTATCGTTACCTAATTCCGCTTCCGGAAATTGCCCTTTGATACTTCCGTTCAGGATAGCAAGATGTTGGTGAGCTACACCCCAATATCTTAATGTATAATGTTGGTGACCGATGGATCCGTAGTTGTCTCCGTTACCGCTCGCGAATACTATCAGGTCCTTAGTAGGATCTACTCCATAAGTTTGGAACCATTCGTCGACGCTTGCTCCGCTTAAAAGACCGTTTCCACCAGTGGTTGCAGTTCCACCAGGAATAGAGATCAAACCGTTGTATCTGGTCTCTCTAAAAGTTTTCCAAGAATAAAGTGCAGTGTTGTTTCCGGCAACGGAGACAAAAACTTTCACTCCGGTTGTAGGAAGGATCAAACTTTTGTTCGAGTCGGCTCCCACTTTGTTTGCTTGGAAGATCACCAAATTTCCGGTAATACCTGCAGGCTTATTGTTTGCCCAATCGTTTACCCAAGTTCTCAAAGTAGCCGCAGTGATCAGTCCGAATTGGTTGTCGTTATAATCGTCTGCAGATTCGATCGACAGATCGGAAGCGCTTGCAACTTTTACACTTGAGGTTCCTCCTCCGAGAGCAGCCAAGGCTGCGGCGGAACTATCCGAAGAGCCTTCTCCACAATTCCCGAGTAATCCCAGCGCAATTGCCAGGAGGCTCGAATTTATGAGCGTATTTTTCATTTTATTCTCCTTTGCTGGTCCGGACGGGGTTCCCTCATGTTTATTCCACTGCGGACTCTAAGCACAAAGTCGAGATAAGGCTTCGTTTTTACCAAATATATTTCAATATAACGAATATATTGTCCAATTAATTGAACAATATATTATAATAAGCGACTAATTTTTTAAACAAAACGGAGTAAACTCTAAAAAATAGGAAACAAAATGAATGGTGAAAATGAATTTTGTGAATCCAAAGAATACTTTATATTCTGCTAAAGCAGAATATTCAAAAATCGAAAATTACCTTTTTATAAAGTGTCTGACTCAAAAATAGACTCTAGGCCCTAAATGGATCAGATCCCCTCCCCATTTATAGAATGGATCAAATGTCAAGAGATACGCTAGTCCCAAGACCAACCCAAAACTTAAGACCCATTTTTCCCGGTTAGAAAACCCTTTTCGAGAACGGATGAGCCAGAGGGCTATCCAAGCCGGATAGAATAAGTGGGAAAATACCCTAGTACTGTCTGCAGTATAGAATGTGACAAAAAGCGCGCCAAAACACACCAGCAGGATTGAGATATGTTTACGTATTAGATTCTCAAGAAACAAGAATAGCAAGCCATTCCAAAAGGAAACTAAAGTGAGCAAAAGATGTTTCGTATGCATAGAATACCATCGCGCAAAACCCAAAGACTGAGCGGTATCCAATCTTCTTTCATTCCATTCTATTCCGTTGAAATAGAAGATCAAAAAAGTAAGAAGCTTCCTTTAAGAAAAAAATGGATACGAGTCCTATCAGTAAGGATAAAACCAATTTTTTTCGTTTAGAGAAACATTCTTGGATTTTTCTGAGGGCTTCCATCTAACCATATACTTTTCATTATATGAAAAGTACGGATTATACTCTAAAGCCCCTTAAGAATTGCAATTAACAAAAGGTGAGACAAAGGCTATTTCAGTCGTCAGAAAGAGACGAGGACCAAATTAAATAAGAGTCCTTCTCTCCTAAATTTGCAAGTTCTTGCAGATCTTTTCCTAAAAAAGTCATGCTATCTCCTTCTTGCAAGTCGAACCATTTGCCTCCTACTTTCAAACGAAGCGCTCCTGACTGTAGGAACAAATTCTGTCTTTGTTTGGATTGCACTTTTGTAATAAATGTTTTGGCAACTCCGGGAAGAAGTCTAACCTCAAATAGTCTAGTTTGAAATCTAGTTTCTTCATGAAGAAGAGGACGGATCACAAACTGGTTCTCTTCTACGGAATTTCCGTTAGAGTCTTCTTTCCTATAAATTTTAGGAAATTCTTCCTTTGAAAATTCCATAAGACTGGACAAAGGTAAACGAATTGCCTTAGAAATTTTCCATAATAAAGCGATAGAAGGTGCAGCCTTTCCGGATTCCACAAGGCTTAACATCCCTCGGCTTACCTGAGATAATTCGGCAAGTTTTCCAAGAGAAAGACCCAACTCTTGCCTTCTCTTGCGAACCAAGGTCCCAATAGATTGGATCAAACCTCTTTCAATCGGATCGATCGTTGGCATACTTGGTTCTCCCCACTGAGCCGGAACTCTATTTATTCCGAACAGTTATAATAAGAATTTATCCAACTTATTAGAAATAGTATCCAAAATAACAATCAAAATTCTTTCAAAGGAGAAAAAAATCTTATTTAGCTTAAAAAGAAAGATTTTTCAGAGGAATGAATGATTTTTGAAGAAAATCGGACTCGAAACCGGAAAAGAAAAATGAGACAGAAGAGCAAACGGATCGGAAACAACAGCCAGTTAGGATGTGCATAGTAACCTTTTTCCAATACGGATTTCCAATCTCCCAGGTTTGCATAATTCAAATATGAGACCTGTCCTAAGAATAAAAAAAACCAAGAAGGCCAAAAGGGCTTCGGAAACTTGAGTAAAAACGGAAACATCCAGAGCAGATACCAAGCATTTACGACGGGAGAAAAGTAGAAGAATAAGAAGAATGTAATCCCTATCTTCTCCTCGGTATTCAATTGATGAGAATATCTTTCATTCAAAAAGAATAATATACTTAAAATCGAGGGCAGGACCCAGAAAATTCGAGCGAATTCTTCGAAGAATGTGTAAAAAATATTATAACCCAAAGGAAAGAATGTAAAACTTTCCATAAATCTGCTCAGAGCGGTAAAATCAGTTTCGTTGGAAAAGAAGAGAAAAGGAGAATACGCCAAAACGATCCCCATAGCCGCAAAGCTCGCATCTATCAGCGCCTTCTTAGAATTACGATTTTTATCCCAATGTAACCTTAATAGAAAAGGAAAAAGGAATAATCCGAATCCTTTTACTACTAAACTCAATCCCCATATAAAAAAGGCCGAACGAAACCTATACTTCCCCGCTAAATAAAAGGAATAAAACAAAAGAAATATCCCAATAATATCAGGATGAGAATTTATAAAGACCTCTTTGATAAGGATAGGATTCCAGAAGTATAAAGCGGAAGATCGAACCCCATATTTAGTTTTGATCAAGAAGAAGAGAAGAATGTCCGGGACCAAAAGAAAAAGTTTGATAGCCCAGAGTTTCCAGGGAAACATAAGATGTATTAGATAAAAATAGATCTCAAGTATCGGACCATAGATGGTTGGCCAGTCCGGATGATTGATCCTGGAAAGTATTTCGGTCCTAGTCGGATCCAATTCTCCAAAATAGGATTCCGGAGTAATCCCATAAGGACTTCCTCTTTCCGAACTGATCCATCCATCCCAAAGATAACGAGCCCAATCATCTTCGAAGATAGGAGTCGCAAAGAGCAAAACACCGCGAACAAGAAGTCCTAAAACAAAACTTAGTTTTCCGGAAGATTCGAATATTTTAGAAAAGAATAGAAATCCGTATACGACGCTTAGTCCGCAAAAACCGAGAATATATAAACTTCCTGTTAAACTTCTGTCGCGGTTCTTGGACTCCCAGAATAGAAAGATGGCTAGATAAGCCAAAAAAGCTAGGATCCAAATCAGGTCGGACCGGTTTAGAATCCGACTTACTCTTTTCTGATTCCCTTCTAATCCCAAGCTTATTCCCTTCTGCCCATTAAATGTCATTAAAAATATGAGACCTTCGTCTGTAATATTAAAAATATTCTGTTATATGAGAATTATTTTATTATTTATTGACGCATTCTACCCTTCTTTCCAAGTTAATGCAAATGAAACTCCAAATTTCTTTTGCATTCGTTTTTCTAATTTCTTCCTCTCTTTTTGCCTCCGAAAAACTTTCCGGGATCAAGGGATGGTTTATCAGTGCGCCAGAAGCGTTATACTTACACCAACAAGGCGCAGTGCTCGTAGACGCAAGAGAGGGGATCAAACTATCCACATTCTCCAAATCTGTTCAATTAGGTTGGCAGGAGATCTCTCAAAAAGAATTTCCCAACCAAGGAAATTTAGTCCAGGTTCCCCAAGCGAAAGAGCTAATACGCAAAAAAGGATTGGATTTAGATAAGATCATATTAGTATTCGGAGATCCTATTGGAGGATGGGGAGAAGAAGGTAGGATCGTATGGTCACTACGTACATTAGGTTTTTCTAAATCTTTTATCGTAGATGGAGGGATAAACGCTCTGCAGAAGGCTTCTAACTCTCCTATTCCAAATCATCCTGAAATCCTGGCTAAAGTAAATGCCTCTGCTTTGGAAAATAAAAATTGGTCTGCAGATTCCAAACTGATCCAATCGGGACTTTCCGATAAAAAATTCGCTTTTATAGATACTAGAGAAGAAAGAGAATTTTTAGGACAAACCCCTTATGGAGAATCCAGAGGAGGACATCTTCCTGGAGCGAAATGGATCTATTACAAACAATTTTTGGACAAGGAAGGATATCTATTAAGCGAGTCTAAAATTGTTTCTAAACTCTATGAATTAGGGATTTCCAAAGATAAGACGGTAATCTCTTATTGTACAGGTGGAGTCAGATCCGGTTGGATGACATCCGTTTTGGTTTCCTTGGGTTATAATGCAAAAAATTATGCGGGATCCATGTGGGAATGGTCCTCTAAATCGGATCAAAATCATCCCTTAGTAACTAGATAATATTTTTATAATGTTATTAAATAAAAGAATAAGTCTAATATTCGCGGTCCTCTCCTTATTTTTAACCGTTACTTTATCCTATTATATTTTTAAGAAACCGAAAGATAGACCGATCCCTGTGGACGAAGTTTTTTCGCAGGCTCCCTGGTCCAGACCTTTACCGCATCTGCCTCCTCTTTTAGGAGTGGGAGAAGTTCGCGCTGAAAATTGCGGTAAATGCCATGTGGAAATTTATGCGGAGTGGAAAACTTCCACTCATGCAAACGCACTTTCGGATCTTCAGTTCCAATCTGAACTTTCCAAATCTTCCTCTCCTCGTTGGCTTTGTTTAAACTGTCATACTCCGGTTGCAAACCAGAGAGAAACCCTGGTAAACTATCTAAATAGCGGAGATTATAGAACTCCAATAGAAGAACCGAATCCTAACTTTGATCCCAAGATGAAAGCGGAAGGAGTTACCTGTGCTGTTTGTCATGTTCGTTTGGATAAGGATGGGAACTCCTACGTATTAGGTGCAAACGGAAACACGAAACCTCCTCATCCTGTGAAAATCATTCCGGACCAACTTAGGAATAGATGTCTGGACTGTCACAATGCGAATTACGTCCTGGACGACCAATTGGTATGCGCTTTCAAAACAGGAATTGAACTGGAGCAAAAAGGAAATTCACATGGAAACGTCGCCTGCGGTTCCTGCCATATGGGAGAATTGCCGCGCAAGTTGGTCAGACCGGAATTGAATACTCCCATACGAACTTCTCATAAACATTCCTTTATCGGAGGCGGGATTCCGAAAAAGTTCGAACTCTACGATAAACAGATCTCTGGCGGATATACAACAGGGCTAAAAATCGAACCGCTCCAATTAAAGAATAAAGGAAACGATTTGGAATATTCTGTTTCTTTTACGAATGAAAAAGCGGCTCACAATATTCCTACGGGAGATCCGGAAAGGTTCCTTCTTCTGAAAATTTCGTTATTGGATCCTAAAGGAAAATATCTTGCAACGAAGGAAATCAAATTTGGACAAGAATGGGAATGGTATCCTAAGGCAAAACTAGTTGCTGATACTCGGATTCTTCCCGGAGAAACCAAAATTTGGAAGGACCGGTTTATTGGGATCGAAAAAGTGCATTCCAAGATCGTATTCGAAATTTATCATACTCGATTGAAAGAATCCAATGCGGAACATATGAGAAAGAATAGTGCGAATGTTCACCCGGATCTTCGCAAAAAGATCTCTGAAATAGAAAAATATTATCCTTTCTCCACTTTAGTCCATAAAGAAGACGTAGATTTACTCTCCGGAAAAACTAGGTTCTATACTCCAGAGGAACTTTTCAGGATTTCTAAAAACAGAAGAGGAGAATAAACCCTTTGTCAGCTCCCTGGGCAAATTCCAAATTTTTGATCCCTGCCTTGAACGAAGAAGAATCCTTGCCTAAAGTTTTGGATTCTCTTTTCGACATCGGTATCCTACCTGGACAAATTTTGATCTTAGACAACGGTTCCAAAGACTCCACTCCGCAGATCGCAATCGATGCTGGAGTGATCTTAATACAAGAACCGACAAGAGGATACGGCGCCGCGTGTTTAGCAGGCATCCGTTATCTTCAGGAAAGAAAAATTTCTCCGGAATTTATCGTATTCATGGATGCGGATGGTTCGGACGACCTCGGAAACTTAAACGATTTATTCTTTGCATTCTCTCAAGATCCGAATACGAATTTTGTGATAGGTTCCAGGACTTTAGGAAATGCAGAACCTGGCTCATTATCTTTCCTGCAAAAATTCGGTAACCGGCTATCTTGCTTTTTAATCCGAACTTTTTACGGAGTAGTATTCACCGATCTAGGTCCATTTCGTATATTAAGATGGCAATCCTTATTACAATTAAACCTACAAGACCTTACTTGGGGTTGGAACTTGGAAATGCAGATTAAAGCGGTCCGGAACGGATTTAAGATCAAAGAGGTTCCGGTTCATTATCGAAAAAGAAACGGTGGAAAGTCCAAAATCAGCGGAAACTTGGTCGGAAGTCTGAAGGCAGGAGTTAAAATACTTTATATTTTCTTTAAGTTAACTTTTTCAACTTAGTCAAAGTATAAGGCCTTTTCAAAACTTTCAGACGAGGACCAAAGTCCGTCTTAGAATTCCATTCTGAAACTACGATCATTCGATCCATATTCTTAAACTTTTCCCACTCGGAGTTTTCGGATAAAATCTCTTCTTCTGCTATAATCGCATACATTTCAGGAAAATTTTCTGAAATGGTCTTTATTTCCTTCAGATCGTTTACGGGTAAGATTTCAAAACCTAATCTTTTTAACAAAGCGACTAAATACGTCTGATCTTTTAAATTCCTTTCTAATACTAAGATCTTTTCGTTTCTATCCTCATGGACGATCTCAGGATTTCTGCTCAATGGAAGGAATATTTCCACGCAGGTTCCCTTACCGACTTCACTGTATACATGAACCATTCCGTTAGACTGCTTTACAAATCCGTAAACCATAGGCATTCCAAGGCCGGTCCCTTTTCCGGATTGTTTTGTCGTAAAGAACGGCTCGAATAGTCTTTCTAATACTCCTGCATCCATTCCCGAACCTTCGTCTCGAACCGAAATGACGCATGCGTCTTCCATATCTACAAATCCTGGGATCATGGATCTATGTTCTTTCCCGGCCGGAGAAAATCCGGTGCTTACTAATATTCTCCCGCCTTGAGGCATCGCATCTCTCGAGTTTAAACAAAGATTTAAGAGTGCGTTTTCTAAGCCATTCTTCTCGAATGAACAAACCATCGGAAATTCTTCGAGACAAAATTCTATGCTGACAATATCATTTCTGATCCGAGTGAGTATGTCCGCAAAATCCGAGATCACATGACTTACGTCCGCTTGCTCCGGATTTAATGCCTGTTTACGTGCGAATGCCAATAATCTTCTATTGAGTTCGGCGCCTCTCCTGACAGCGTCTTGGGCGGAGAATACTCTCTTCAATAATTCTGGAGTTTCTCTTAAATTTAATTCTAAAAGGTCCAAATTAGCTAGAATGATATTTAGTAGATTATTAAAGTCATGGGCCATTCCTCCTGCGAGCTGGCCTACCGCCTCCATTTTTTGGAGTTGTCTAAGAGAATCATTCCATTCTTTTTCTTCCGTGATATCTCTTCCGATACAAAAGATCGTCTCAGAATCGGGAAGTCGGACGGTATTCCATCTCATATAACGGACTTTCCTATCCTTCGTTATATAACGATTTTCGAATCCTTCTTTAGAACCCGAGGAAATTTTTAGTTTTGTAAACTCGACATCGTCCGGATGTAGGAACTCCAACAAATTTTTGTTTTTGATATTTTTTCTTTCGTAACCTAAGATCCTTTGGAAAGCGGAATTCGTTTTTCGGATCACGTAATTTGAGTCTAAACTAAGTATAATCTCGGAAGAAAGGTCTATTAGGGTCTTTCGTTCCTCGTCGGCTACCCTTCTACTAACGATCTCTGCGAATCTTTTAGAAACAACGCCTAACAGATCCAAGTATGCTTCTTCCGGATTTAGAACTCTTTCGGAAAGAAGTTCTATCTCATAAAATCTTCCGTGAGAGAGTATGGGAATGCCCAACCATGAGCGAAAACCTGCCGCCAATGCTGCATCTCTTCTTTTAAGTTCCGTATCGACCGTCAGGTCCGGAATAAAATACAATTCTCCAGATTCGCTTACTTTCTTTAGTATTCCTTCTTTGGTGCTGAAAAATCTGTTTATGGATTCCTTTCTGAATAGAAGTTGAAGATCGGAGTCGTAAACGTACGGATCCTCCTCATTTATATAAACCGCATTATCTTTGGACCTCCAGATCTGTCCGTAAGTCCATGCAGTATTTTTAATTAATGTTTTAAGAACTTTTTCGAATGCGGAACTTAAAGTGTCGGAGGTGGAAATGTCCCAGAGTAAACTTTCTCCGATTGCCCAGGAGATTTCTTTCTTTTTCCTTTGGGTGATATCCAGGTAATAAACTAAGAATCCGTCAGACCTTGGATAGATCCTGGCTTCTATCCAAGAATTAAACGGTTCGTAAAACGTCTCGAATATACACGGATTTCCCGTTTCCTTTGCTTTTCTGTATTGTGTTTCGAAATCCGTTCCGAATGTTCTCGGAAAATCCGTAAGAATATTTTTACCGATCAAGGATTCTTTCGGTCTACGTAAAACTTCTTCCGCTTTTTCATTTACATACGTTAGGTTCCAATCCAGGTCAGCTAATATAAACGCGTCAGGAATATGATCTAATGCTAAGTTTGTTTCTTTGTTTATTTCGGGAGTTTGTCCCGGAACCCCTTGCTCCGATAGTTTATTACTCTTTCCCGAAGACATTCTACCAAGGGTATTATTGTTAACCGAATTTGGAAAGAATTTCTGGGATTTTTTCCGGATGAATCGGTCTAGAATAATAATAGCCCTGGCCTACATCACAACCGGCTTCCTTCATCAATCTTTCCACTTCGGCAGTCTCGATTCCTTCTGCTACGACGTTCATTCCTAACTTATGCCCTAAATCGATCGAAGCCTGGCAAATAAACAATGATTCCCTATCCCTTGGGGAATCCATAACGAAGGATTTATCTATCTTCAGTTCGGTGAATGGAAATCTATGTAATTGTTTCAGGGAAGAATAACCGGTGCCAAAATCATCAATCGAAAGACCGATCCCCCGTATCCGAAGCCTGGTCAAAATATCTTGAGTAAAACGGATGTTCTCCAAAAATCCGGTTTCGGTGATCTCCATTTGGAATTGACTTTGAGGTATACCTTTGTTCGTAATTTTAGCGAGTATCCTTTCCGGAAAGTCCAATTCAGTCAAAGTAACGGGAGACACGTTAACTGCCACACGAAGCTTTCGTCCGTTTGCGTGCCAGATCCTTGTCTCATCTAATGCGAGATCTATAATCTTCTCCGTCATTAGATTTAGGATAGAAGTTTCCTTTTCCATCAAAGGCAAAAAGGAATCAGGGAATACTAGTCCTAATTTGGGATGGTTCCATCTCACTAGTGCCTCGAAACCATCCACTCTTCCTGTTTTGAGATCGAACTTGGGCTGATAAAATAATATGAACTGATCGGAACGAACCGCTTCTAAAACTTCTTCCTTCTCGAATGTAGGACCCAAATTTCCCTTTCCACCCGTTTTAGTTCGGGAAGAGATATCCGATTCTTTTTCGGCAATCGCAGATAATATATTTCTAATATCGGAAACTCGGATGGGTTTTTCCATGACGGCTGCGATATGCAGTCCGTATTCTCCGGCTAATGTTTCCGCACTATGAAGAGTTCTCCTGTCTGCACCTGAGATCAAGATCACATCGGGATGAACATCTTTTTCGGACAAGAAGCGGATCACGTCTACTCCATCCATACCCGGGATCATAAGATCCAAGATAACACAATCGAAACTCGGATCTAGTTTGTCCAAGAAATCGGGAGCTGTATGAGATAAAGAAACGGAGAAGCCGCAGTCTGCTGCGATCTCTCCCAAGATTTTTGCGATCTCTTCTTCGTCGTCGAGGATCAGAAGTTTTTTAGAATTTCTTACATCCGTCATGGAAGAATTTCTCCGATGTTGCGAACAGCTTCTTTCAATGAGGTTTTTGTATATGGTTTTCGGACCAGAGGAATAGTATTAGGAAGTTCTAAACTTTCTCCCCGACTCGAAGAGGTAGCGATTATTTTTCCTGAGCCGAATCTTTCCAGTTCTTTTTTCAGATCTATCCCCTTAGAATTCGCTAGTTGGAGGTCCAACAATACGAATGAGATCTCCGGGTCGCCTGAGAAAAATTTTGCCAATCGTTTCATATCCGAGCTCATATGAGGTTCGTAACCAAGTTCTCTCAAATATACAGAGGCCAATTCAGCGGTTTCCCGATTTTCTTCCATGACCAAAATTTTCTTTTTGGCCGGGATAAGTTGCTCGCTCTTTTCCTGCTCATGTACCGGCAGAAATATTAGAAAACTGGAACCGTATTCCGGCGCGGTGATAACCTTTAAAAAACCGTTCGATTGTTTTACAAAACCGTAAACCATGGTCAATCCCAAACCGGTTCCTTTTCCTCCTCCCTTGGTCGAAAAAAAAGGATCAAAAATGCGTGCCTTGGTAGCATCGTCCATGCCAGTCCCTGTGTCGGTAACGGTAACCAAAAAATAATCCTTTGCCTCCAAACCGGAAATTTTAGGCCCTTTTGTGTCTCCGTTACTCACAAACCCGGTAGAAATAAATATTTTACCTCCTTCCGGCATAGCATCTCTTGCATTCAATGCAAGATTGAGCACCGCGTTCTCAAGTCCGGTCTTTTCTATGTCGCAAACCGTTTTTTCGTCGGAGATCTCGTATTCTATTTCTATTTTATCAGTCCTGATCCGATCTAGAATGGGAGTAAATTCCCTCAATACGCGGTTTACGTCGCACGATTCGGGATTTAAGGCCTGTTTCCTGGAAAAAGCCAAAAGTCTTTTGTTGACCTCTACTCCTCTTTGTATGGCGTCTTGGGCGGACCGAACCCTTTTCATCAGATCTTCGGAATCTTTCAACTTCATTTCGAGAAGATCCAGATTGGCTAATATTACATTTAATAAATTATTAAAGTCATGCGCCATTCCACCTGCAAGCTGACCCACTGCCTCCATCTTTTGGGAATGCCTTATCCTTTCTTCGGAATTTCGCCTTTCCGTAATATCTCTTTCTATCCCCATCAAATGTGTAACGATTCCTTGCTCGTTGACGATGGGAAAGATATCCATCTCGATCCAATATTCTTTTCCGTCTTTGTCGTAATTGATAATCTCTTCGAAACAAGGTTTTGCCTCAGAGATCGCTTTTCGGATACGATCCAGGACAACTCGATCCGTTTTAGGGCCTTGTAGAATTCTAGGAGTTTTTCCTAATACCTCCTCTCTTTTATACCCTGTAAGTCTTTCAAAAGCTCCATTCACGTATACGATCTTCGGCCCGGGTTCGTCTATAGGAGAAGCTTCCGTGATCAGAAAAATATCTTTGGACTTTTCAATCCCTATCTTAAGAAGATTTAGATTTTCTTCCGTTATTCTTGCTTGTAGTATTAGGCGTAAAGATCGATCCAGAAGATCCGCGCTTACATTCTCTTTCAGCAACAGATCCGCAAAGTGGATCTTAGACTTTTTAAGGACTTCCTTACTTTCCCGATCTTCTGCAATGGCGATAAGAGGGGGAAGTATCTTGGACTTCTCCAGAACTTCTAAATTTTTTTGGGAATTGAATTGGAATAATATAACGCCAAAAAATTCGGTCTTAAGCTTATCCAATGCCTCTCGAAAGTCTAAGGCTCGGACACAGTTAGGAGTAAAGGATTCGATACCTCCTAATAGAGTTCGGATCCATTTGTATTCTTCTTCCCTGTCTTCTATAATTAAAATACTGGATCGCATCAGGCATTCGACGAAAAACGAAGAGTTTAACCCGCGTTTCTGTTCCTAAAAAAAATCCGATCCGATTATTTTTAGCTATCAGAAATCTATACCGAGCATAAGCCTATTGAAATTTCTCAACAGGAAAATCCGGATTTTGGGCAAGAATAGAATACCACATTGGCTCTTTGGATCTATACTATTCTTCTTTTTTTGGGGCTGCCAGCCAGGAAAGGAAAACCCTAAAGTCATACAAGGGATCTTGGATTTAAGGCAATGGAATTTCCAAACGGACGGCAATATTAGTCTAGATGGAGACTGGGAATTTTATTGGAATGAGCTTCTTATCGATCACAAAACCAAAGCGCGGCCTTCCTCGATCTCTTATATAAAAGTTCCCGCAAAATGGGACAAAGGACGTAACGTCTCCCATAAATATCCGAGCCATGGCTTCGCGACTTATAAGGCAAAAGTATTATTGCCGGAAGCAAATACACAACTTAGCCTTAAGATCTCCTCTATCAGCTCTTCTTACACGTTGTTCGTTAACGGAAAAGAGATCTCCAGAGGAGGAAATGTAGCTAAATTAGAATCCGAATATTCCCCCGGCTATAAACCGGGAGTTTTTAGTTTTATCTCCGACAAACCAGAGCTCGAAATCTTGATCCATGTTTCGAATTTTAAATATTCGAACGGTTCCGGGATCTGGAATCCGATCCGATTAGGAAACACATCCGATATCCAGCGGATTTCATTAAGAGCCACGATGCTGGATTCAATTACATTCGGGACATTGTTCGTGATGTCATTATATCATTTTACGTTTTATTTAATGAGAAGAAGAGATCCTTCCGCATTATTCTTTGCGGTGCTCTGCATGTGCATAGCCCTTAGGGTTGCGTTTTACGGAGAAAGGATCTTTTACAATGTCTTACCGATTTTCCAGAACTATGAATTTTCCGTAAGAGGAGAGATACTATTCCTATTTTTACTTTTACCTGGAACAATCCTATATGTCCAATCCATATTCAAAGAACAATTTAAAAAGGACAAAGTATTTAATATTATATTTTACTTAAGTATTCTTTTAGTTCTCTCTGCCGCTCTTTTCCCCACAAAATTGTATACCATGTCTTTTTTTATTAATTCATTAGAAATGCTGATGTTGGGAATTTTGACCTATTTATTTTTCAGATTAGCATTCATGTCCGTAAAAAAGGTGGAAGGAGCGCGAATTTGCTTCTTTAGTCTCGTAGTAAATCTGATCACCGTTGCAAATGACGTTCTATATTTGAATAAGTTTATAGATTCTTTCTACATGGTCCCGTACGGTGTTTTGGCGCTTGTTCTATCGCAATGCGTACTACTTGCTTCTAGATTTTCGAAAGGTTTCGTTCTTGCGGAAGATCTTGGAGAAGAACTCAAAAAACTAAATGTGAATCTGGAACAGATCGTAATCGAAAGAACGGAAAATTTGAACGAGTCTTTAAAACTTTTGAAAGGAGACCTCTCTCTTGCGAAAAAGTTACAACAGAAGACCTTACCCACTCTAAATCTAAACGGAAAGAACGTATCCATTCATCCTTATTATCTTCCTATGTCCGAGATAGGAGGAGATTACTACGACATTTTCGAATTGGAACCCGGCTATTTCCGTTTATTCCTAGTGGATGCCACAGGCCATGGGGTGCAAGCTGCTCTTCTTACAATGACCATTAAGGCGGAATTCGAAAGTATTAAATTCGTAAAGGACAAACCTTCTCATATATTAGAATTATTAAATGAAGCTTGTTGCCAAAAATACAGAAGTATCAACATAATCTTCTCAGCGGTTTTGGCTGATATAGACTTGAATAATAACGTTCTGTATTATTCTTCCGCAGGACATCCTCCCCAGGTCTTGAAACAAAAACAAGAAGGAGCGGATTATCTGTATTCCAGAGGACCTATCATAGGTCTTAAAAAAGAAGCCACTTATAAGAACGTTACCGTTCCTCTTCTTCCTGGGAATAGGATCTTCTTTTTTTCAGACGGGATTTTCGAAGAATTCGATCAGGAAAAAGAAGAATTCGGAGAGAGTCGAGTCCTATCTATTTTGAGTAGAAATACAAGCATCCAGGAAGTTGCGGAAGATCTGATCTCTGAACTGCAAATTTTTGTGGGTCCGAGAGGGCTCCAAGACGACGTCACACTTCTTGCAGTGGAAGTTCATTAATTTTTTAGAATGTGATACGGATACGAAGTCCATTGTTTCCGGATGGACAAAGCCGGAGTAGTCCGGCCCGAAAGTCTCGAGGGATCATCCAGCGTTACTCTTTCATTTTGAAAGAGGACACAGGCAAAGAATACAATCCTCTGGAAGTTTTATCGAAAGAAGGAAAATATACTCTGTCCTCGAAAGGCACAGAAACTGAAATATCTCTAACCTTAGAACCATCATGCATAGAATAATAGAGAGGCTTTTTGCCGCTCTGATCGATCAAAAGTATTCCGGTATTATGAGAAATAGGTAGAATTTTCTGAGGCAATGATAGGATCACTTTCTTAAGCCAAGGATTCCGATGTATAATATTAACAAGACCGGATCTTTTTTTGATAATTCCCGTCCAGATCCTTCCGCTTTGATCTCTTTCCAATCCGTCGGCAAGGCCTGGAAGATTTTCGAATAGTATTTCGGAACTCCCTCGATTCTTTCCGGATATAAAAGCTCGGAGTAGCCTAAACTTAGTGGTTTCCGTAAATACGACCGACTCTTCTTTTCCGTCCGCGCCTTTTTCGAGAAGGATCCCATCCACGAAAGTAAATCCGTTCAACACAAGTGAGATCGTATTCTTTTTTCGATCCAACATCCAAAGTTTTCCATGTGGATAAAGACCTATCGCTTCCGGGACTGCACCGCTCCCCATTGCTGCGTCCCCTCTTTCAAAAGGTTCAGTGATATAGATACGATCTTTGTCCTCGGATACCGCCAGATCATTGCATAAAGAGAAAGGTCTCGAATTGGAAGAGTCCAGATCTTGCAGGGATAAGGTGGGCATATCGGAAAAAGAATATACTTTTTCGAATTCTTCTTTTTCTAATTTAGGAAGATCTAAAATGATAGGAACTATCTTTTTAGTTTCTATATCAACTTCGTAAAGGCCTACTTTATTTTTCTCTTCGTAGATTTCCCCTCCGAGCCTGGAAGCGCAAAACAATATTTTGTCCTTTTTTTCGTCGCTGTATTGCATTCCTGCCGGATTAACGGGTGGTTTCACCCATTGTTCCGCCTTTCCTATTTTAAAATTTAGTCTCCAGATCCAACCGTCCATTCCAGACGCGTATCCGAATCCTTTCGCAGGATCGAAAATCAGATCGTCATGACCAGGTAAATCCGTCATCTCCACTTTAAGCCCATTTAGAAAAGGGTCCTGTTTGTCTTGCACTTCCAAAATGGCAGAAGGCACATCCCCAAATCTGTAGGCTTCTCCTATTTTAATTCCGGAAGGATTACAAGCTCCGACAAAATAAAGAGTAAATAATATTATGATTTTATAATTTTTATTCATACCGCTTCCGATAATTTTCCGTATTTTTTTACGTGTGGGACTTCTTCGTCCAACCAATAGGCTTTATCTTTTTCCACCACTAAGATCTCTTCGAACTTAAAACCGGTCTTTCTTCTTCCCAAATGTGGCTCGATTGCCCAAAGGCCGATCTTCTCTCCTTCATGGTCGGGTGTCAAAAGTTCGGGAAGCACCTTATGGCTCAGAAACTCGAAAGATCCTTGCAGGCTAAACCAACTCGCAAAGCTAACCGGCAATATTGGAAATGAAATATTAGGCAGATGGACTTTATATACTCTATGTCCGAGGACTGCGAATGGATATAAAGAATGAACATTATCAAATCCATTCCGTTTGGAATCCTGATCTATCTTATGCCAGATCTCGGACGAACTCATAGAAGAAGAAAACAATTTTGGGAGTTCCGATCTTAGTTTTAATAGATATCTCATCCCATTATCCAACTCCGGATTTTTTAATAGAGAAGAAGAATATCCTATGTCTCCTATATATCCGTCCACTACAGGAGAAACATCTAATATGAAAGATTCGGATGCCTGCAATCTTCTCTTACTTGGATGGAACTGAGTGAATCTTTTGTAGCCGTCAAATCTCGCATGTTCTCCGAACCAAGCAAACGGACGATGCAGGAATACTTTAACTCCATGATCTTTTAAGAATGTTTCCATTCGTTTAACTGCTTGGAGCTCGGTCCAGCCTTCTTGCATTTCCTTTTCAGTCTCGGTAACACATTGGTAGGCCAATCTTTGTGCTTTTAAAAAGCCTTCCTTCTCTTCTTGGGTAGGAGCATGGATCGATTTGGAAGTGTATCTGGAAATTTTGGAGGAGAGTTTGGACAAAAGTCCTCTTCTTCTTTCTATTGGCATATTAGTTTCTCTAAGTTCGGATGAAAGAAGAGTAACAGAAAACGGAGAGTCCTGCTTGAACGATTCCGGTATGGATATGAATTTTAATTAGATCAGATCTCCAGATTCACAAAATCGAACTTCGATCGCTTTTAGATGTCCGAAAAATAGAGAAGGCACAAATCCGAAATTTTCCTTAAAGGTCCGAGTGAAATGAGCGGAGTCGGAGAAACCTGCATAATGTGCGGCTTCCGTAAGGCTTTTTCCTTCTTTCAAAAGTTTTGCCGCCTCTAAGATCCGAACCCATAATAAGTATCTACGCATCGGGATCCCTAAATTTTCCTTGAATAGGCGGATTAACCTGTCCTCCGAGACGGAAAAATTCTTACCTATCTCTTTCATCCGAATACTGTCCGGCATTTCGTTACGGATCATATTTGCTATCTGGATGATCCTATCATCCATTACCTTTTCCAATTTTTGGAACGGATATACGGACCTAAGTAGATCGAGGTGTAATTCCCAGGCTTCCTTATCATTTAGCTTTCCGTAATATAGATCCCATAGTTTATCAATCAGAGGTAGGAATGTGGAAATTTCCAATTTTCTAACTTCTCCTACTTTTACAAACTCCGAGATGGATGAATATTCATAGGTTTCCGGGTCGATCAATAATGCGATCATCTCCACTCCGGGAGAAACAGTCTTATGATAGGTATTAGGCCCGACCAATGCCACACGATATTCTTGTTTTCCTTTTTCAGTCTCGATACGGATATTATCCTGTAAGGAAATCGCTAAGGTCGCAGCATAATGGGAGTGAAAATCTGTCTGCATGGAATTTGTGGCAAACATCACACGACCATTCCATAGATATAGAATTCCTCTGCTTGTAAAATCCATCTATGATTGTAACTCGTCCTTCCTGTCTCAAAGAGACAAGCTGAACGATTCTCCATACAAAAAGATGGAGATCAAGAAGAAAAGTTGAAAGGAGTTTTAGATAGGATAAGGCAAAACGTTGATACCTTTATAGTCTTTCTCATAAATAGACAAATAGACTTTCTCTTTTCCAGGGATCACTACGATCAAAGTGGAAAATTTTGATCCATCATGAATTCCGTAATACAAAGGAGTTTTTCCATCTTTAGAAAGAACAAGGAGTCCAGTTCTCTTTGACACAGGTTGGAATTTTTGCGGAATATATAATACTAAACGTTTCCAAAACGGATGATTGTGTAACCAAGTAACGAGTTTGGACCTTTCGATCACCAAGGCCACCCAAACCCTTCCTTGAGGATCTCGATCCATTCCGTCCGGAAAGCCAGGCAGTCCATCGATCACTACTTCGTCCTTTCCGGAATTTTTCCCGGATAGGTGCATACGTATCAATCTGAACCGAGAAACTTCGTTTAACAAAATGGAAACTTCTTCTTTTTGTCCGGGCAAATATTCCAGTAAGATACCGTCTACATAAGAATAATTATGAGCAACCAAAGAAGTAGTATTATTTTTTAGATCTATCTTCCAGACATTCCCGTTCTTTCCTAAACTCAAGGCTTCGTTTCTAGATTGATCGCTTACTCCTAAAATTGCACCGGGATGATCATATGGTTCCGTAAAATAGATCCTTTCTCCGTCCGAACTGATCGCAAGATCATCCGCCTTCTCTATATGTCGGCTATTGGAATCGTCCATCTCCGAAATATGAATGGCAGACTGTCTGTGAGTTGGATAAAGTTTTCCTAATGTACTAATCGTATTCATATTTTGATCCGAAGGTGTTTTCGGAACACGGACACTTATCTGACGAATAGATTTGTCCGAAATTTTTAATTCGTAGATCCCGGGCCCGCTCGGATGAATAGGATCTTCCTTTCTCCCTCTAGACATACAAAAATAAAGTAGATCAGGATTTTTTGGGTGAGCCACAATGCCTGCAGGCATTAAAGGAGTTTTTACAAAAGGTTCTGCCTTGTTTTGTTTTAAATCCAAGATCCAAATAAAACCGTCCATGGAAGAAACGAACGCTCTTCCCAGTTCTTCTTGTAACAGAATTTCATCCTGAGCCGGTACATTCGGGATGATCATTTGTATCCCTCTTTGAGATAAATCCATAGGATCTTTGGCCAGCTCTACTCGCAGGTTGTAATTAAAATTTACGCTTTCTTGGATTTGGTTTTTGAAATATTCTTCTGGATAAGAGAGCTGACTACCCAATAAAGCCACTAAAATAATTAGAATGAGTAAATAAAGAGATCGTTTTCGATTCATTTGTGGATCTTATCATGAAGGTTACGGATCCGCTTGAACGATTCCGGCATATCGAGACGGTAATAACCTATTTGGATTATTTCGCACTTCCGGAAGATTTTAATTTTGTTGTCCCAACACCTCCCAAAAAATTCTATATTCAAAGACGTCAAAAGCAAGTTTGTTGGAATTTCGGATAATGTATCAACTTTTAATCTCTCTTATATTCCTTTTTGCAATATTCGTATCCTGTTTCCGATCTTCAGGCAATCCCCAATATGAACAACTTGCTACAATTGCAGGGATCACCAGTTTTTCTTCTACAGGCAAACAAATCGAACTACCAAATGAAGCTCCAAAGATCCAAATTCTCTCCGTAAGCCCGGAAAATTATAAGCCTGGAGATTTAGTTACTGTCGATTATGAGATTTCTCAAGTAGGAACGGGAGATTGGACAGGACCAATCGATTTCATACTTACAGATTCTAATAATTGTACGGGATATTGCGTATCAATGAGTGATACTTCAAACAATTGGTACAAGACTCAAGATATCGGAAATTTCACTAGCTACTTTAATTCCATTTCTTGGCCTTATGGGAATTACCAATTTGCTCTTATGGTAAATAATCAAATTATAGCCAAGTCAAAACCTTTGGAAAGTGTAATTACTCATTCAATTGCTTCTTCTTTAGTAATGAATGGCCCCGCTCTAAGCGGCTCAATCGATTCTGCGACAGATGAAAAACTTTTTAAACTAAATGTAGGAGCAACATATAAAGATTTTATAGTCGGCATTACCTTGGACAAGATAGATTATATTTATGCTTCTCTATATCCTCCAAATACGAATGGATCTGATTTAATGAAAAATAAAGCCATGAGTAGAGGAGACTATATAGCCCCTAGGAATTCGATCCATTATCCTAAGGTAACTGGAGATTATGAAATTCTACTTGCGAATGCCGGTTCCCCTCCGCTTTCGTTCACAATCCAGGCAAAAAACACATCCGTATCTGGTGGAGGAAGCTGCAATAACGTTGGTTCTCTTTTTGACTATTACGGTTGTACTGATCATGTTGTTGGTACACTTATGACAGCAGACATATGTGATGATAGCGATGGCACCTGGAGTTCAACACAAACCTGTGCTCAAAGAAATCCGGGGCTCACTGTATCTGGAAGATGCACTACATTTAAATTTATTTCTTTTTGGAATTATGAATTTGTAACTCGAACAACTTATTCGAATTCATCAAATCCAGTTAGTCCCGCAGCTGCTAACAGCATTTGTAGCGATGGTCTATTCCAAGCTGTAAATTGATCCCCTATCTTTGATCCAGATCAAAGACAAAAGAACGAATTAGTTTATCATAAGAAGGATGAAATCACTTCTGGATTTTCGTTCTGCGATCTGGTCGGTTGCCTTTCGTCCATTTTTTTTAGTTAGTTCATTCCATGCGATATTTGCAGTCCTTGTGTGGATCTTAATCTTGTTTTCAATCATTCCCTCTCCTTTTTTAACCGGAGGAATTCAGATCCATTCGTATGAGATGGTTTTCGGTTTTGGAAGAGGGGCAATCATCGGATTCCTTTTTACCGCAGGTCAGAATTGGACAAAAAAAGTACTAGCTAAAGAAGGATATTTAGCACTTCTATTCGGGCTCTGGTTTCTAGGAAGATTCGGGTTCTTATCCAGTCAGTATCTTTCCTATATTGCGCTTACTGCAGATCTTTACTGCGATCTATTGGTCCTATTCTATCTCGCTCCTCCCCTATTTTCAAAAGGACAAGAACATAATCGTGTTGTAGTGATAACCTACTTTCTTCTTTTCATACTTCATGTACTGACTGCATTTTCATTTCTAAGTATTTTACCGGAAGGATGGAGTTTACATTTCATTCATCTTTCTCTTTTTGTAATTCTTCAATTTGTGATCCTGATAGGCGGAAGGATTATGCCTTTCTTCTCATCTGCCGCCATTCCCGGGTCGAATCCTAAAAGATTCCTGAAACTGGAAAGTATAATAAGATATGGAGGATTTCTGTTTTTAGCGTTAGAAACTTTTGCGTTCTGGCTTCCTCAGATTATTCCATTTGCGGGATTATATTGTCTTGCTTTCGGAATGTTAAACTACTCCCGTTGGCTCTTCTGGGAACCCTGGAAATCAAGAAAGGTGCCTATCCTTTGGATCTTACATTTCGGTTATTTTTGGTTGTGTTCCGGATTCTTAGCTTATGGGCTTTCGCATCTAGGTTTTTTTCCTACTTCTTCGGCTTTTCACATCTTCACCGTAGGAGGGATAGGTGTTTTCGTATATGGGATGATCACAAGAGTTTCTCTTGGCCATACAGGCAGACCGATTAAAGCTTCGAAAGCGATCATACTCGGATATATTCTGATCAACTTAGCGGTTATAGCCAGGGTATTCCTTCCTTTAATGAATAAATATCGAGAAGCCTATCTATTTTCCTCCATATTCTGGATAAGCGCATTCCTGATCTTTGCTATTAAATATTCTAAAGTACTAATAAGTCCGAGGGCTTTCGCGAGTTCTTGAGATTTCTCAGATCTCTGTTTTGAGATTTCGGTTTGACCTAACATCTTTCCAATAAAGACAATTCAAATCGGGACCTATGCAGGCATATTTCGCTGAGTTCTTCCGTTCTCTTCTTAGTCCGATCCGGATTGTATTTTTGCCTTCCGTGAAGATATATTGGTTCTATATATTGAGTTCGATCTTGATCACTCTTCTCTTGATCGTATGGCGAAGTTGGAAGGAAAAAGAATTCAGATCCAAGGATTATTTAAGAGAGAATTTATCCAAGAAGATCTGGCTACATGAATCCGCTCTTTTGGATTATAAGTATTATTTAATAAATACATTTTTATTCGCTCTTTTTTTCAGCTACTTCGTTGTATCTGGTGCAAGCGTATCCGCTTTCGTCAACGGATCTTTATCTAAAGTATTCGGAGAAACGAATTATTCTTTCTCTTCCGGAACTTTTTTTATTTTAATTTATTCCGTACTATTTTGGTTAGCAAACGACTTCGGTAGATTTTTCGCTCACTGGCTTCTTCATAAGACTTTTCTATGGGAGTTCCACAAATTACATCATTCTGCTAAAGTATTAAATCCTCTCACTGTGTATAGGGTCCATCCAGTGGAAGCAATCTTAGTAAATTCTTTAGGCGCCCTTTGTTCAGGGATCGTTACCGGTATTGCCGTTTTTATTTTCCCGAACGGGATCAATATGTTATCCTTTTTAGGCGTGAATGCCGGAATTTTCATATTCAACCTATACGCTAATTTAAGACATTCTCATATAGGTCTTAGATTTCCTAAATGGTTCAGCAAAATACTTTTAAGTCCTGCTCAACATCAGATCCATCACAGTACGAATATTACTCTTCAAAACAAAAATATAGGAGTCTCATTCGCTTTCTGGGATATTCTTTTTGGTAGTCTTTATATTCCGGAAGAAGGAGAAGCGGAACGTACCGTTTTCGGTTTGGAGGAAGAGGAAGATACCAACTTCCGTAATTTGTTTAAAATATATTTTTTACCATTCGGGAAATTACTGAATAGAATCAAAGAGACGGTCTTTTTTTCCAAACACGACCCTAAACCTTGAGATAAATCAAAGTCAAATAATAGAGTTTTAGTCTCTCAGATTGATCGCTATCAATGCAATTTACGCTAATTCGGAGTTAAACTTAATTCGTTAGAGTCTTTCTAGATGAAAACGATTACAGCTTGGATTTTAACTCTGATCTTTTTTCCTCGCTTGCTTGTTCCTGCGGAAGGAAGCGTATTCGAAAAATTGTTTTTAGGAAATTCTATTTGTCATTGTAATCATAATTCGAGCCGAGAAACTCATCCAAGCGAGGAAGACGAGTTTTTCCGAACTAAAACGGAAATATCCAAATCTTCCGGCTCCGAAAAACAGGATCGCCCGAACTGTCACTCTGCTCCTGGATCTTCCATTCATAAATGCGCATGTAAAAAGGAGAATGGCGATCGGATTCTCTCACAGATCCGGATCTTCTCCTATTATGTAATCGTTCCTCATATCTATATTATCCCGGCCCCTGGATCGACTTTCGAGATCAAGGATCTATATTCCGGAGAATTATCCAAAGCGCACGCTCAAAAATTGAAACGCCCTCCTAAATACTTTTCTTAGCTTAACCTTTTCGCCTCCGAAGACTGCAGAATCAGTTTAGGAGAAACATTAAGTATATATTTATAATATAAAGGAAAGTAAATATGTTATCACGTCATATTTCCATATTCGCGATCTTACTCGCGCTCTCCCATTTCGACTGTTCCCAATTGGGTTCCTTGTCGAACGGAACTTCTTCGGAGCAACAGCTTATGCAGACTCTAGTCCTCGGAGTTTCTGCAAAAGAAGGATGCTCCTCTCAAAGTTTAAGCCCAATCTCAAATACACTTTCGTATGTGCATCCCAAACGTACAAGATACGATATTCAAAACTGTTCCCCCGGCGATTTAGAAGGTCTCGGATTTACAGGCAATAACTCTCAACTGGAAAAAGGACTAAGCGGTAATTCCTCAGATTCGATATTTTCCAGTTTAGGTAATGTCGTTCTTTCTTCCTCGAATGGAGGAACAAATTTAGAGATTTCCTTCTCACTAAAATCCGGAGGAAGTTTAACTGCATATGTTTACGGCTCAGGAACTCCTATCTCCGGTCCGGCATTTCGACTAACTGATTCCAGCAAAGAGCAATTTTACTCGGATATGTCCGGAAATTTCGAAGTAGTAAGTAAGGGAACTGCAGCCTTGTCCCCGGATACGAATTACACATACTGTATCGATTTCCAATACGCAAGTTCAGAACAATGGATCAATGCCTGGCCGAAAGCATGTTCGGAGGTAAACCAATCGGAACGCAGTTCCATGATGATGTTCCCCGTCATGCAAATGATGAGTGTTCCTACTTATTCCGGGAATCGGATCGGATTCATTTTGAATGGAGCGAAACTAACGTCTTTTACGATCGGCTCGATTTTGTCCCAAGTCGATTGATCGTTTCCACTGGGGCCGCTTAGCGGCCCTCTTTTTTTGAGCAGGATACTCGGAGGTAATCATGAAGTATCGCATTCCCATAATAATATTACTAATTATATTATCTTTTCAAAATATCAAATCGGACGAAGTAAACGTCCCTAGACCAACCGAAGAAGTAGATCCTCATGCGCAACACCGTAAGGAATCTAAAGACCAAGGTCATCAACATGAATTAAGAGCGGATACGATCGCTCCTGCAGGACTAATGTTCCCTCATGTGCATAAAAAAGGCTCTTGGGTTTTAGATTTTCGTTATATGGGAATGCAAATGTCAGGACTATTAAATGGAAGTAAATCCATGGGAACCTATGAAACTCTTTGGTTTCCACAATTCGATCCAAGTGTTTCCATGCCCGCAGGAAGCATACTTACAGGAGGACCGAGCATTCCTCAAACTTCCCTCAACGGTTATCGTTATATGTCGGTTCCTAAATCTATGCTAATGGAATCCTATATGACAAGCGCAATGTATGGGATTTCAGACGATACGATGATCATGTTCATGGTCCCGGTCGTAAAAAACCAAATGATGATGGAAACTAGTAACTTTGATTCATCAGCTATGAAATCGGGAGGAGTAGGAGATATTTCCTTTTCCGGAGCGCATCGTGTCCTAAAACGAAATGATCACGAATTCTTTCTGAATTTCGGGATCTCCCTTCCTACAGGCTCCATTGACGAGCGGGATTGGATGCCGATGATGGGAAACCAAAAGGTCCCTTATAATATGCAACCGGGAACGGGAACGATCAATTATTTACCGGGGATCGCTTATTCGGGAAAATCGGATCGATTCTCTTGGGGGTTAGGCGCGAACGCAAATCTTCGTAGTTCCAAAAATCAGAACCAATATCGTTTCGGGAATATATACGAACTCAGTTCTTGGATAGCCTATTCCATATTCTCTTGGACAAGCGTTTCGATCCGAGTGCAAGCGGTGTATTGGGATAATATCAAGGGGCAAGACGGCTCATTAGATCCGAAAATGGATCCTCAAAATGATCCGAATCGGCAAGGGGGAAATCGTACTGACGCGTTAGTCGGTATGAATTTTCTTTTGGAAGAAGGAATTAGATTCGGATTCGAAGCCGGAAAACCTTTTCACCAACATCTGAATGGACCCCAACTCGCTATGCAAACTATGTTTAACGTCTTTGTTCGTTATGATCTGAATTAACAATATATAGTGTGGAAGGCCCAAATCAATTCATAACGCGGGCCTTCTTCTTTTTTAAAAATTTCGAACTAAAAATCTTTTATACGAAATGCTCAGAGGCATCAAGACCCAAAAGGTCAAAAATAAAATAGATAATAACACAACACCCGAAGTACCCAAACTTCTGATAAGGAACGCTCCCGAAAATCCAAGCAAAACGGAAGCCTTTGTCTGAAGAATGATCAAGATCCTTATCAGGTCGACCGGATTAAATAGAATGACGAGTAATGCAGGTATTTCTACCGGATAATCGCCCAGATAGATACTCAACATAAATACGAATGAATCAAAAAGTAAAAAGAAATACAACCAGATGAGTAAGGCCCCGGAGACTATCAATTCTCCTTTTTTAAAGAAAGAAGCCAATAAAAATCCCAAAGAAACGAATACTAAGATCAATACTGTTCCGAAAAAGATCAGTTCAAGAAACAGGATCGCGAGTTTGGGTTGAGTAAAAAATAGAGGTATTCCCGGAATTCCAAGTCCAACCAGAAAACTTAAAAATAGAGATAAACTTACGCCGCAATATTTGCCAAAAAAATATTGGGACCTAGTCAATGATTTGGAAAGAAGAACTTCCGCAAAAGGAAGCGAATCGTTAAATGTCAATCCGGCAAACGTGATTGAGAATAAAGGAACGATGAACAAAACCAGGTTCATTTGGCTTACTACCAATCTGCCTCCGCTCTCGTCTCCGAAATAGTTGAGCGCTCCAGCCGAAATTGCAAGAAAGCCCGCAAAAACGAACATCCATTTACTTCTTATATTTTCCCTCAGCTCGAATAAGACCAATTCATTCATAATTTTTCCGAATATTCCTTATTCCAAAATTCCATCAAACTGTTCTGAAGATTACCTTTATCCTTATTTCTCACGAAGTTTTCGGGGGAATCGTCGATCAATAGGGAACCTTCTGACATTAGCAAAAAACGATCTGCAATCTCCTCTACTTCACTTAAGATATGAGTGGAGAAAACGAGCAATGCTCCTTCTTTCTTTTTTCGCAGTAAAATTTCCTTTAAAAGATTAGAGATATAGGGATCCAAACTAGCGGTAGGCTCATCAACGATGTATACAGGCTTTCGAATGGAAAAACATTGTAGAATATTGACCTTTTGTTTTGTGCCTCCGGATAAGGACCCGAACTTTACATTTTCATAATCCTTTAGACCTAACAGATCGAACAATTCACGGAATTCTTTCGGGTCGGAGGATTCCAAACGTTTCAAAAAATCCACCAATTCTGCGACCTTTACATTTTTAGGAAAAAGAGGAGCTTGAGGCATATATCCGATCTTGGAGTTAGTATTACCTTCCCCTCCTCCCTTAAACTCTATCCTTCCCTGGACTGGGTTTACTAAACCGACTATACTTTTTAATACGGAACTTTTTCCGGAACCGTTAGGGCCTATCAAAGATAGAATATTCCCCTCTTCCGCATCGAAGGAAACACCTTTAACTGCGATCGATTTTCCATATTGAACGGTTAAATCCTTTACCTGCATCATACATGGCTCCTCATCTTAGGCTTTGGGTCTTCCAGATCTATCGGAGTAACGATCGGAAAGGCATTTTCTATCGCTTGTAAAAAGTTCACGACCGGAGAATTATATAGTACCATTAGAAAAGGATAAACTACTACCCAATACCCGAAAAAATGAACGGGCTTATGAGAAATATCACCGAACTTATCCAGATCTAGGTCGTAACCATCGTAACTATCCCAATAATTCTCTTTAAAAGTATTCGTGCTATGTTTTGTATTCGTACTGATATCGAATACGTTCTCCTTAAATTCATTCTGCACGAATTGATTGGATTCGCTATTACCCAATATTCGCACTCCCCAGCCGTTATCTTTTAGGTCATTGTGAGTAAAATAATTACGATTGCATCCGTCCGCGAAGATCGCAACGGTATTATGTACGAATGAGTTTTTTGTCAGGATACTTTCGGAGATCTCTTTCAGCAAAAGTCCGTATGAACTATCTCCCCAATTATTCTCGAAACGGTTATTTTCAATGAGTATGTTCTTACTGTACATCACTGCAACTCCGGCCGAGTTGTTTTCGAATCTATTTCCTCTAAAATCATTATCCGAAGAAAACATAAAATGCATTCCATAGCGGATATTATCGTGGGAGAAATTTTCCTCTATCTTCAGATTACTCGAAAATTCCAGATAGATCCCGTCTCTATGTTTTTTTAATTCGTTTCCTTCTATCCTGATCGCTTTTGAAGACCAAAGATGGATCCCATTCCCGCCGGAAACTTCGTTTATCGCATTCCCTGATGATATATTTCCTCTGACGATACAATCCTCTACTTCCGCCAGATACATCGCGTAAGCGTTGTCCTCGAAAGTATTATTTTCTATTACACATGATTTTATTTTTTCGGCATGTACTCCTGCATACTCGGAAGTATCCGAAACTCCGCTGCCTACAATGTCAAGTCGACGGATTACCACATTGTTTGATCGAATATCCAATACATGTTTTTCTTTTTTACCGTCTAGAACAACCCCTGCAGTACCTTCCAAAATTAGAGGTTTTGAGATAGAGATCATACCTTCTTGGTATATCCCTTTTCGTATCCGGATTGTATCTCCTGGATTTGCGGAATCGATCGCGGCTTGGATCGAACGGAATTTACACTTTTCTTTACATACTTCTAGTTCTTTGGAAAAAATCTCAGAGGAGGTTATATAAAAAAAGAAGAAGGCTAACATCGCAATAAATCGCGAATATCGGAAATTGGTCTTAGAAGTTCCACTGTTCAAATCAATGATCTTTTTCATTATTTCGACTCCAGATAGAGCCTTTGTGAGTCTTCAAAAAATCCTTTGCGTTCTCCATAGAGTAGAATGCCGCAAGACCTTCTCCCATGGGGGAGCGTATTTCCGAAGAACGGACAATCACGGCTGTTTCTTCGGAAATCATTCGATCCGGATTTTCATAATCTGCGAACCAAACGGACCCGGAAGAATATCTTGCGGATTTTTCGAAAGAATGAGAACATTCGATGGAATCGAAATAGTATCGTCTCCCTTTCTCGGTTAACAACTGTGCATGGAAACGTTTATCCACGATTGCCATTGAACAATGAGCACAAAGCTCTCTTCCGAATTCAGGTAGGATCGGTTCTCTTTTTGAACAGAAAACCGAAATCGATACTACCGACAGCAAGATGATAACCGGAAAACCGGATCTATTTCGAAACATCCAACCTCCTCCTCTCATTCCATACTATAAAGGCCAGGATCCCAAGGGACGCGAACAGAATGATCCCTCCCCAAGAAGGAAAACTGCAGGCAGTGATATTTAACATCTCTTTACATCCCAAAAGCGGAGGTTGGTATGCCATACCGGGAACTATAATCGGAGCTTCAGGATTTAGATTATGCCCGTAATTATACTCCCATCTCCAGAAATCATACATTCCCAGAATTCCTAATATAACAATATTCAGAATTCCTAAAATGACTAGATATACTTTCGGATATAAAGAAGTCACGAATGCCCCAAAGATCAAAAATCCTAAAACATACGGCATAAACAATAGCTCCGGAACGGATTCCGAAACGATCTCATGCATCCCTATATAATGGTTTAGTAAATTGATATTCTGAAGATCGTAAGGAGAAGATCCAGTGATCTTATCGATCCAGATCCTCATTCCTAAACCTTCCGGATATTGAGGAGCATCCAAGGAGATATGCCAGATCGGCAAAAAATAAACTGATACCAACAAAAGACCGACTCCTAAAATTAGGAGCCGGTTCATTTTTGAGATCTTCTTTATTAGAAGTTCTTTCATAAGATCCCTCGTTTAAGGAAGTACCCTTATGTACTGCTGCATTTCTTGGTGAAGAGCCGAACAGAAATCGGTGCAGTAGAAAGGATATATTCCAGGCTTAGGCGCTTTCCATTTGAAAGTCCGAGTCTGTCCCGGCATGATCAGAAGGTTAGGCATTTCAGGCGCCCCACCCACCGCAAAACCGTGCGGAATATCGAAGTCTTGTTCCAAGTTAGTCACATGGAAGAAAACGGTATCTCCGCTTCTTACTTCGATGGTGTCCGGTTTAAAGTGAGAACGTATCTGTGTCATATAAACACGGACAGTATTTCCTTCCCGAACGACTCTCGCATCCTTCTCGTTCTTGATCGCATAAGGATGTTTATTTTCTTCTAATGGATAGATTTTCGCAGCCTTATCCATAAGAAGTTTTGCAGGGATCATTTGGGAATAGTGAGGTTCACCAACCGTAGGGAAGTCGGATAGTAGTTCCGCTTTACCTCCGGAAATATCGTAGAGCTGAGCACTCTGAGGTAACTCCATTCCTACGGGAAGATATCTATCCTTAGTGATCTTATTCAATGCGATCAGATATTTTCCGTACGGTTCTTTGGAACTTCCTCCAACGATAGAAAGGTGACCAACACTATAGTAAGCAGGAAGATGTTGTTTCACTTCCCAAGTCCCCAATTCCCATTTAACAACTTCCGAACTTACGAAACAAGAAGTATAAGCGTATCCCTTTCCATCAAACTCTGTATGCAAAGGACCTAAACAAGGCTTTTTAACTTCTCCCGCAAGAGTGGATTCGTATTTTAAGATCGGAATATCCATGATCATTCCGGTTCTATGTTCAGGTTTATCCTTCACTTCCATAAGTTTGGAGAAAGAGTGCACCGGGATGACTGTGGCGAGTTTTCCCCCACCTACGATATATTCTCCTGTAGGATCCACGTCTGTTCCGTGAGGACTCTTAGGAGTTGGCATATAATACATGACTCCCGGGCAATCCTTAGGTTGGAGCATCTTCACTCCGCTCAACTTTTCGGAAATCGCAGGTTGGTTATCCGGTAGGTAATTCCTATAATATTCTCCGCCAAAGTTAGACGCCTTTCCTTGGTCCAGACATTGTTTTGCACGGACCCAGTTGAATGCCAGGATATAGTCCTTATCGTTCTTGGAAGCTCCTACTTCTATCATCTTATAAGCTTGTTCGGAGTTATAAGAAGTGAAGAAGCACCAGTCGTGAGATTTTCCTTTTCCGCAGTGGGATAGATCATAATCGAAACCTGGAACAAGTATCTGTAGTTCTAGAGAAAGTCTTCCGGATTTAGGGTCCACCTTCACCATTGAAACTGTTCCTTTAAAATCTCCTTTGGAGAAATTTTCGATCGGAACACTTGCTTGAGGTATCGGAACGGAGAATCTAGTCGCCGCCATCAGATACTCTGTGTTTTCGGTTGCGAAAGGAGAAGCATGGTTACCGGCACTATTCGGGATCTCAATGATCTCTTTCGTTTCAAAAGATCTCAAATCGATCCGAGCAAGTCTAGGAGTGTTGTTTGCATTCAAAAACAACCAACGACCATCCTGCTTTCCGTCAGTCATGGACGCTTCTATATGATGGCTATCGTCCCAAGGGACGTATCCGTGAGTGGTTCTAAGCATATTCTTAGTTTCCTCATCATATCCATAACCGTTCTCAGGAAAGACAGAGAAGACCGGAATGATCTTGAATAAACGAGTGGAAGGAATTCCATAGACCGACATTTGACCGCTGAATCCTCCGGAAAGGAAAGCGTATACTTCATCCTTCTCTCCCGGCGCTACATACACACGTTTCGCCGCATCCGAAGCGAGCGCAGCAGTTGCAGCCCCACCCTTACATCCGTACCCTAAACCGATGAGGATCATCAGTCCTATAGGTACAAGATTCCTGAATTCGTGTTTTCTCATATTCTTCCTCCCTTATTTCTTATCCATTTTTCTTAGATATTCCAGGATCTCTCTGGCCTCGGATTCTTGTACGTTTTGGAACGTCATCTGAGTCAGATGTTCTGCGAGAAGTTCTTGAGCGATCGGATCCTTCTGTGTCATTTCCATAGGATTCAGGATCATATTCATGATCCACTCCGGAGTTCTCCTCTCCGTAACTCCCTTTAATGCAGGTCCTACGACCTTCTCTTCGAATTTATGACAGGCGCTACATTTTGCTTCGAAGTTCTGTTTTCCCTTTTGGGCCATCCCTTCATCCAATGTGCCTAACGTAACAGAAGTGACAGGCCCGATCCCTTTACTACCGACAGAACTCTCGGCCTCTGCCGGTTTTTCTTTCCCACAATAAGAGAAAGCGATTAAACCTAACAGTACCGGAGTGATCTTACCGAATTTTATGATATTCTTGATTATCTTCATAAACACCCGAGCGTCCGGCTCTTTAGATTTCTGAGATCAGATCCAGCAACCGGACTTTCATTCATCTAACTACGTTCGGGAAAGAAGCTCCTTGACCAGGGTCAATCCGTATAAAAAGCCATGGATGATAATTGTCATCGGGCCATAGGATCGAGTTATAGGTTTTCAAGTCGTCAAAACTTATATAATAAGATCGAATGATAATGAGTAAGATATGGGATTGATGATCTTCGATGAAATATCTAAAGAAGAGATGTTATCCATCTTTTCCGAAGGAAGAAAACGGAACCTTAAAAAGGACGAATTCCTGTTTCATCAAGGCGATGAGACGGATTCATTGCATCTTCTCATCGAAGGCAAGCTTCAGATATTCAAATATGATTCCGGCTCCAACGAAGTCACTTTGAACTTTTTCTCGCCTGTTTCGATGATCGCAGAACTCGCGCTTATTAACGGGATCCCATTCCCTGCGTCTGGTAGATTCGTGACTGATGGAGCAGTACTTTCGCTTCCGTTTAAAGAACTTCGTGAAAGGATAAAAACGGACATCCCTTTAAATCATCTTTTGATCCAATCCTTATTTAGCAAGATCCAAGCATTAAATCTTTCGATCAATCGTGGGATGACTATGGATTCTTTACAAAGGGTTGCCCACTTCCTGTATTACCTCCCGGAAGGCCAAGCGACACTTGCTCATTCTCAGATCGCTTCTATGCTTGCATTGAGACCTGAAACTTTTTCCAGAGCGCTAAAACAACTTAAGGACCAGGGTATCATAAACCCTGAAAGAGGGTTGATAGAGGTCTTAAAAAAAGAAGAATTAAAGAAATTTTTCTAATACTTATTTGGGCAGAAGTTCCTTTAAAACGTAAATCCCCTAGAATACGCAAGCCCTAACACTGCGATCAATAAAGAGATCAGAAGATTGATCCTGCCGAAAATGGACGCATATTTTCGACTACGACTATCAGATCGAATCCCATTCTGCATGTCCTTAAACGCTGTCGGGCCGATCAAAAAATCATGAAGAACCGAACTAAGAAGCAAAAGAAGGAACAAGCCCATTTTAATAAGAAAGATACTTCCGTGAGGAGATACCCAATAGGCCATTTGGGAATATGCCTCGAAATATCCCTTTAGATATGCAATGCTGATCCCGGAACAAAACAATATCATAAATACATAATATGATATTTTCCTAAATTGTAACGCTATCTTGAGCAATAACAGGGTTTTGACGTCCGATAGCTCTTTATCCTTATATACCGGACGAAAGATCAGCACAAAAAAAAGCATTCCACCCACCCAAAAGGCAGCTGCGAAAAAGTGGAATAATAAAGCTATAAAATACATGGAGAGAAAGCTCAGCCCGTCAATTTTCTCCAAAGAGCACGGCCGATAAATCTGAATTTCTCCCCTAAAGGAAATCTTCCCAGATTGGCTTGAACCACTCCCTTAGTAAATCTAGTCCTTTTAGAATAATCTATTTTTATATCCACAATGACAGGTCTACCTTCCGCTGAAATTCGGAATGCTTGTTGCAGCACAGATTCTATACTTTCATTCGATTCAAGAGATAGATACGCCGCACCAGTTCCTCTGGCGATCCCCTTTAAATGTAATTCTCCAAGAATGGTGCATGTTTTACGGGAATATGGTATCTGTTGCCCTTGCGAAATTTGGCTCAGCTCTCCGTCATAGAACACACAAATGATCACTCCGACCGAATTTGTAGTCGCGGTGAGTAGCTCTAGTCCGGTCATCAAAAAGGCTCCGTCACCCACAATCCCTACTACATTCCGATCCGGATTAGCAATCTTAGCCCCAATAGAAGCAGGCACACAATACCCCATGGAATTGAAATCACTTGGAGAGATAAATGTTTTTGAACGAACAGATGGAAATAATTCGGCAGCCAAGAAAGTATGATTCCCGTCATCTACTACGAGAATGTCTTCTTCTTTCATTTGTTTACGTAACTCTCTAAAAAAAACGGAAGGATTGACTTTGTCCGGGATGGAATGTTTTTCCCATTCTTCGGTATATTCCCTTTTTTTCTTCAGGATCAATTCCTTCAATTTATCTGATCCTTTTTGCTGGATTCCGTCCTTCTTTAATTTTTCCAGAATGGCGCCTAATATATGTTTGGCGTCTCCTTCTAACTCGAATTTAGCAGGGTAGTTTTTGGAGAATACGTCCGGATTTACGTCTATATGGATCAGATTTTCAGGCACTTTCATGCTAAAACTTCCGGTAGGGATTTCGGAGAATCTTGTTCCGATTGCCAATAAACAATCACAATTTTCGAATGCAGCTTCTCCGGCCGGAACCGAATAAGCGCCAAATCCCATCCCAGTATGCAGCGGATGATCCGCCGGAAATACGCTTAATCCTTGCAAGGTTGTCGCAACAGGAGAGCCGATCAATTCGGCGAGTTCGATCAATTCTTTCGTGGCTTCTCTCGCTCCCCAACCGACAAAGATCCCAGGATGTCTAGAATTCTTCAAAAGATCACATGCTCCATCTAATGCTGCCTCATCTATCTTCCATACATTCCTTTCCGGAGTGAACTTAGGGATATACGATACATTTCCGGAAAACAATTGTATGTTTACCGGTATTTCTATAAAGACCGGTCCGGCTTCGTCCTCGGTTGCGACCTCGTAAGCCTCGAATATGATCGGGATGATCTCTTCATGCGTTTCTACACGGAAGAATTTTTTTGTAATTCCTTTCAAGAAACCCGACTGGTCGATTTGGTGTAATTGGAATTTTCTTCCGGTATCCGTTCTAACTCCTCCCGAAATGATCAGCATTGGGATCCCATCCAAATAAGCCTCCCCTATTCCGCTTAACGCGTGTGTTGCGCCGGCTGCGGGAACGATGACCAGGGTGCCTATAGACTCCGAAGTTCTACTAATTGCGTCCGCCATAAACGCAGCCCCACATTCGTGGGTTACCAGATAGGGAGTAATACTCTTGGATATGTTTAATTCGTCATACAACTCCGTATTATGAACGCCAGGTATTCCGAAAGTGAATTTCACTCCGATCTGTTCCAAGGCGTATACGATCAATTCTGCTCCGGTCTTCTTCATAATGATTCCCTGTTATTTAAGGTTTTATAATGGAACGTGCGGCAATTCGAGAGGTAAGTATACAACTTCCTAAGAAGGTACCTTCTAAAGCTCCTTTTCCGTGGATACCTCCTCCACCGAAACCTGCGGCCTCTCCCACCGCATACAGACCCTCTATAGGATTTCCTCTGGAGTCCAAAACTCTGGATCTTAGATCCGTCTGGATCCCTCCCATAGATTTTCGAGTGAGTATAAATTCACGTATGGCGATCAAAGGCATCGCTTTTCGATCCAGGATCTTTTGGTATTTACAGGTTCGAGCGCGATCTCCTCGATAATTACGAAGTTGTGTGATCCTCCTGAGTTGATCGTCGTTATGGAACGATTCTCCTCTTTCGATCATTCCGTCATATTCTAGGATCGTTTTTTCCAATTTATCCGCGTCGATGGAACAATCTTCGTTCAATTCGTTCATCCCTTCCGCGAGCTCGGAAATGGAATCCGCCACCACGAAATCGGGACATTCCGAGCTGATCTTTTTCAAAAACGATTCGTTCCCGAAAAAAACAGTTTTTAGAAATCCGAAGAAGTCCTTATTTCGGATCGAGTCGTTGAATTCGGAACCGGAAACTGCAAGTTCTTTTACCGCGATCTTCCAGTTCATGATCTGCCAAGAAAACTTCTCTTCTTGTGCGCAGATCCTTTCTACAAGATAGCGCGTATCAAAACCGGTAACTAATGGGATGGGTCCGATCCTTTCTCCTTTTGAATTCAACCAAAGAGCAGACTTAGGAGGAACCAAGCTTAAACCTTCTCCCTCCCATTTCGGATCGGGATGATGAACACCTGCAGCATAATTCCACATCTTATCAAGATGAGTCAGGTTCGCCCCTACTTTAGCGGAAGCGGTATGTAGATCTCCGATCGCATATTTATGTGAACCGTTCAGAATGATCTCGGGAGGTTTGCCAAGAGATTTAGGCCAATGTTTCCTGATCTTCTTCATATCTCCCGCAATCCCACCGCTAGCAAGCACGGTGTGTTCGGCGAAGATCTCGTATGTTTTGCCATCTATTTCAGATTCCGCAATACAACCTTGGACTCTCTTTCCGGAACGGATCAGTTCCGTTGCCCTGGTCCCGAATATAAAACGAAGTCGATTTAAGTTTTTATGGGAGTATAAGTTTTTCTTTAATGCGGAGATCAGACCGTCTCCTGTTCCCCAAACCATATGGAATCTGGGAACACTATTCCCAGGTTTGAACAATCCTCTTTCTACCCAGTGGACAACCGGGAAGAAGCCCACGGATTTCCCTTTTAGATAATAAAATATATCCTCTAAAGATCGGTTAACGTATTCTTTCGCCCAAAGCTTAGGAAGATGGTCCTCTTTCGAAAATTCCGCAGTGGAATGCCAATCGGAAAGGGCCAAGGAGACATTGTCCTCTATACCGTTCCACCTCTGGATCGGAGTATCTACCATAAAGATACCACCGAAAGAAAGTCTAGCAAGACCTCCTAAACGATCCTCAGAATCACGATCGACCAAGATCACTCTCTTTCCGGAATCTAAGAGATCCAAAGCGATAACGATCCCGGCAAGCCCTCCTCCGATCACTAAAACTTCAGTGGACAAGGATATTTTTTCTTTCTTCTTCTCTTCCATTTTCACGATAAAATTTTAACTGAAAATCTTTCTAACGCAATTGATTGAAATCAATGTGCGTATTAACATTTATCATGTTTAATACGTTGAAATGAATTTCTTAACCTCGGAGTCATCTTGAATTTGCAACCTTTTTGCCCGAGTTGATCTCTTATCTATTGTAAACGGAAATTAAGGATAAAATTCTTAATTTCCTTCAAAGGAGAGATCATGGAACTTCCTAAAGCAAAAAAAAGAAAGCGAGCGCTATTGGTAGAAGGAGGAGGAATGAAAGGAGCATTTGCCGGAGGAGTTTTACATTCCTTGAATTGTATTCTACCTGCCAAAAATTTCGATCTGGTTCTGGCCGTATCCTCAGGAGCTTGCTGTGCCGCATATTACGCGACCACGCCCGATCCTGAACCGGTATCAGGAGATCATACTCTTTCTATCTGGAAATATGAATTAGCAGGTAAAAAGTTGATCTCGATATTCCATCCACTGTTCGGAAAACCATTCTTAGATCAGAAATATTTAATAGATTATCTGTTCCGGAAAAAATATAGGATATTAACCGAAAATTTAGGAAAAAAAGGACTGCCTGAGTTAAGGATAGCAGTAAGTAACCTCCGATCTAGATCCGTTGAGTATAGAAAAGCTACAAAAGAAAATCTTTTTGACCTATTAAAAGCCGCAACGTCTCTTCCGATCGCAACGAAAGGAAAATATAAGGTAGAAGGAGAATATCTATCCGATGCAGCGATCCTAAATCCTTTGCCTTTACAAGATTTGATCCAAGCCGGGTATAAGGATATAACCGTAGTATTAAACTCGCCTATTCAACACTCTTCTCCGCCTCTCACATCTATTAGTAGATTTTTATCTTTCCCTTTGGATCGAAAATTATCCAAGATCATGAAATTTTCACATCATACGAATTATAATACTGCGAGAGAGATCGCTTCCAATCCTCCTAAAGGAGTCCGCATTTATACGATAGCACCTGAATCCAAACTTCCAGTAGGTCTAATTACTACAAAACAGTCTAGGCTGGAAGAAACAGTAGAATTAGGAAAAGAAATCGGAAGAAAGGCCGCAAAATTCTTAAAACGAAAGTTATGAAAACCATCTCCTTTCCCTCTCTGAAACCCGCGTTAGATCGGATCAATTATGAATTAATAATGGACTTCGAAGAACACAATCCGCGGGTTTATATCCATCTAGAATGGAATTCGCAAGAATATAAGAAAGAGCCGCGTTACGAATTCCCAGAGGGGGGACTTCTTTTTATCAACGTTCCGACTTGGGAGTGGATGGATTTTATAGATGGGATCCAACCTCCCGAGATGGAGATCCGAGACTTTCGGATAGAATTCATTTGTTTTCCAGAAGACAGAAGAAAGACGGATACCTCGTCCAGATTCACCATTCGTTATCCGGAATACCCGAACCCTATGGTTTACCTCACCAGATTCTGAAAAATTGACCTGGATCAATGCAATTATTACATCATTTTGCATAATTTGAGAATGAATCTCGGAATTAATATCACAAGGGAACAGAAAGCGGGCCGATCCAAAAATGGTCTTGCACGTTTCTTATTGATCCTATTGCTCTTCTTCTCATCGGCTCATTCTTACGTGCACGGATTCCAGGGTATTATGCCCACTTCATTCGGGGCAAGACAAGCGGGAATGGGAGGTGCATTCCAAGCAGTCGGAGGGTCCGTAATGGATCTGGAATCCAATCCATCTCACTTGGCAAGACTCACTACTCCGAAATGGGAGTTCGGGACTTCGGTCCATTTTGCCAAAATAGAATATTCAGATTCCTTTATAGACCAAGATCCCAACCTTTCTTACCGAAATACGATCACAGAAACTCCAAGAGCGGTTTTTCCTTATGTAGGCTATATCCAGCCTGTAACGGATCGACTTGGGATCGGATTTGCATTGTATACGCAAGGCGGAGGAGGAGGTTCTTTTTCTAATATCACCAGAGTTTCACCGGGCAAACAGACTTTAAATGAAACGTTAGGAGGTGATGTTCCTTTTGGGACGGAAAGAAAAATACAAGAAGATCTTAAATTCAAATTTATGCTCACTAAGTTGACCGTAGGCGCCGGATATAGATTTGGAAATCTATCGGTAGGTATAGGTCTTGATCTAGCATACGCATTCATGGAAATGAAAAAAACCAACTTGGATCTAAGTAGAACAGTCGAACTGCCGGGAAGCATCTCCTATAATAGCGATCCAGCTTATTCCTACGGAGGAAAATTAGGATTTTCTTATGATCTTTCCTCGAATATTCGGATCGCGTACTCTTATACGCTCCGGAATGTTTTGCATATGGACGGACAAATGAAAATAGAAGCGGACGATCCAATCGTCAAAAATGGGTCTAGAGTTTCCAGATACATGGTCTGGCCGGACAGGCATATCTTTGGGATCTCTTACAGAAAGAATTCTTGGATCTTCGACTTTGATGTTAAATTTATTCCTTGGTCACAAAGTTTTCGCACGAATAGATTTATATTGGACCAACCTTTATTGACCACTCCGATAGGGCTCGAATCAAACGTAATGCAGATGAACTTTAGATGGAGAGATCAATATTGTTTCGCGTTAGGCGCGGAATACGAATGGAAATATGGATTTAGGTTCAGAGCAGGATACAGTTACGCTAAAACTCCGATGACCCCCCAGGGATTAAATCCGATGCTTGGAACCACAAATGAACATCATCTGGCGGGAGGGTTAGGATATTATTCCGTAAACGGTTCCGCAATCCAATTGGCCGTAGAATATGCCTTTCCAAAATCGATGAGAGGAAGCGGATCTTCGGATTGGGCACTTTCTCATTCTATCTTTTCCGATAAAGAGATCCAATTGGCTCAATTCCAATTCAATAAATCCGTTTCCGTATTAAGCGTAAGCCTTGGTATTGAAAAAAATATATAAACAGAGATCAAAAATGGGATTCTATCAGGCTCTTCAGCTGATCCATCTGTAAAGGTTTAACAAAATAGCCCAAAGGTTTTGTTAAAGCTGCTCTTTCTCTAGTCGCTCTATCCTGGTATCCGGTGACAAAAACGATCGGAATATCCCTATCCCCTTTGATCGCGGAAGCTGCGGTTATCCCATCCATCGCTCCAGCAAGCGTAATATCCATTAGGATCAAATCAGGTCGATCTTCCTTTGCAATTCGGACCGCATCTTCTCCGGAAGTGGCAAGTTCTACTACATTACAGCCGATTTTTTTTAGTTCCCTTCGGATCAACATGGCCGTAATGGCCTCGTCCTCTACAAGAAGTACGTTTATATTGTTCATTTAAAACTATACCCTCTTCTTATATATATTGATCGGAAAATCGATCTCACATTGAAATTTCGGACCTGTCTTAAAATGGATCTTTCCGGATAATTGGTTTTCAGCGATACCTTGTACAAGTTGTATACCTAGAGAGCTGCCACTTTTGAAATCGTAATTTTCCTTCATTCCAATTCCATCATCAGAATACGTTAAGTGAAATCTTTGATCCTGGCCTTCATAAAAGTTGATCGAGATATTTCCCGAAGACACTTCAGGAAAAGCGTATTTAATGGAATTATTCAAAAGTTCTGAAAGAATCAGACCGATAGGAATTACTGCGTCAAAAAGAAGTTTCCTATCTTCTATCTCCAAATTAAGATTCAGCTTACAGGAACTATTGCCGTTAGCCTGCAAAGCGTAATTTGATAACTCGTAGATATACTGTTTGATAGACACTGAAGACAGATCCTGACCGGAAAATAGTAATCTATGAACGAGTGAGATCGCCTGAATACGGTCCTGGATCCTATACGCGATTGTCTTAATTTCCGGACTATCCGGATACGCTTCCGCTTGCAGAAAGACCAGACTGCCGATTACCTGCATAGTGTTATTAGAACGATGATATATCTCCCTGATCAGGTTCTCCTTTTCCGCCAAGGACTTGGACAATTTTTCGTTCGTTTCTAAAACTTTTTGATAAGGACTATTTATAGAGGAAATAAAAACGCCTCTGTAGATAAGGCAGAAGGAAATAATCTTATAAACATGGCCAAGTACATTATATATATCAAATACAGTTGTGTACACTGCAAATACGAGCTCGCTGGAAATACAGAATACGAATGCATAAATGTAATATTTTGTACGATCCCAACCGAACTTGGGTATTCTGAACCAATAAGCGATAAGAGCAAGAATTAGGATAAAAATAATTACGAACTCGGAAACTTTTTTAAAATGTGTTAAACCGATCTCGGGGGAAAATGTCACCGGAAGAAGATCCGGGTAATAAGTAACCGAAATAAAAGCAAATGCAGATGCGGAGAGCGACGAAAGAAGCAACCATCGCCTTCGTTTAAATAAGCCGCTCTCATTCGAAATAAACGCACTCGCCAAAAATGAAATTGCTGCAAAGAAGCGAACAATGATCCAAAACTGAGTGGATTTATTGGGAGAATTCGCACTAAACAAATCCGGCATGCCGGCATATCCCAGCATGTGCATCATATCCATTAATGCGATCCCCAAACAAGCTGTCCCTAAAAATAGGGTATGTTTATCCTTACTTTGAGCGTAAGTAAACCACCCGACTCCGAAAATAGACATGGATACGATGATACTGAATGATTCGGCTATATTATGAAAAACAAGATAAGGAGGGATCTCAGATTCGAAATATATGTAGGAGTGAAGAACTTGAATGATAAGAATTGGAAGGGAAGCAATAAAGAACGCTGTAGCAACGTTCATCCAATGACGATTCGCTTCCTGATCCATTGCCGCCAATTCCGACCTGAAGTTCATTTACAATACGAAGAAACTTTCGCTTTGTTAGATCAATGGACGGATTTTCATCCATTTTTTCCTTAGGAATTCCTTTATCAAAGGAGAATAACTTGAAAAATGAGTTTAATGTATGTATGGATAAAATCGATTTTTGTCATTCATAATTCTTATGGCAGAGCGAAATTCGGGACGTTGATAAATATCAATGAAAGAAAATCAGTCCTCCCTCACCACTCTAAAATAATTTCCTTCCTTCAAGTTCTCATAACGTGCCCAGTCTATCTTCTTTCCTTTAGGAAGGTAAGGAAGATCCGCCGATTTAATTTTGACACCATGGAACAAGGAATAAACGCCTACCGCAAGACTGATCGCTGTGTCCTTTCTTCTTTGGGTCAGGATTTTCATGTCCTTCTCCTTATCGATATAACCGATTTCTAAATAGGCGGAAATCGCATTGATAAAAGTAGGAAGGCTATAGGTGGAAATATAAGGCTTATTGATCGGTCCTGGATTGGACAATTCTTCCTCTTGATTTGGCAAAGTCCTAAGACCATATTGCAGAAATCTCATAAGTTCCGCCGCCGCGTAATGATTATCTCCTCCGAAACCTTCGGAACCGTCTTCCCTTCTCCAAAGTTCAGGTTCCGCTCTTTCTCTATCCCAGAATTTTCCTTTAGCGGAATATTCGGAATGTTTTTTAGCATAAGGGCCCGGACCGTCTAACACTGCCTTATCGATCCACCCCGGAGGATCAGCATATTTCCATGTCACCATGTTTTGACGATATCCTTCGAAATTGGAAAGGTCCGTTTTTTTCCCGGATTTGTTCGGCCAGTATCCGTTAAAATAGATCCAAGCATCCGCGACTGCATTTTCCAAACGAGACCATTCCATTTTAAAACGCATCCACTCGCTCCACGGTCCGTTTTCAAAAGACTTGGGAGATTTTCCTTCCGAGATCTTTCTTAAAGAATAGAATGTTCTATAAGAAGGAGAAAGTACAGCAGCCATTCCTCCGGGATGTCCCTTCCAACTCGGATTCAAATGTAAAGACAGAACTAAATAAGGACGAGCAGCATTGATCCTGGAAATCCTTCCTGGTTTGATCTTACCGGTTTTCTTATCCGGATAATCATACAATCTGTAAAAAGCATTCGGGTCGGAAGATAGATCGGCACCCTCTTCCTTTGCCGTTTCTTCTCTAGTGAGATCGGAATCGATCCTAATCCAAGGAAGTGTATCGTTCGTGAATTTTTTTGCGTACGATCTGAAAGTTTCGAAACCTTCCGGAGTTTTGGTAAGATCCAGAATTTCTTTTACTTCTTTTGCAAGCGCTAAGACCACTTCACTTTCTCTTCTGGATTTTGTTTGAGCTCCGGCCTTATAAGGTTCCAGATATTTGTTCGAAATAGGATCGTATTTGTCGCCGTGTTCTTCCTTAGGTTTTAAGTCCAGACCTCCATGGCCGGGATCTATGACTATATTATAGGTTCTTTTTGGCATTGTTTCCTGGGAAGAAACGGAGAATGAAAGAATTAGGAATAAAGGAATAAATAATATTTTTCGTATCACGTATGGAAATTTATTTCTCCGGGGATATCAGGCATAGCCTGTTATCCCCATATGATACGTCAAGGAAGGAATCCGAGCGTTTGGCGTCTGAGAACTTTTAAAGTTTGGATTCCGCGTAAACCATATTTCGGTTATCGCTCAGATCCACTTTATATTTCTCCCTGACATTCTTACTTTCCTCTTCGGTCTTTAATTTGCTTAGGATGGAAATTCCATATTCTTTCGCAATCCTAAGATGCATTAGGCTGTCCTTAAATCTGGAGTCCCTTCTCATCTTCTCCGCTTGGATGAATTGGTAGTATGCAATCTGAAGTTTATGCTGGTTATTGGAAACTTCTCTTCCGGCATATCCTTTTGCAGCAGCTCCCGGTCCGGACTTTTGCTCAATGGAAACGATCGCATCCGCACATTCTCCCAATAGTTGATCCACTTTTTGATTATATAGATCCGAGAATTTTCCGTAAAGTTTGTTTGTCTCATCTTCCGTTTCTTTCATCTTACGGCCGGCGACAACATATTTGCGCATTAAAGAATATCGATATGCTTCGTTGTATTTTTTCCAGATGGTATCGAAATCCTGTTGGGAATTCTGGACCTGAGATCCGAAATTTTTTACAACCACTTCCAAAGCGCCTAGATCACCTTTGATCTTGTTCTGAGTAGAATCTATAGTCCTGGCAAAATGGAATTCCTCCAAATAATCTCCCTGGTATTTAGGATCTTCGGCCGCGTTAGCCAGAGCAGAACCCTTACCGTCATTATTTGTAGGTTTATTTTGTGCAGTTACGCCGTACGAAATTAAGAAGAATGCCGCAAGAACCGCGACGATCCGAGGGAAAGAAATTTTTGTCATGTGATCGACCCTTCGCGGTAATATAACACAACGCTTAAGGAGCAAACAAGCTTTTTATTGGCTAAAATCGAAACATAATATTCCGTCACCGACAGGGAATAAGGTGTATTCTATCTTGGCATTTTTGATTAGGGACCATAATTTACGCACTGCTTGGTCGGAAGGAGCCTGGTTTTCCGGATCAGCAATCCTTCCGTGCCAGAGTACATTATCGTAAATTACCCTTAAGTTTCTGGTTTTACCCTTTTCCAGGATCATTTCTAAAATTTCCGGATAACGGATCTTATCGCAGTCCACAAACATCAGTTCTTTCTGTCCGGAAGAAGAAGTTTCCAAAAATCCTCTTGTGATCTCGGAACAGTCTGCGTTCGTAAATTCCACTCGATTAGAGTTAGGTTCTAATTTGGCAAAAAATTCTTTCGCAACTCCGATAAAATCAGCTTCTCTGTCCACTGTTTGGATCTTCGTTTCCTTTCTGACTGCGGATAAGATCCAAAATAAGGAAATCCCATAGCCCGTTCCCAATTCTAAGACTAGGTCTGGATCCCAAGAAGAAGCCAAAAATGCAAGCACCGCCCCGGAGGCAGGAGTTAAAACGGGAAACTTATCTTGAGACGCCCTCTTTTCTAGAGCCTCCAACCAATCAAAAGGGCGTTTTACTAATTCGGAATGGATCCAATCTTCCAATCCTTCCTTATAAATAGAAGTCCCGTATTTCCGTTTTTGGTTTTGAGAAGTCATAGATCAATCAGGAAGAAAAAGATGGAACCGATCTCTTTCAGAAGGTGAGATCCTTTTATGTAATATCTTTCGAATATACGAAGGAGGATAACGTTTTGAAAAATGTATGAGAACTATTTTTTCATTTTTGAAAGAAGAAATATGGTGTAAGATCTCATCCAGATGTATATGGCCCCATTCTCTGGCATCCTCTATACTTCGCTCGTGATCAATATAAGTACATTCTAAAAATAGGATCTCGGATTCAGCGACGTCCTTATGAGCAAGAACGTATTCTATCTTAGTATCTCCTGAAAAACTGACCAAAGGTTTGGAATGAACTTCGTTGATATCTATCCCTTCTTCCTTCTTCTTTAAAAGTTCGTTCCGATCTAATCCTGCAAATTCGGATCTTAATTTTTTCTTCCTTTCGTAGATCGTATAACCTTGGGAATCCACTCTATGGAACGTTTTCCATATTTTAAAAAAATGATATGCATCTATCTCTATCTCTTCCCCTTCGTCCAACCCTTTCATTTCGTAAAGATAAGGAAAATCCTCTATCTTAGAGTATAGAGATAAGATCTCTCTCATAGGCGCTTCTAAAGTTTTAGGAAGATAAATTTTAGGAGGCCCTAATTTACGTAAGGATCTTTGAGAGATATAATAAGGAAGTCCTGCTGAATGATCCAAATGTGCGTGGGTAAGAAGCAATCTTTCTATATTAATACGATTCGGATTTTGGTGTCCTATATCGAACATCAAACTTAAACGAGGCATGACAACGGAAGTACGAATTCCTCCCTCTGAAATTCCTTCGAATAAATAACCTCTATGTTCGAACCTACAATCCATTATGGGATCGGATCTTCCGGACCGATTGTTTTTTGCCCAGGCAAGTCGGAAGAGACGGAAGATTTCGGGCCGGAGATCACTGCGGTCAGTTTATCTCTTCTAAAATATATCTTACCCACTCTTCTCAAATCCGCAAGAGAAACATTCTGGATTTTATCCCTATAGTTCTTAAGATAATCCTTAGGCATTTTATGTTCTCTAAACCGGACTTCGTTACGAAGAATTTCCATGGAGTCTGTGAATAGGAATATGAACTTATTTAGAATGGCTTCTTTTGCATTTTTCAATTCCTCTTCACTTATATTGGAGAAGGTAGAATCTCCCAAAATTTCTCCCATAAGATTATAAACTTCCATACTGCTTTGGGATTTTGTTTGGGTGAAAAAATAAATTACAGAATGATCTTTTTCGAACACAGGATGACTGGAAGAAGAATAAGCCAATCCCTTATCCGAGCGGATCTTGCTCATGAAGTAGGAAGTAAAACCTCCTCCACCTACAAGATAATTTAAAACTTGGACTGCGTAAAAATCCTTATCATTGTGAGCAGGACCTACTCCCAAGAACAAAACAACATTTTGTGTATTTGCCTTGTCCACGATCAGATTTTTAATCTCTTTTTGTTTTAGATTTTTATTCAATTCTTCCGGACTGGAACCCTGGGATTCCAACACGGGTGTCCCGGAAAAAGCCGGTAAAATATCCCCTAAAAATCGAGGGATCTCTTCCTCTTTCCATTTACCGCTCACAAGTATGGAACGTCTAGAGCTCAATAATTGGTTTTTATAATATTCTTCCAGGTCTTCTTCTTTTAATTGTTCCAACGCGGATAGAGAAAGAGCCTTGCCCTTTACTTTTCCTTGGTAGACAAGTTCGTTTGCCTTTCTGAAAGCGAGTCCTACTATATTATCGTTTCTTCTTTTGATCTGTTCGCCCAATTGTAATCTTGCGATCTCGAACGCCTCTTTCCCAAATATAGGTTGTTTCAGGAACTCGGAGATCAATGACTTGGACTCTTGATCGTATCTGGAAAGCCAGGAGAATGTTAAAGTTACCGTATCCAGATCGGAGTCCACCCTGAGTTTAGAACCGTAAGATTCCCAAACTTCCGCAAAAGTTTCTCCGGGATGTAAGGTTGTTCCTCCCTTCTTCCAAGCCTCAGGAAAAATTTCCACTAACTCGAAAGAGGTTTTCGTATAAAAATCGGGTCCCGCATAAAATGTGATCTCGAGAGTTTTGATCGGGAACTCGGAGTTTTCCAAATAAAGTATTCTAGTATTCGGATCTTGACCGATCTCCTTAATTTCGGGGAAATTGAATTCTAAAGCGGGGATCTTAACGTCTTTTACAAAATCGCCAGGAGCAGCCTCGGAGCTAACAAAAGAGAACAAGAAGATAAAAGAGTAAATATATAACTTTTTTAGAATGTTCATTTTTTCTCTCCGTCTGAATTTATCAGGTCGCCCACGGTCAAATTCCTGGGTGTGAAATATTTTTGGGCAACTCTCATTATATCTTCCGGAGTAACCCGATCCAAACGTGCATAGTCGTCGAAAATTTCGGTCCAATCTCCTGCTACCAATTCATAATACGTAAGAACATCCGCAAGTTTAGAATTGCTATTTAGACCTCTGATATAATCCGCAACGATCTGATTTTTGATCTTCGCTAATTCCTCTTCGGTAACCGCTTCCTTTTTAAGAGTATCTATTTCTTCCAAGATAGAGGATTCTATCTTATCCGGGTCCGCGCCTCTTACGTTAGTCACATAGATCGCAAAAAGATTCGCATATCTTTCCCCGGGCTCACCGGTCCAACAAGCCACTCTCTGCGCAAGTTTGTCCCTTAATACCAATCTTTTATATAATCTTCCGGTTTCGCCTTGGGATAATATAGCATCTATCAATTCCAAAACAGGTTTATCAGGATGAGGAGATGCAGGCGTCAACCAACCCATTACTTTCATCGGACCCGAAGAATGTTTTACGCTAACTCTTCTTGTTTCATGGTCGAAACTTTCAGGCTCAAGAGAAAGTTTAGGAGAAGGTCCATCCGGAATATCTTCGAAATATTTTCGAACTAATTTTTCGGTCTTATCGAAATCAAGATCTCCAACGATCCCGATCGCCATTTTATGAGGTCTATAATTCTTTTTGAAAAACTCTTCCGTTTTATCTATATCCAAAAAAGGAAGATTGGATTCGTAACCGATCACAGGCATTCCGTAAGAATGTTTAGGAAAAGCGGCCCCTAAAAACTTTTCTCTTAAGATCCCCATTCCTTGGTTTTCCACTCTCATCCTACGTTCTTCAAGGACCACATCTCTTTCCGTATAATATTCTCTTAATATAGGATCTTTTAATCTATCCGATTCCAATTTAGCCCAGATCTCCAATCTATTTGCAGGAAGAAGGATCTGATAATTCGTAACATCGTTTGTGGTATACGCGTTAAAACCTGTGCCGCCGTTCTTGTCGTAAATATAAGAATCTTCGTTGGAAACTACGAACTTACGATGAAGCTCCAGTAGATTCTTAAATCTGATCTCTAAAATATTTTTATCTTTAATGAGTTTTTCGGGAACAGGCTCCCCTTTAGTGGCGAGTTCTCTTTCTTGTAATCGATATGAATCCAGACGTTTTCCCCAAACACGGATCTGATCCAAATAGACTTTTTCTTTTTTAGCGTCGGTGACCCCGATATTTTTCGTGCCTTTAAAAAGCATATGCTCTAAAAGGTGAGCAGTTCCTGCGATCTCAGGAGTTTCGTCCGCAGCACCCACCAAAAATTTGGTATAAACCGCAACTGTAGGAGAATCGGTCCTTTTCATCATGAGAAGTCTGATCCCATTCTTCAAAGTCACCTTCTTAACTCTGGACTCCAATGTGGTTCGGATCTCTGAGAAGATGTCTTCGTTAGCGAAGGCTTCGAAGTTTATAAGAATGCAAAAAGTGAAAAACAAAAAGTTGAAACGAGAAATGACGGACTTGGAAAGATATTCCCACATAACCAACAAGATTTCCCTTAAAAGTTATGCTGTCCAGAAGATACCGGGAAAAAATCCCGCTGGTTTTTGTAGAGGGGAGCTTTAAACTAGGAACTATGCTGCGGGTTTTGTCGGTCTTATTCCTGACATTTTTTTTAGGGTATTGCGAACCTGCAGATCCCGAATACAGAAGAAAGGTTTGGGATAATCTAAACGACTCCGGTTTTATCTCTCACGATTATTTCCAAATTGTTGTGACAGTTCCTGTCCCAAATCAAGAAAAACCGTTATTAGCATTGAGAGAAGATTGTAAGGCAAGAGCGATCCGCAAAAGGGACGAGATGTCGGTGAACTTGCTCTTAGCTCAGATCTCGGAAGAAAGAAAAACTTGGATAGGGGTCGGAGTCAATACTACAGTTCCAAAGTATGAGCCCCTTCCCGGACCACCTCAAGCGGTCCGCACCAAATCCAATTCCCCAATGGGCGCCGCTTCCATCGCTACTCAAAATATACAGACCCCGGCAGAGGATGACTCTCCGGAAGAAAAAAAAGAAAAGAAGAAGACGGAAATCGTAAATGCGGATTATTTAACCTACCGAGCTTCTTTCGCTTGGCTTTTGGATAAACTGTTCTTATATAGAGAAGATTATAGCGACCCTAAGAGCTGCACTTTCGTTTTTAGGGTTGTGGATGCGGATTTACTTAAGCGAACCTTAGAATCTAAAATAATTCCATAACAAAGGAATCTAACGCTATGCATACAAAAACGATTTTCGCATTATTGATCGTTTCTCTCATCTCCGTATGTAAAACACCTCAAACGGAAGAACCAAAAAAAGAAACTCCCAAAAATGTAGTGGAAGAATCCGCTCCGACCGAAGACGACCAATTCGTAAAAGCAACCGAAGGTTTTATCAGCTCTTCCACTTACCAAGTCGTAGTGTCTTCCTTGGATAGCAACGAGAACGAGGCATTAGATCTAGCCAAAAAAAGGGCCTTGAATCTTTTTATAGCGGAGAAGGGAGACTCATTCCGCCCTACGGACCGCAAATTCTTGAAAGAACTAGTAGATTCTAAAGGTAAGATCGTAAAAGTTTCCAAACCGATTAATGGAAAAACATATTATCTATTTCATGTTTCTCAGCCTGATCTGAAAATAGAGATAAAAAAATGACGAAATTTGCGTCTATGAGAGTACTGCGCTCATTGCTCAATAAAGATCTCTTTTAAAGGATCGGTTTATATAAACTGCAACATCCGCACATAAATTCGGATTTTCGGATTGCCGAGCTTGTAGTGGGAACTCCTACAAACTCTACTAAAATAAATTAACATAAAAAAAGCGGCTCTCAAGCCGCTTTTTATTCTCCGATCAGGACCTATTCAATTATTGTATAATTTCTTTTTGTAATATCTTTCCAGGGATACAGATATTCCTGTTATAATCGCAGTAGAAAATTTTTGCATGGATCTCCAACTCACCCTTTCCTTCCAATTTCAACTGCATCGGTTCCACCGATTCGAAATATTCTTTTTTTCGAGCAGAAGTTTTCCCTTTCAGTTTTAGATCCGCAGAAACCACTTTTAATCCGGAACCCGGATTGAGTAAAATACGATGCGGAGCCTCTCTTTGGACCCCGAAATTTTCAGGATACACTACTTTCAAAAGATAACCGGAAGTTGAGGCTTTTTCTATCTTGAACTTGATCGGATTTTCCTCTTCTGCAGAGAGTCCTGAGATCAGAAAAATAGAAATGATTGCTATAAATGTAAAACGTTTCATACGTAAATTAGACCCTTATCGTTCCGGAATGTTTTGTCAAGCCGCTTGAAAATAAAAATCAGATTATCTTTTTGTAGGGTATTTTTGTATCAGAATGTCACCGGAAATCCCAACTGTTTTCGCATCTATCTTATCATATTCGGAATGGGTTCCTACAAATCGGATAAAAACTCCTCCAAACCTATATTCTATTTTTACGATAATACGATAATTGTTCCCGCCAATATTAAATACGACTCGGTTGCCCGGGAGAAAATCAGCAGACCTATATCTTTCTCCGATCACCTTAGTCTCATTCCAAAAAGATCTCCTAGCTTCTTCATACCGGGCTGTTAAAGGAACTTTCGCTTTAGGATGTTTTTTCCAAAATTCAATTAATGTAGATCTTAGTCACTTAACCCTTAAAGTTTTGGAATTGAACATCAAAAGGAAGGTCTGCGGACTTCAAGAGTCTCATGATCTCCTGAAGATCGTCTTTCTTCTTACCTTGGATCCTAACACAATTTCCCATGATGGTAGGAATGACTTTTAATTTGGAATCTTTTACGATCTTAGTGATCTCTTTGGTTTGTTCCTTTTCAAGACCGTTCCGTATTTTCACTTTCATCCGAACGGTATTGCCGGTAGCTGGCTCCAATTTGGATTTAAAATCGAAGGACTTTAAACCAAGCCCTCTTTTTGCCATCTTGTTGATCAGAACATCGATTACACTTTCCAATTTAGCTTCGTTGTCGGATACTAGGATCAGATTTTCTTCTTCCAATTTGATCTCCGACTTGGAGCCCTTGAAGTCGAATCTATTCTTGATCTCCGCGATCGCTTGGGTAACCGCGTTTTGTAATTCAGGTTTATCGATTTCGGAAACAACATCAAACGATGGGTCGCTCATCTTATTTTCCTCCGTTCAAACTGGAACTTGCTTTTTCCAATGCGGATCGAACCGCTTCTTCCACTTTGGAAACTTCTTTTCCACCGCCTTGGGCCATGTCGGGTTTTCCGCCACCCTTTCCGCCCAAAATTTCACAGGCAATCTTTACAAGTTCCCCGCAGTGGATCTTTCCAACCAAAGAAGAAGAGCAAGTGATTACTATACTCGCGTCTTCCGCATTCTTGCTGGCGAGAATTGCCACTATCTCTTTTTCTCTTACCTTGATATTATCCGAAAGTCCTTTTAACGCCTTTGCATCCTTGGACTCAAAGATCGCGGAAACAATTTTAACAGACCCTACTACTTTAGAATTTTCGAATACTTTCGAGATTACTTCCGGATTATTCTCAAAGTCTCTGGATTCCTGATTCTTCTTCTCTTTTAAGAACTTGGATTGAGCCTCTTCCAATTCAACGGATAGCTTTTCAGAAAGATCTCTAAGAGAAACGACAGCGTCGGCACCCTTGGATGCAAACAAAGATCTAATCTCGTCCGGTCCCGGGATTATTGTTTTGATAGAAAGGGAAGCACCTTCCGCTCCTAACTCGTCTTTGATCTTAAGATTTAAATTTTGGACGGCTTCCGTTAATTCTGCAAATCTGTTCTGGAAGGTTTCCACGACCAACGGGCCTGCAACCGCCTCTATTCTTCTATTTCCTGCACCCGGGCTGGATTCTTTTTTAATGAAGAAGTATCCTATATCGCCCGTATTACCCACGTGAGTCCCGCCACAGAACTCCAAAGAGCGGTCCCCCATTTGGAGAACTCTCACACTGTCTCCGTATTTTTCATCGAAGGCAGCAACTGCTCCGGTCTTTTTTGCTTCTTCTATTGGAAGCACTTTGGTATCGACCGGTATATGACGAACGATGCTATCGTTCACCCAGGATTCTATATTACGAATTTCTTCTAAACTTAAAGGACTCGGATGAGAGAAATCGAAGCGAAGATATTCCGGAGAAACAATAGACCCTTTTTGAAGCACATGATTTCCGAGTAAAGTGCGTAGAGCGCCGTTCAATAAGTGAGTTCCGGAGTGATGGAATTTGAGTCTTTCTCTTCTTTCCTTCTCCACTTCCAACTTGGCCTTGTCTCCTACTGCAAAATTTCCAGAAAGAACGGTTCCGATATGAAGAATGATATCGTTCTCTTTTTGGGTATCTAAAACCTTAAAGACTGAACCGTCTTTTCTGATGAATCCTACGTCTCCAACCTGTCCACCACCTTCCGGATAAAATGGACTGGAAGAAAACACCAATACTCCCGACTCACCCTCTTTGAGAGTGGAAGTTTGTTTATTATCAGAGAATATAAATTTAAGATCCGATTCCGCTTCCAAAACATCGTAACCCAAAAATTGGGTCTTATCCGTTTTGATCCCGGTGAATAAGGAAACCTTATTTGCCTTCCAAGTCTCGCGAGAAGATTGTCTGTCCTTCTCGAGTTCCTCTTCGAAACCTTTTCTGTCGAAAGAAAGTCCGTGCTCGGCCACGATCTCCTCTGTCATCTCAGCCGGAAAACCGTAAGTTCCATAAAGTAAGAAACTATCTTTTCCGGAGAATGTACTGGAACCTTCCGATTTGGTTTTGGAAACAAGAACTTCTATCTTCTCCAAACCGATCTCCAAGGTTTTGAGGAATAATTCTTCTTCTGCAAGAAGCGTTCTTTCGACTGAGGAGATATGTTTTTCTAAATCCGGATATCTTTCTTTATATATATCGCATACAGATTTCGCCAATTTATATAAGAAAGGTTCTTTTAGATCCAATTTCCTTGCGAATAATACAGCCCTACGGATCAAACGGCGAATAACGTATCCTCTTCCTGTTCTGTCCGGATAGATCCCGTCGGAAACAGTGAATAATACGGAACGAATATGGTCAGTAATCACTCGGAAAGGGATTTTAGTGGATTCGTTATAGGTTTTCCCCGAAATTTTTTCTACTTCCGTAATAATGCGACGGAGCTCATCGGTATCGTAAACTGAGTCCACTCCTTGCAGCAATAGAGCCACTCTTTCTAATCCGGAACCCGTATCTATGCCGGTCTGTTTGAGTGGATGTAAATTTCCTTCCGTATCTTGGTTGAATTGGTTGAATACTATATTCCAAAATTCTAAAAAACGATCGCAATCGCAACCGGGCTTACACTCGTATTTGACTCCGCAATCCGGAAACCCCTTTTCAGGTCCTCTGTCTAGATACAACTCCGAACAAGGGCCACAGGCTCCACTATCTCCGGCGGGTCCCCAGAAATTATCTTTTTTACCTAAGCGGGTGATCCTTTCTTTCGGGATTCCTTTGGAGATCCAGATCTTCTCAGCTTCATCATCATTTTCGAATACTGTAATCCAGATCTTTTCTTTAGGAAACCCAAGATAGTTTACGGAACAATCCAGAGCATATTCGATAGCTTCTTCTTTAAAATAATCGCCGAAGCTAAAGTTCCCGAGCATTTCGAAGAATGTACAGTGCCTTTCTGTTTTACCTACATTCTCCAGGTCGGTGGTTCTCAAACATTTTTGAGCGGAAGTCGCTCTCGTATAAGGAAGTTCCACTGCACCGGTGAATAAAGGTTTGAACTGGACCATTCCCGCAGTAGTGAATAGAAGAGTAGGATCTCCCGCAGGCAACAAAGAAGAGGAAGGAACTACTGTATGGCCCTTCTCCTTAAAATAATCCAAAAAGATCTTACGGACTTCGGAAACTTTTTTAAAATTCATGATACCCCTAAAAACAGAAAATGCCCGAGGTCTTGCTGGCAAGAACTTCAGGCATTCCCAAAAATAGATCTAAAAAGCGTAAATTAACGTTTAGAGAACTGAGTTCCTCTACGTGCTTTGTGTAGACCGTATTTCTTGCGTTCCACCATACGTGGGTCACGAGTCAGAAGGCCTTCTTTTTTGACAGTCGGTCTGAACTCGGGATTATAACGGCAGATCACTCTTGCAAGTGCGTGGCGGATCGCTCCGACTTGTCCGATGATCCCTCCTCCGGAAACGTTTACCTTAAGATCAAACTTTTCGGAAACGTTCATCAGAGTTAAAGCAGTCAAAGCTTCTTTAATATTAGAACGGCTGTTTTGCAGATAATCTTTGTAATCTTTATCATTGATTACAATTTTACCGGAACCTTCTTTTAATTTAACACGAGCGATCGCATTCTTACGACGACCTACTGCCCAGATTTCCTTGGCGCTTGCCATATTCTAATATCTCCTAGAGTTCCAGTTTGATCGGCTTTTGAGCGCCGAGATTATGCTCGGTTCCTGGGAAAATTCTGAAATGAGTCAACATCTCAGCACCGAGTTTGCTTTTAGGAAGCATACCTTTTACTGCTTCATACAGGATTTTTTCAGGTTGTTTCACTCTCATGTTTTGGAGAGTAGTAGCTGTCATACCACCCGGATAACGAGAGTGATGGAAATATTCTTTTTGAGTCTCTTTATTTCCGGTCACAGCTACCTTAGCAGCATTGATAACAATGATATTATCTCCACAATCAACGTTAGGAGTAAAAGTAGGTTTATGTTTACCGCGGAGTCTGGTTGCGATCTCCGAAGCGAGACGACCTAAGGTTTTGCCTTCAGCGTCGACTACGTACCAAGCTTTATTAGCTTGTTCCTTTTTTAAGGAAGGAGTTCTATGCGGTTTAGATACGATTGGCATGGGTATGTCCTGTATTGGCCAATTTCGCGTACCGGCCTAAGGGGTCAAGGAAATACGAACAAAATTACTAAAAACCAAGGCTAAAACTTGCTTCTGCACCCCATCCGATCCGAGCAGCAGACCAATCAGGCTTAGGCACCACTGTCCAGGCTACAGGATTGGCAGAAGCGCCCTGCTCCCAAGATTTTCCCAGGAAATACGTACGGACCAATTGAGCCAAATACACCCCGCCCAACACATACACAGAAGTATTATAGGCCTGGACGGAACTTTCGTAATCCGCTCTTGCTCCAGGAACCACGGTGAGAAGGTAGAAGTTCGCAACTCCACCTCCGTAAATATAAGAGCCGGTGGTGCTACTTTTGGAGACTGCATCATCATATTTGCTCTTTGCGGATTCCGCTTCGGATCTGGAATAACCCGCGTATGCCAAGCTAGCGATGAACGCACCGCCTGTAATCTTAGCTTCTGATTTATTATCAGTATACCATTGTCCCCAACCTGGGAGGATCGCAGAACGCCATACTGCACTCCATCTGTTTCTGCCCGGCTCTGTCGAAGCCGTAGAAGTGGGAGGTGGAATGATCTGGACAGGCTCCTCCACTACTTGAGGGTTTTCCTGGACCTTTTTTTCCTCTTCTTTACGAATACGGTTCTCTTCTTCTTTTGTGATATCTTTATAAATAATTTTTAATATATCTCTTTTGTTGATGGTCTGTTTGCCCGATTCGGATTGAACAGTGATCGTCTTCTCATTCTGGCCTACTACATTACCTGTTAGCTTGCCTCCTTTGCGGAGAAGAATGGTCTGATCGGCAAATAAAAGGCTCGGTGTCAGGAACATTGCCAACAGGAAAAATATCGTAGAACGGACTTTAAGATTTGGGCGCATCTTGGCAGAATAAAAAACTTTCTGACAAATTAGTCAAGTGGGATTAGAAATTCCTTGAGCTTTGTATAGCCCTCTAGGGAGTGTTGTATTATGCGAAGTCACCATTTGATCCTCATTATTTCTTTGTGCTCTTCTCTATATTACAATTGTTTGAGCGACAAGACCTGTTCCGATCATGACAAGACTTGCAATGTAAGCGAACTTCTATTTTCCTCTGCAATCGTTCCCGAAGGAATTTATCTCTACTCTACCCGACAGTATTCCAAGGTAATTTAACTGTTCACGGTCCGAATCTCCAGCGGAGCTTGATGAATATATGCTATGAGGCCGGATTTTTCTCTAAACGGGACTCTGCCATTAAGAGGTGCGAAAGGAAAGCTCATTTATGATAAATGGAGTCAATTATGATAATGGGAATACCGAAAGCTACGGATTTTTTCTTATTAAAATGTTCCGATAGAAATGATATATTAATATTGATCATTCCACAGAGAAACTACTTGCGTAAAAAATAAAGTGAATCCGTATATGACTGTGAAATTGACCGCTCCTATTCTTCTTTTAGCCTTTTTTTCATTAAGTGCATGTGCTAAAGAAAATATATGTTCTAAAGAAGATAGAGCCTGTAGCTTTACCGAAATTGTATATTCGTATATCGCTCCGCCTCCCGGGATCTATATTTATTCCTCTTTAGATGCTTACCAAGGAAATTTAGCCAATTACGGACCTACCTTATTCGATAGCCTTATGAATCTCTGCGTAAAGGATCGGATCTTTGCACCGATCATATCTTCTTGCGCCAACATTCTTCCGGGAGTTTCGAGTGATCTAATGTCTATCGATCAATATCCCGTAAATTTCCCCGCATTCGATGGAGATAATTTTATAATTAGAGGAACGAAAGGAAATATCGTTTCTAGAAGTTTTAACTGGCTAATAGCGATAGGACCTGATGTTTCTTCCTTAAGTAATTCCGGGATCACGAACGAGGAATTCTGGAGTTTTACCTCTCCTGGTGGAGGTTATTCGGCCAGTTGCCTCGATGGTATTTCTAACGTAAGTGGCGATACCGGGGAAATCGGAAGCCCCACCCGTCAGGATAATGCTTGGGTAGGTCCCACTTTCGCGACTTGCGATCAATATAGAAAAATCCTTTGTTTCTGTTATTAAATTCTACTTCTATAACCTTAAGTAACAAAAGATCCGGAAATTTTATCTTCTCTAAAATATACTTCCTGCATAAAGAATGTTTTTGTTGGAAGTTTTTCTAAGTAAATTTCTTGCAAAACTGAACTGTATGGTTTTTAATCGTGCGGTGAAATTTTTTATTCAGCTATCTCTTTTCTTTCTAATTCTTTCCTCAAACGCATGTATGAGTTCGAAAGTTTGCTCCGATCAGGACAAAAATTGCAGCATACAAGAACAGATTTATTCTTTGATCTCCGCTCCTCAAGGGATATATTTATATGCAACTCAAACCAGTTACCAGGGCAATTTAGCTGCCTATGGATCCACTTTCGAAAATAGTCTTCATAATATTTGCACTGACAATCGTATATTTGCATCAATCATTAATACAAGTTGTATGAATGTTCTTCCTGTAGTTTCAACTTCCACAAATGCCCTTTATAATTTTACCTCGCTCTATAGTATTCCGAATAACACTTCTTATCCGGTAAGGGGAGCAAGAGGAGGTATCCTTGCGAGCTCATGGGCAAATATATTTTCCTCACTATTCATGACCATGGAACAAGCAGGTGTCACTTCACAACCGTTCTGGACATTCTCCAATTCGGGAGGGGTTTATAATTCCGCAGACAATTGTATTAACGGAACAGACACAGGAGCCACAGGAGGAGTTGGATCCCCAACGGACGCTACTAACGTCTGGCTATTATCGGGAGCTCCGGCCTGCTCGGAGTCCCATCCGATCATTTGTCTTTGCTATTAATAATCTAAGGGAATGTCCTCCGAGGGCGGAGTTTAACTTAAAAGAAAAGATATAATTTCTTGCATGCGAATTAACTCAATCCTACCTTTGGCTGGATGGAACTTCGCATTCTTCCTATTTTAGTTATCTATATTTTGTCCAATGGTTGCATTTCCGACAAAACCTGTTCGGACCAGGATAGAAGTTGTAGTCCTAAAGCAACTCTAATGAGTCTATTAGTTTCAGCTCCCGATGGGATTTATATGTATGCCACAAATACAAGCTACAGCGGAAAATTAACCGTTCTGGGTCCGGGAACCTTAGATAGCAGCTTAAACTTCATATGTGGTCAACAACGTATTTTTTCGAATATTATAGATACTAAATGTTCCAAATACGCTCCCTTAGTTTCCACCCCACTCGTTTCTGCTTCCTCGCTTAATGTGCTTTATGCGGACCTACCAACGACAGGAGTTCCTATCCGAGGACCTTTCGGAACGATTATCGCGCAAGATTATTCTAACTTATTCTTTCTAGATCTTGAAGTTACCTTAGAAGCCGCAGGTTTAGGGAATCAAACCTATTGGAGTTTTGGAGATGGGAATGGTGGTGCCGCAGCAGATACTTGTTCCAACGGAGAAGATGACGGTAGCCTTTCTACTTTGGGCGCCACAGGAAGTACAGTAGTTAAGAACCAGGCAAGCTGGTTTAGCACGAACATTTATTCTTGCTCTAATATGCTAAAAGTTCTTTGTCTTTGTTACGTCCCTACTTCCGGGGGCGGCTGAATACATTCTATATTTATAATACGCGGGGCAAATTGATTCTCCCCGCTTTTCAATCTTATTTACAATCTTTCTTTAAAGTAGATTTGATAGTGATCTCCACATCCGGCCAAAGCACGGATTTACCGTCTTTACCCTTATGTAGATCGTTACAAACCGCGTTCAACGCAGCCAAAGCCTTACTTGCATTCCAATTATTTACATCCAAAGAACCTTTTGCTTCTAAAACATCTCCGGCTAAAGTAAACTGTAAAGGAACATCTTTACTTACTCCATTCCAAACAAGTTTTACCACCCCTGTTCCCGACTTACCATCCGCTTCTAATTTCGCGGAAGATACTGATCCTTGTATCTTTCCGCTCTTCTTTAAATTTCCGAAAAATGCACCCTTGATCTTAGGATCTCTTTCCGCGTTTCCACTGTCCAAGTCCATCGGATCGATGGAGAATTTTAATCCTTTTAAAGCGTCCGGAACATTAGCTGTAGATTTCGATCCAGAAATAGTTACTTTAGCAAACTTGCCACCTACTCCGGTTTTTTCAGTGAACTTAAAAGCTTTCCATTCCAAAGCGGTTGCGTCTTGGCTCACGGAATATTTGCAAGAAGTTTCAGCGGATAACGAATTGAATTGCAAACTTCCCGCAAGGGAGAATACTGAAAAAATCAGTGCGGATTGATAAAAAGAATTTATACGTGATTTCATGGACTTATACTAGGGTTGAAATAAAACAAAGTCAAGATTTTTAGATATAGGAAAGCACTTGAACGAAGAAGAACTCATCTCCTCCTTATATCCTCCCGGCAAAGAACAGGAAAACGACTGTTATTCGGACAAAGAAGGCAACTTAATCACTACGGATACGATAGCAGAAGGAACTCATTTCCGTTTGGACTGGAGTCGTCCCGAAGATTTAGCAAACAAGTTGGTGGAAGTTAACGTATCGGATATAGCGGCGGCTAACGGAACACCCCAAAAGGCGTTTTTCAATTTCGGACTTTCCCCTTCCTGCAATCGAAAAGAATTTTTAGAGCCGTTTATCGATTCATTTAAGAAAGCCTTAAACTCATATGAAATAGAACTGTGTGGAGGAGATACATATAGAACGCAGGAGTTGAACTTAACTTTAACTCTATTAGGAAAATCAAGCTATCCTGTAGACAGAAAGGGGGGCAAGCCGGGAGATAATGTATATTTAAGCGGTCATATAGGAGCTTCCCTTCTAGGTTATAAAATATTAGAAGGCGCCCATATTTCCCTTTCACCGGAAGTCAAAAAAATCGCCCTAGATAGACATTTAAGACCTAAATCCAGGCTAAACTTAAGTCGTTCCTTATATTCAAAAAACAAAATACATGCGGGAATGGATCTGACAGACGGACTCAAACAAGATGTATTCAAATTAGCTAAATCCTCCGGCGTTAAGATAGAGTTAGATCTGGATAAACTCCCTTTCGAGAACGGAGTAAAAGAAGCGATCGGGATAGAAGGAGTTTTAACTTCAGGCGAAGAATTAGAACTCGTATTTTTATCTCCGGAAGAATTACCTCCTTTTTGGGAGGGGATATCTATTCGTAAGATCGGGACTGTTTTCGCTTTGGAAAAAGGCGAATTTCCTCAGGTAAAATACTCTTACGAAGGAAAACCTTACTCTCCCAAAGAATCCGGATTTAGACATTTTTGATCAAATTCTACTTGTGCTTAATGTAGATACGATCATTCTTCCCGATCGATGAGAAAAGGTCTATTGTCCTGGATTCTACCTAGCCCCCCAAAACCATTACGCTCCGAATCGGAGATCAGTTCCCTTTATCCAAAGTTTCGCTGGAGAATTTTAGAAGCCACATTCTTAGGATATTCGGTTTTTTATACCGTGCGGAACAATTTTCCGGTAGTCTCCAAGGAAATCGGCCAAGCGCTCTCTTATTCCCAAGAACAGATCGGAAATATTTTAGCTATCACCGCTATCTCTTACGGGATCGGGAAATTCCTAATGGGAGCCCTGTCGGATAGAAGTAATCCTAAGATCTTCATGCCTTTAGGTCTTATTCTAACAGGAATTTGTAATATATGTTTCGGAGCTTCTTCCGATTATCAAACACATTTGATTTTATGGGGATTGAACGGCTTATTCCAGGGGATGGGCTGGCCTCCTTGCGGAAGATCCTTAGGTCACTGGTTTTCCGTTAAGGAAAGAGGAGAAAAATTCGCAGTCTGGAATATCGCGCATAACGTGGGAGGCGGATTGGTCGGAGTGATTGCAGCTTATAGCGCTTCCTGGTTCGGATGGAGAAACGCATTTTATATCCCTGCTGCACTTTCGTTCTTAACTGCGATCTATTTGTATTTTAGATTATTAGATACCCCTCAATCTGTTGGACTTCCCTCCATTGAAGAGTATACCGGAACGGAAACCGACTCTGCAAAAGTTTCCGAATCTGAGAGAGAACTTAGCTTTAAGGAAATTTTTATAGATTTGGTGCTTTTAAATAAGTATATCTGGGTTTTTGCCATAGCGAATTTTTTCGTTTATGTCGTAAGGTACAGTCTCACCGATTGGGGACCTTCTTATCTAAAATTCGCTAAAGGAGCGAGTTTAGAAAATGGAGGAGTCAGCACCCTGATCTATGAATTTGCAGGAATAGGTTCCACATTGCTTGTCGGTTGGTATTCCGACAAGGTGGGAGGAAAAAGAGGATTAGTCAGTTTAGTCTGTATGTTTCCCATCTTATTCGCATTATTCGGAATATTACTAATCCCATCCGGATACTTGTGGGCGGATCTTACCCTATTCGGCGTGGTCGGATTTTTTATTTATCCTCCTGTCATGTTATTGGGGGTAGCCGGATTGGACTTCACCTCGAAAAAGGCTGTAGGGACAGCTGCTGGATTTATCGGACTATTCGGTTATTTAGGAAGAACCGCACTCTCCAAAGGTTTAGGATGGATGAGTTCTTTCCCTTGGTTTCGCTGGGAATATTCTATATCCATAATATTTCTCTCTGCAATCTTGGCTATAATCCTACTTGCGTTCACCTGGAACTGGAAACCGGAACATTAAAAAAAGAATATGAAGAACAGGATCGGATTCATCGACTTCTTAAGAGGATTTGCGCTGTTAGGTATACTCGCAGTAAATCTTCCTTATTTTTCCAAACCGATGTATCTGGTCGCCTCTTTTGGAGAAAATTCCACCCTATTGGATTCCATAGGTTCTTGGATTGTAGCTTTCTTCTTTGAATCAAAGTTTTACGTGTTGTTCTCTTTTTTATTCGGTTACGGATTCTTTATCCAGTTAGAGAATAATACTGAAACGGATTCAAAATCCCGATATTTCAGAAGAATATTAGGTTTAGGAATATTAGGATTTCTGCACGGAATCTTCCTATTCATAGGAGACATTCTACTTTCCTATTCGATCTTGGGCGCCTTGCTTTGGTTTTTGAGAAACAAATCCTCGTCCTGGCTATTAAGGCTTTCTCTATTTTGTTTGGTAATCGCCATGTTTTGCAGAATAGGAATGAGTATGGCGGAAGGAGAATTGAAATCTCAATTAGAGGCAAGTCTTCCCCGTTTATTGGAAGAAAGTAGAAAGGCATATTTGGGCGGCTTCTGGGAAAGCAACATGCAAAGGACAAAGGATACGATTCTTTCCGCTCCTTTTTTGGTATTTTACCAATGGCCGACGGTGTTCTCTATGTTCTGCCTAGGTTTTTATGCGGCTAAAAATTCGCTTTTTACGGATTGGGAAAAGATAAGGCCCGGATTCAAAAGGGTTTTTCCCTGGGCGTTAATATTCGGGATTTTAGGAAATCTATTGTATACATTACATTCTCGTCATGTTCTTCCGGAAAACCAAAGTATATCTTTAAAAATTCTCTATGCGATCTCGGATACTTTCAGCGCGCCGGCGCTCACATTCTGTTATGTGTATTTGCTCGGAAATTATTACAATTCTGGAAAAAGTTATACGGATCGAATCTGGTTTGAGACAATGGGAAAACTCTCTTTAACTTGTTATTTAGGCGAATCCTTGGTCTGTACCTGGATCTTTTGCGGCTGGGGACTAGGTTATTTCGATCAGATCGGCAGTTATATTGTTTTACTATTAACCGTTCCTATTTGGATTTTTTTCGGAACATTCTCTTTAGTTTGGAAAAGAACTTTTTCTTTAGGTCCTATGGAATGGATCTTAAGATCTTGGACCTATTGGAAAATGATCAGGATCTTTTAGGGACAATCAATTCATCCAACGAAAGATAATCCTGGAAAAATCAGCTTTGACAGCTGGCTTGCTAATATAATCATCCATTCCAGCTTCCATACATCTTTCTCTTTCACCTGCGACAATACCGGCGGTCACTGCAACGATTGGGACCCTACGCCCATTTTTTTCCAATGCACGGATTGCCTTTGTTGCCTCGTATCCGTTCATCTCGGGCATTTGAATATCCATGAAGATCAAATCAGGATACATTTCTCGATACATATCGACCGCTTCTCTTCCAGTCCGAGCTTCAATACAATTTGCCTTGGGGAGAATCTTTTTAACGATACTTTTTGCAAGCATCATATTTACGGAATTATCTTCTGCAATTAAGACAGTTGCGGTTTTTTCTTTATTAGGAATTCCTTCCAGGCTTCTTCGATCTAGAGGAAACACGAAAGGTTCCCTTAAGATCTGATTTTTAGCGAGAATATTGAATAGTTTCTGCATATGGAGCGGTTTGGAAATTACTTCCTGGATTCCCATTCTTCTGTATTTCTCCATAAAAGATTCTGCTTCTTCCTGATTTACCATCAAAATAATAGACTGGTCCTCACTTTTGATCTTTATATCTTCTCTTATTTTTCGGACCAGCTTCAAACATTCTGGCATTTCAGAATCCATAAGTATAATATCATATTTATTTCCGCTAGATAAAGTGCGAAGCACGTCCTCTCCATTCTCGAAGAAGTCAGCCGGAATATTTTGCAAAGACAGTATTTCTCCGACTAATTTTATGTTTTCTTGATTTTTATCTGCGACTAAAATCTTTTTGATCGAACGAAGCCTGATCCAGTCTTCTCCAACGATTTCTGAAATATTCAGTTTTAAATCGAAATAAAATGTACTTCCTTTCCCCAATTCGCTCTTAAGTTGAAGCGAACTGCCCATCATCGACAAAAGTTTATTAGAGATAGTGAGTCCTAATCCTGTACCTCCAAACTTACGAGTCGTAGAAACATCGCCTTGGGTGAACGCTTCGAATATCTTATCTCTTGCATCAGGCGCAATACCGATCCCAGTATCTCTTACTGAAAATCTAAATTTGCCCTCCGTTTTGGAAATAACATTGATGAGTTCGATCTTAAATTCTATTTCACCTTCTTTAGTAAATTTCACGGAGTTGCTAACTAAATTCACTATGATTTGTCTAAGCCTTACACTGTCCGCTTTTACGAACCTAGGCACATCCCAGGCAACATTTACTATAACTTCTATTCCTTTCTTCTGTGCTTGAAACTTAATCGTGCTGAGTATCTGGCCACAAAGTTCCAAAAGATTGGTCTTTTCATAAGACAGTTCCAGCTTGCCTGCTTCTATCTTAGAAAAATCCAATATATCATTTATAATATCAAGTAACGACTCTGCGGACTGGAATACGGTCATCATATATTGATGCTGAGTAGAATCCATAGACGTCCGTAGTAGAAGATCGGAGAATCCTATGATCCCGTTCAATGGAGTCCTGATCTCATGGCTCATATTCGCAAGGAAGTCCGACTTAGCTCTATTTGCTTGTTCCGCAGCTAGTTTAGCTTTTTTCAATTCTTCCCTCTGAAGACAACTTTCAGTGATGTCTTGAGTGAACATCATGATCCCACCGATGGAACCGTCGAGCTGGTACCAAGGCCTTACTTCCCAACGAAGATACTGATCATGTTCCCAACCCTCGGGCCTCCATATATCTTCTTCATTTTTTAGAACTTCCCCGGATAAACATCTTCTGTGTATGTTCCTCCATTCTTCGGAAATATTCCTGAATACTTCGTAATGGGAAAGGCCGATGATATTTTTTCCGGACAAATGATATTCTGATAACCATCTTTCGCTTACTGCGATATATTTGATCTCTGTATCGAACATAGCAACCGCAGCAGGAGCGTGCTCAACAAAGGCGGATAATCTGGATTTTTCCCTGAATAGTTCTATTTCCGCTTTTTTCCTTTTATCAATATCATAAAATGCACCGTAGATCCGGACGCATTCTCCATTCTCAAATTCCGCGTTTCCTACGGTCCTAACCCAGAGCTCTTTCCCTTTCGCAGTAACGATTTGAATCTCAAGATCGTATGGTTCGCCCATTGTCTTGAGTCTTCCTATCAATTCTTTAATCTTATTTCGGCTCTCACCTTCTTTAACAAATCTTAATGCACCTTTACTATCCGGCTCAAAATCGGCAGGAACCTCGAACATCTCTTTCGTTACGCCAGACCAGTTTTGATGATCGGTTTTAAGATCCATATCCCATGCGCCGATCTTAACCATTTTATTCGTTTGTTCCAAAAGTTCCTTGGCATGACGCAATTGACCTTCGGTTTTTTTGATCTCATCGATATCCATGATCTGTGAGATAAAATGATTGGGGAGTCCGTCGGCATCGCGCACCAAGGCAACAGAGAGAAGTATCCAAATAATCTCTCCATTTTTCTTAATATACCGTTTTTCTAAATGATATCCGGATCGTTTTCCTTCCAAGGTTTCCTTGAGCAACTGTATGTCCTTTCCGATATCCTCCGGATATGTAATATCCGTGAAAGTGAGTTTGGATAATTCTTCCCAATCATACCCTAGCAGTTTGATCAAATTCCCGTTTACCTGGATCCATTTTCCATCGGGATCCAGGATAGCCATTCCGATCGCTGAATATTCAAAAGCGCTCCTGAACGAACTCTCCATTCTTTTTCTTTCGCTGATATCTCTTGCGATTTCCGCAGAACCGATAATCTTTCCTTCTGAATCGAACATTGGCGAGAGTGTGATGGACATTTCGATTGAATGGCCGCCCTTGGACTTGCGTACCGATTCGAAATTAGCCGTCTCTTTTTCGGAGATTACTTTATGATTTATTTTGGATTCCGAATTCTTAGATTCTTTCGATACCAATCGATCAAAATTAGAACCTAAGATCTCATCTGAGCTGTAGCCGAATAACTTTTCTGCTCCTCGATTCCAAGAGTTAATCGTACCATCTAGATTTTTCCCGATGATCGCGTCGTCGGAAGCTTCTACGATTCGGGCCAGTTTTAGATTTTCTGTCTCCGCATTCTTAAGCTCTGAAATATCGCTCACTATGACGGAAAAACCGACTACTTCCCCGTTCCTAAAATCAGGTATGTATTTTGCCAAAGAATATCTAAAACTTTCTCCGTCGGGCGCAGGAATTTTTCTCTCAAATAATTGAGTTTCACCTTTCAAAACCCCTTGAATATAAGGAAAATTTAATTTAAATAACTCGTCACCCAGAACGGCTTTCATGTGCGAGCCGACTATCTTTTTGGCCTCTATTCCGAACCAATTTTGATATGCATCGTTCGCAAGCCTATTGATCAGATTAGAATCCCAATAACCGATCATATCCGGCAAAGCGTTGATCAAGGATAGAAAATCCAATTCCAGTTTCATGGAATGTAACTCCGATCCTTTTGCGATCTTGATCGCTCCGATACATATACGATTTCCGTTTGGATCTTTCCAAATCTTAAGTTTGGTATCAGTCTCTACCTCTGAACCAAAAAGAGTTTTGTAACGGACAGGAAGAGTCGCAGATTCCGGACCCTTTTCTAGCTGGAGACCGATCAATTTGTAATCGTTTTTTGAAAAGATATCTTTCCAAGAAAGGGGAGCAAGATCTTGGTCCTGTTCGGGAAATCCAAGCACGGATCTTAATTTGGGATTGATCCAAAATCGAGTTTGATCCGAAAGATCCAAGGCCCAAACTCCATCGATTCCTTCGGTTTGGATAAATTGGAAGGTTTCCCAATCGGATTGTACCTGTCGATAAACTGCCTTTTCGAGTGATTCCCGCATTTTTTATAAGTAAGAGACGAATTGAAAGGGCATTTAACTTACCAAAGAAACGCCACGAGTCAATGAAAAAGAAAACCGTATGAGATTTATCGTCTTTTGCTTGCCGATAAAAAAGCAAAACTATTTCATATAAAATTCTTTTCGATCAAAAGGTCCATAAATGCAAAAAGAATATTGGCTTCTTCCGATCGGAGCGTTAGCTCTACTGACTTTTTTCGTATTACTACAAATCCCAATCCGACGTTTTTATGCAGGCTTTAATGGAAAAGTAATCCCGGACGATTTTAAGTTTGGAGAATCCAAAAATGTTCCCCAATGGGTAACTATCGCGAACCGAAACTATATGAACTTATTGGAAATGCCATTATTGTTCTATTTGATCTGCCTAATACAGTATCTAACAAATTCTAACGATCCGTTAAATTTTCAATTATCTTGGATCTATGTGGGATTTAGGAGCGTACATAGCCTAATCCATCTCACCTATAACAACGTTATTCACAGATTGGCCATATTTGCGGCGAGCAATTTAATCTTGTTTGGGATCTGGGTAAATTATTTCAGAAAATTTTTAGAGATTATTTTTTGGGGATAAAAATTTCTTTAGACAATGCCCTATCTAAAGTTTTTAACCCCATAAAACGTCCCAATCTTTCGTATTCTCCTCCTGGAGAATAGAAGGGAGCAAGGAATATAAAGAGAACCTGATAATAGTAGTCATACGTTTCCGTTAAGTCTACTGAACCTAAAAGTTCTCCTTTAGAATTGTAAAAATCCGTGCTCATAGCAAACGAGCCTTCTTCTCTGTATGGTCGAAAACCCCAACCCTTGGAAAATGCGTATTCTATTCCCCTATCTTCCGCTTGAGACTCCACTATCTTAATTTGGACTTTCAGATCTCCGTCCGAAGAAGTACTCACTTCTCGGAATAATCCTGAATCCTCATAGGCGGAAACCAAAAGTTCTGTCCAAGTTTCTTCCCTATTCTTCTGTTCTTCCTCTTCCAGGTTATAAGCATGATCGTCCTTTTCAGGGATATAAATCACTTTAATGGAAACTTTTTTATAATGTTTTAATACCTTTCCCTCATTTAAGGTAGAAGGAGAATAAAGTTCCGATCTAGAAACAATGATACAGTTCGCAAAGAGGACGAATAAAGGAAGAAAGTAAAAAGGATATATTCGAAAAGAAGAATACATTGGATTGCGTTCGAAAAGGAGAGGGTTATTTTTCTTTTTGCAACAATTCCAAATGTTCTCTGGAGAGCAACCATAACGTAGAGCCCGGATCTATGGCTACCCCGGAAACCCCCTTGTTCTGTAGACCTAAAGCCCATAATTCTTTCGCTGTGATAGGAACGAGTGGAGTCTCCTTTTTAAAATAACGGAATGATTCAGACGGATGGGAGAATGCAGGTAGAAAGACCCTACCTCGTTCATCGCTTACATATAATAATACAATAGGTTCGGGTCCTTTTTTTGGAGAAGTTTTCTTCTTTTTTTTAGCAGCTGCTTTCTTTTTAGGTTTTGCCTTTTTTGCCGCAGCTTCTGCGCCTGCATGAGGGATCAAAAAGTAAGCCTTAGTAAGTTCTGCGGAAAGTTTTTCTAAATTTTTTTCAGAACGATTTTTAGAGTAAAGATAGATTGCCTCCCTAAAATTCGCGTTTTCTCCATCAAACTTAGGAATAGGTTCAAAATATTCTTTAATAGAAGAGAGAACTTTTTTGAAACTGGACATCTTACTTTTGTAATTCTGCGGATTTGTTTGCGAATTTCAAACTATTCAAATCCTTAGGTTGGATAAAATACCATCCTACCAATACCGCCGCCAAAGAAATCACGGATACGAATATAACTCCATAACTTGCTTTAGGAGGATGTAATTTGGAAATTTCTCCTTCTTCTGAACTCATATACGCGAGTATTCCCACTTTAACATAATAGTACAATGCCAACGCGGAGTTTGCAATCCCTCCGATGAGTAACCATCTGGAGATCTGATCCGTTCCTTCCGCAATTCTTTGGAATAGGAATAGTTTTGCCCAGAACCCGCCCAAAGGAGGAATTCCGGCTAAAGATAAAAAGAAGATGAACAAAGCAAAGCTAGTCCAAGGTCTTGATTTTGCGAGTCCTGCAATAGACTCATACGTTACGTGGCGATTACCTTCTTCTAAGAAAGAAAGAATGGCAAATGCACCCAAACTCATAAAAGAATATACGATCAGATAGAATAGAGCTTCTTCCTTTCCACCTAACGCAATTCCTGCTACGACGTACCCGGCATGAGCGATAGAGGAATATGCTAAAACTCTTTTCAAACTTGTCTGCTTTAAAGCGACAAAGTTACCGTAAGTCATGGACATGAACGCTAAAATTCCCATCACCCAGGTCCACTCCCCACCGGAATTGGAAGCCGGAAGTTTTGAAAAAACTACTAGCAATAATCCCATAGAAGCGGACTTAGAAGCGGTAGCCATAAATCCAGTAACCGGAGTAAGTGCTCCCTCGTAAGCATCAGGTGTCCAAGAATGATATGGGAATAACGCGATCTTGAATGAGATCCCGGTTAATAAAAGTAACAATCCGATCTTTGTGAAATTAGAATCGAATCCGGAACTCACTAAAGGTTTTAGGGAGTCTTGTAGATGAGTTGTACCTGATCCTCCGAACAAGAACGCCATTCCAAATAGGAAAAATCCTGTGGAAAAACTTCCTAAAAGAAAATATTTCAGGCTGGCTTCTAAGGAATACACATCGCTTCTCGCCATTCCTACCAAAACATACAAGCATACCGACATTAATTCCAAGCCGACGAAGATAGTCACCGTGTCGGCTCCAGAAGTCATTAGGAGCATTCCGACTACCGAAAAGAGTAGAAGAGGATAGAACTCGGGGAATTCCATATTATGCTGTTCTAATACTCTCGGAGACGCAAGAACTGTGCAGAATGTGGCTACCAAATACAACGCCCCGAACCAAAATCCGAAAGTCGAAATCTCATAATGCCCTGAAAAATATGATCCAGGTCCGGGGTTTGATTGAGAAACAAACAATGAAAAGAATGCCGCGATCAAAACCAGACCGGAAGTAAATCTTACGATCCTAAATTCGAATCCATGGAAAAAGAACTGTAATCCAAGTAATAAGATCCCTCCACCGGAAAGGACTAGGATCGGAAGTATAGAAATTAGATCGTTGGAATTTGGAATTAAATTCATTCTTCCGCCTCTTGGGATACCGTCTTTTTACCTGGGATCCCTGCTCCTCTTCCGGAACTGATCCTATCTTCATAAATAGGAGGCTCTGCACCCAAGGTCCTATAATTTATAAATTTCTTCTTGGTATTTTTCAAAGTACCTTCTTGTTCCAAAAAGGCCCTTTCTTGAATCGCTTGTTTAGAGGTCACGTTTAATACCACCCTTGCACTCGGCTTCAAGTAGGTTAGTAGAACGTTCGGAAAAATACCGGTTATTATTATAATTCCAGCAACTATTGAGATTATAAACTTCTCTCGTAAATTCAAAGGACTCAAACCCGAAGATAAAGAATTCGGCTCACCGAAAAGTAAGTTTCGAGCAAAGTATAACATATATCCTGCCGCAAAAATTACAGCGGTCCCCGCTAAAAATCCGTAAAGAAGGCTATACTTGAAAGTTCCTATAAGAACTAAAAATTCTCCCACGAATCCGTTCGTACCGGGAAGCCCTGCGCTTGCAAACGTTGCCAGACCGATTGTTACCGCTAAAAAAGGAGCGGATTTAGCAAGCCCCGAATAGTCTTTTAATTCGTTTGTTCCCGTTCTTTCATGCAGAAATCCTAATATAAAGAAAAGAAGTCCGGATGTAAATCCATGATTCACCATTTGGAGCATTCCACCGGCAACACCTTCTTCCGTTAGAGTTAAAATCCCTAAAATACAGAATCCCATATGCGAAAGGGAAGAAAATGCAACCAAACGTTTGCTGTTTTTCTGAGTTAAAGCGACCAGAGCTCCATAGACGATCCCGGCTACAGCAAGGGCAGTCAGTAGATTACGGTATTCTAAAAATACCTGAGGAAAAAGTGGAATAGCCACTCTAATATATGCAAATAAACCGATCTTTAAAAGAATACCCGCCAAGTCCACTGAACCGACAGTCGGAGCCTCTTCGTGAACATCAGGCATCCAAGTATGGAAAGGGAATAATGGGACCTTGATCGCAAACGCGAAACTAAAACCGACGAATAACCAAAACCTAATATTCCCGGGAATAGAATTCAGGGAGACCACAGCCAATTCTTCCAAATCGAATGTGTGAGTGTAATGATATAATACCAAAATACTCGCGAGCATAAAAACGGATCCGGTAAATGAGAATACCAGATACTTCATTGCGGCCTTGATCCTTCCCTTTTCTCCCCAAATGCCTACCATCAAGGTGAAAGGTAAGACCATCCATTCCCAGAAAACGTAAAATTGGACCAGGTTAACCGAAAGAAATACTCCGATTACCCCTGTTTCCACTAAAAGAAGAAGTATAAAGAATTCTCTGATCCTTTGTTTTACATTAGAAAAAGCGGATAAAGCAGAAAGAAAGAATAGGAGCGCGGACATCGCGACAAGCAATAAGGAAAAACCGTCTATTGCTATATGATAATCTAATCCGCCGAATTGTAATTCCAGAAAGTTCCAGATACGATGGGTAAATTGAAAACCGCTATCCCCTTTTAGGAATTCCAAAAAGAGAGGAACGGTCATCGCGAAAACCCCAAGAGTCACGATCGAAGACCAAGCGCGGATCCACTTTTCGTTTTTAGAAAGAAATAAGAAAGGGATCCCTAAAACGGGCAAAAATAATAGAATACTTAAATAATATTGGGGCACTTAGATTCCCCTCCATAAGAATACGGACAAGATCAAAACGGTCCCTAAGACAATTAGAAAAGCATAATCTACTACGGTTCCAGTCTGGATCCTACGCAGTAATGAGGAGATTCCTCCCGAAAATTTTCCGGTACCCGTCAAAACTCTATCTATCAAACGTTTTTCGACAACTTCGGATAAGAATTCCGACAAAGCGGAGATCGGTCCGATCAAAACGGTTCTAAAAATTTCATCTATGAAATACTTGTTTGCAGGAAGAATTCTCCAACCTGTGTAAGAGGATTCATCTAAAGGTAGCTTCTCCTTTTTACCAAAAAAGAACCAATAGATCCCCACTCCAAGCAATATCGCCCCTAAAGAAAGTCCAGCTAGTAGGAGTTCCAACTCATGACTTAAATGATGGACTTCTACAGCTCCTCTTTGCTGAGAATAATACAGTAATCCTTTTGCAAAAACAGGAGAGAAATATTTCTCTAAGAAATCTATCCCTCCTCCTAAAGATTCAGGGACTAACAAATAACCTGAGAATGCAGCGCCCAATGCCAAGATCACCAATGGTAGGGTCATGGTCCAAGGAGATTCATGGGGATGCACATGATTCGAAACCCTGGACTTGCCTGTAAACGCCAAGAACGTTAGGCGGAACATGTAGAAAGTAGTCAAGAATGCGGTAGCAATCCCCATCCCGAAGAAAACCGGATGAAAATAGAAAGCCTTTTCTAAGATCAGGTCCTTAGAGAAAAATCCGCTGAATGGGGGAGCTCCTACGATCGCCAAGGTTCCTAAAAGAAAAGTCCACCAGGTGATCTTCATCTGGGACTTTAAGCCACCCATTCTTCTCAGATCCTGCTCATCCGACAATCCATGGATCACGGAACCGGAACCCAAGAAAAGAAGTGCCTTAAAGAACGCGTGTGTCAGTAAATGAAAAAGCCCCGCCACATAAGCACCCGTTCCCATCGCGACGAACATGTAACCGAGTTGAGAAACGGTAGAATACGCTAAAACCTTTTTGATATCGTTTTGATAAACGCCAATGGTTGCAGCAAAGAATGCGGTAAATGTTCCGATACAAACGATCCAAAAACCTACTTTAGGAACTAAGATAAAAATAAAATTCAATCTCGCGATCAGGAAAAGCCCCGCTGTCACCATTGTCGCTGCGTGGATCAACGCGGAAACCGGAGTTGGTCCGGCCATCGCATCCGGCAACCAAACATGGAACGGGAACTGAGCGGATTTACCCATTGCTCCGATAAAGAAACAGATCGCTACGAAAGGAAGTGCGTTCAACATGAACTTTGCCTGAGGCAAAGATTCAGAAATTGTAATAAAGGAAACGGAACCGGCTAACCAATAGGTAAGCGCTATCCCACCGATCATCGCCAAGTCAGCGATCCTATTGGTAACAAAAGCTTTGATACTTGCCTGGGCCGCATTCTCTTTATGAGTATCGAAACCGATCAGAAGATAAGAACAAAGCCCTACACCTTCCCAACCGAAAAACAGGACCACTAGATTTTCCGCTAAAACCAGATGGAGCATGAAGAATACGAATAGGTTCAGATAGGAAAAAAATCTGCCGATCCCCTGATTTCCTTTCATGTATCCGATGGAATACAAATGGATCAAACTCCCGATCCCCGTGATGATCAGGGCCATAAAAAGGGAAAGTTGGTCCACTTGGTAAGCAAGATCCACTTTAAAATTCCCTACTTCTACCCAATTGAATAAGGTTACTATTTGAGCGTCTTGTCTTTCCAAAGGATGGAATTGGAGATAGGCGAATACGCTCGCTCCAAAGGATACAAAAGACAACAAGGTCCCGATAGGACCGGAGAACCCCTTCCAAAATCTTCCGAATAACGCGTTTAATACGGAGCCGAGAAGCGGAGAAAAAACTAGGATCGGTATGAGGATTTCCCAACTCATCGCATTACCATTTCATTAAATTCATTTCGTCTACGAAACTTGTCTTTTTCTTTCTGTGAATTGCGACCACTAAGGCCAAGCCTATTGCCGCTTCGACTGCTGCGATTGCCATCACAAAAAAAACAACCACTTCTCCCTGAACCTGATGAAGCGATTTCGAAAAAACGACAAATACCAAATTTACGGAGTTCAACATGAGTTCAATACTCATGAAGATAACCACGGCACTTCTTCTGAATAAAACACCTGCGACTCCGATGGAAAAAATGATACAAGCAAGGATCAGTAAATATTCCGCGGGGATTCCCGCGAGAGTTGGTTTCAGAATTCCCGGATTCATGGCTCCCCTTCTTCTGTTTTTTTGCCTAAATTCTTTTTTCCTAATATAACTGCGCCAAGTACGGCAGCCAAAAGTAATATGGAGACTATTTCAAAAGGAAGAAGATAATCCAAGAACATGGAACTTCCTACTACTGCAGTATTCCCCTCTGCGACTACGTTCGCCTTACCTTCTTCCGATTCGGATAATGTATATTGGTAAGAACCTGATTCAGAATATCCTTTAGGAGAAGCGTCCGTATTCGGAATACCTTCTCTCACGGAATGAATCAGCACGACTCCAAGTAATACAACCACGGAAAGAACCAGAACTTTTTTGATCGGATGATTCCAAAGTTTAGTGATCCCTTCGTCATGCAAAGAAAGAAGCATCAAAACGAAAACCACAAGCACCATAATGGCGCCCGCATAGACCAAAACTTGCATTGTGGCCACGAAAACGGAGCCTAATACCGCATAAATTCCGGCTAACGCGAAAAAGGAAAGCACTAGTAAAACCGCAGAACTGATCGGATTCGGATGAAAAACAACACCTAAGGCACCGGCAACCAACACCCCACCGAATATAAAAAAGAGCAGAAGCCCCGGATTCTCGAATATTCCTACCATTTCCAGAAACCGTCCAAACCAACGTAAAGGCTCGCGATCAGAATATTCGCGACGGCCCAAGGGATCATTTTTTTCCAACCGATCGTCATCAACTGATCGTATCTGAATCTAGGCAGGGTCCATCTCACCCACATAAATAAAAACGCGAAGAATAGGACTTTAAGAATAAAGAACCCGAGTCCCGCCCAAGCCTGCCAGATAGAGCCGCTCAACCAACCGAAAGGAAGATGGTATCCTCCGAAGAATAGAATGGTGACCACACAACTCATTGTGATCATATTCATATATTCCGCAATGAAGAATAACGCAAATTTAAATGCACCGTATTCAGTATGGAACCCTACCACTAATTCGGATTCAGCTTCGGCCAAATCGAAAGGAAGTCGATTTGTTTCCGCAAACATAGCCACTACGAAAACAGAAAATGCGATAAACCCCGGAAGTTTGAAAATATTCCAAAGGCCGATCTGGGCATCGTTGATGTCGGTGAGTTTTAAAGATCCAGTTAAGATCACGATAGACGCTACAGAAAGACCTAAAGGTAACTCGTAACTGATCATCTGAGCCGTGGCCCGGATCCCGCCGATCAAAGAATATTTATTATTACTGGACCAACCTGCTAAGATGATCCCGTAGACTGAGAGACTGGAAATAGCAAACAAAAACAAGATCCCTGTATCAGGATTCGCTATCTGAAGATCCAAATACGGAGAACCGATCTGTTTTGCCAGCCATTCAGGTAACATAATTGTCCCGCCCAAAGGGACTACGGCCCAAGCCATGATGGCGCAGGTCATAGAGATCGCAGGAGCGATCAAATACATGACCTTGTTCACATTCTGAGGAAAGATCTCTTCTTTGGTTAAGAACTTGATCCCGTCCGCCAAAGGTTGTAATAAACCAAGAGGACCCGCGCGGTTCGGACCTTTCCTGTCCTGGATGAATCCAGCTACTTTACGTTCTGCTAATGTATAGTAAGCGCATGCAGTGATAAACACCAAGAAAAAAAGCGCACTTTTCAATAACCAGAGTAGGACAATATTCCAATCCATGGTTTAGGCCCCGGTTCCAGTAGGAATTTGTTCTTCTTTACCCGCTCTATCTTTTAATCTGGCTTCGAATTCATGTTTGAATTTTAAGATAGTTGGTCGGACCGCCCCCACACACGCATCAGAAAGAGGACAAATGGTTGTTCCACCTTCCATATTTCGAGCTAAGGAAAGAATAAGTTCTAAGTCGGCGCTCGTTCCCTCACCTTCTCTGATCTTATGCAGAAGGTCTCTTACCCAGTGAGTACCTTCTCTACATGGAGTACATTGTCCGCAGGATTCATGCGCGTAGAATCTTGCAAATCGATATGTGGTTTCCACCAAGTCAGTACCTTCTCCGATTACGATCACCGCTCCGGAACCAAGCATGGTTTTATGAGCCGCCATGGATTCGAAATCCATATTTGCAGTTTTACATTCTTCCGCAGTTAGGATCGGAACGGAAGAACCGCCTGGGATCACCGCTTTCAAAGGAACATCGTCGAGCATTCCACCGCAAAGATCATTCACTAATTCTAATAAAGGAGTTCCTAATTCAATTTCGTATACGCCGGGTCTTTTTACATGACCGGAGACGGAGAATAAACGGGTGCCAGGGGATTTTTCAGTCCCGATCTTGGAATACCAATCCGCGCCCTTGTCCAAAATATGGGGAACGGTGGAGAAAGTTTCCACGTTATTTACTACTGTAGGACAACGATATAGACCGGAAACAGCAGGGAATGGAGGTTTTAATCTAGGATGGCCCCTACGACCTTCCAAAGAATTGATGAGTGCAGTCTCTTCTCCGCAAATATAAGCGCCTGCTCCCGCATAGAGTACCAGATCGAAATCGAATCCGCTGCCTAGGATGTTTTTACCCAGATATCCTTTTGTATAGGCCTCGTCGATTGCCTTCTGCATGGAATCGATTCCCTTATTGAACTCTCCGCGGATATAAAAGAATCCTTTGTTTGCGCCGATTGCTTTCGCGCCGATCACCATTCCCTCGATGATCTGGTGGGGAAGGTTCTCTATTAGTTTACGATCTTTGAATGTTCCGGGTTCTCCCTCGTCCGCATTGCAAATGAGATATTTCGGTTTTGGGATATCTTTTGGAATAAAGGACCATTTGAGTCCTGTAGGGAAACCTGCTCCCCCTCGTCCTCTTAAACCTGATTTTTTGACGGTCTCTATGATTTCTTCCGGTGCCATGGCGAGGGCTTTTTTCATCCCGTCGTAACCGTGGACAGATTCGTAAAATTCCAATTCGTTAGAACGGGGATCGTCTATAAATTTAGTGAGAATCTTCATTTCTGCCATAACGTTTCCCCTTAGGTTAAATCCTTTAGGATCTCATCCATTTTTTCGAACGTTAGATTTTCATAATATGCATCGTTGATCTGGACCATAGGAGCGTATCCGCAGGCCCCCAGACATTCCACTTCTTCTAAAGTGAATTTTTTATCAGGAGTGGTTTCTCCGAGTTCAATTCCCAAACGAGAGCAGATATGTTTTTCTAATTTATCATTCCCTCGCATATAACAAGAAGAAGTTCCGCAAATCTGGATATGATACTTACCCACAGGCTTTTTGTTGTATAAGGTATAGAATGTCGCGACTCCATAGACTTGAGCAAGAGAGATAGGAGAACCTATCTTCTCCGCAAGAGCTTCCATACCTTCTCTGTCTACGAACCCTTGTTCTTTTTGTAGGAGGTACAACCCTGGAAGGATCACGCTTCTTTTATCCGGGAACATCTCTAATAGTTTGTCTAATCTTGAAACTGATTCGGAAGAGAATTGGTAACTCATTAGCAGTCCAACTCCCCTGCGATCACATTCATAGAACTCATGGTAGCGACCGTATCCGCAAGAAGTGAACCTTTTACTAATTCCGGGAAGGATTGATAAAACCAGAAACAAGGCCTGCGCACATGCACTCTCCAAGGAGACTTCTCTCCTTCAGAAACGATATAGAACCCGAGTTCACCGTTAGCCGCCTCGGTCGCCATATAATATTCTCCCTTAGGCACCTTGATCCCGTGCATGATCAATTTGAAATGGTAGATCAACTCTTCCATATTCTTATAAACTTTACTCTTTTCAGGAAGGTAAATATGAGGGATATCCGCATGGTGAGCTCCAGTTGGAAGACCGTTGATGAGCTGCTCCACGATACGAAGAGATTGTCTCATCTCTTCCATACGCACAAGAGTCCTATGGAGAACGGATCCGTCTTCCCCTACAGGTATATCAAAATCCACCTTATCATAGAACATATAAGGATCGTCCTTACGAATATCCCATGGGACTCCTGCCGCTCTCAAGTTAGGACCGGAATAACCGTAAGAGATCGCATTTTCTGCAGAGATCCCTCCCACACCTTCCGTTCTATCCATGAAGATCCTATTATTTACGAGTAACGACTGAAACTCTTCGATCGCAGGACGAAGACCTTTGATGATAGTCTTTACATCCTTTTCGAATTCGGGATAAATATCTTTTTCGAGACCGCCTACTCTACAAAAGGTTGTGGTAAGTCTTGCACCGGTAAGTTTTTCCAGGACCTGGTAAATATTCTCTCTGTGGTGGAATAAGTGCAACATCCCGGAGAATGCGCCCAGGTCCACACCTAAGATACCGTTGCAGATAATATGATCCATGACTCGGGAAAGTTCGGAAACGATCATCCTAACGTAAGTCACCTTGTCCGGAACTTCTATCTGGAGCATTTTTTCTACAGCGAGGATCCATCCGATATTATTGAGTGGAGTGGATACATAGTTCATCCTGTCTGTGCAGACTAGGAACTGATTATAAGTATAACGTTCTCCTAATTTTTCGAAACTGCGATGAACGTATCCGATCACAGATTCCGCATCCACCACTCTTTCTCCATCTAGTTGGATCACATTCTGCAAGATCCCATGAGTAGAAGGGTGAGAAGGTCCCAGGTTCACAAGTAGATGTCCTTCTGGGAGTTTTTTCTGTTTGAGGCTAAAATGTTCCGCGGTCTTTTCGTACATCGCCGTCATAACTTAAGCCTCCATATCTTCTTTTAAGTGGATGGTGAGAAGGTCCTCTACCAGATAATCCTGACCGAAACCTTCTAAAGGATAATCTTTTCTTAATGGATGACCTTGGAAATTATCAGGCATGATAAGACGATCCATTCTAGGATGCCCTGTAAAACGGATGCCGAATAGATCGTAAACTTCTCTCTCCGGCCAGTTAGCACCTTTGAAGATGTTTATGATGCTCGGAACTTCTTCGTCTTCTTCCAAAGCTACGCGGAACTGTACTTTTGTGGAGGATTTATTTCCGGAGCGGAGAAGATAGCAGACTTCGAATCTTGGAGTTTTTTTGCCCAACCAATCGATCGCAGTCAGATCGTTTAGATAATTGAGCTCGATCCCGGGTGCCGTTTTTAAAGCGGAAAGAACGGGAACAATACCTTCCGGCTTTAGAAAGAATGTAGGAAGATTAGTGAGTATTTCTTCTTCCTTGGAGATAAAATGAGAGAACTTGTCTTTTAGGAAACTCTGGATTGTTTCTTTCATTGGACGACCAGGGGTTTGTTTCTTTCGTTCATTTCCCGGATCTTATCCATTACTTCCTGTCTTCTGGCTTCTAACCCTTGGGTTTTTACTTTTTCCTGAAGTTTGATTACTGCATCCAAAAGAGCTTCGGGCCTAGGAGGACAGCCCGGAACATATAGATCCACAGGAAGTATCCTGTCGATTCCCTGTAAAACAGAGTATGCGTGGAACATTCCACCAGAAGAAGCGCAAGCTCCATAGCTGATCACAAACTTTGGTTCGGCTAATTGGTCGTAAATTTCACGAAGAACCGGAGCCATTTTGTAAGTGATGGTCCCGAGAACTAGGATCATATCCGCTTGTCTTGGAGAAAAAGAAGGCCTTTCCGCTCCGAACCTGGCGATATCATAATCTGCGCAAGAGGTACTCATGTATTCGATCCCGCAACATGCAGTCGCGAATGGATAAGGCCATAAGGAGTAACTTCTTCCCCAATTGATAACCGAATCTACGGTCGCAATCTGGAAGGAATCTCCGTAAGACGATCCGGGTTGAGCAAGTTGTTCGTTTAATCCCATTCTAAGGCCCCCTTCTTCCGAATATAATACAATCCAACCACAAGTGTGAAGATAAAAACAAACATCTCTATTAAGAGAAAATTACCCAACCCAGCCTCTTTGAATGATTTTAAATTCACGGCATATGGAAAAAGGAAGATCGCCTCTATATCGAAAAGGATGAACAGAACTGCGACTAGGTAAAACTTGATATTAAACAATCCCTTTGCATCCCCGTAATACGGTACCCCGCACTCAAAAGTATCGTGAGGTTTGGATCTTTTTTTGGGGTTTAGTAGAAAAGCGAGTCCGAGTATGAGAGCGGAGAATCCTACTCCCAGGAGGAATTGAATCAGCAGGGGGCCTAGATGGTCCGGCGAACTTCCCATATCTAACTTCTATCAAACTCGATTACTCGCCTATGTCAATCTAAAATCCCGAACGGGGGCTTTCCAACAGCTCGGAAGACCGGATTCTATCATTTTCTAATTTTACAATTTTCCTTTTTTCGAGCTGAGAACGCTTTTCAATACCGTTGTTAGAGACACAAAGATCACGCAGAGTTTTTTCGAGAAAAACAGAACGAGTGTTCTAATTCTCAGTAAAGAACTTTAAATTTTTCTAAAGTAAAGATTAGGTAAGAGAGATGCAGTTTTTTCTCACGCAGAGCCACGAAGCCGCGGAGAAGGACACAAGGGTCACGGAAAAATATTGTTAAAGTAACCCTATACAAAACTCTGCGTCTTTGCGCCTCTGCGTGCCAATTCCTCTCGACGACTTTGCGCCTCCGCCTGAAAACTTTGGCTCACGAACAGAACAGTCGTTCTGGTTTTTCCTAAAAAGTTGGTGACAAAACTATTTAAGGCTTTAAGGTTTTGGATATATAGATACAGGGACAAAATCATATGGCTAAACTCGTACTCTCCAGCTTCGCAGAATTACAAGCATACGAAGGAAAAGAACTAGGCGTATCTGACGCTCATGAAATCACCCAGGCACAAATCGATACATTTGCAAATGCTACCCTCGACCACCAATGGATCCATACGGATCCGGCAAGAGCTGCCAAAGAATCACCATTCGGGACAACTATCGCTCACGGTTATCTTACACTTTCCATGGCTCCTTACCTGTTGAGCCAGATCTTAGAACTACGAAATATCAAAATGGGGATCAACTACGGAATGGAAAAACTCCGCTTTTTAGATCCTGTTAAGGTGGGTTCCAAGCTCAAACTTAGAGCAGAACTAGTAGAACTGAAGGATCTAAGAGGTACCGCAAGAATGACCTTAAAACTCAGCTTCGAAGTAGAAGGCGCAGCAAAACCTGCAGCTATCGGCGAAGTGATCTATCTCTACCAATTCGCCTAATCGGCAAGGTATTCTAAAATGAATCCTCGTACGATCATTTATCTGATTTCTAGGATCAGGGACGAATTCCATAGACGTCTGAATTCGGAACTGAAAGACAAAGGTTTAGGGCAATTGACCACTACCCATGCGGATATTTTATTCGCCCTTGCAATGTCCAAACGGGTTCCGATGCAAGACATCGCTCGGATGATAGACAGGGATAAGTCCACTCTGACAGCGCTTGTGGATAAACTGCAAGATCTCGGTTATGTGGAAAGGGTCAGAGACACTCAGGACCAAAGGGTAGTCAATCTGCAACTTACTCGCAAGGCCTACTCTATTCGTCCTGTGATGCTTGGGATCTCTCGCTCTTTGCTTGCAGGTCTTTATAAAGGTTTTACCGAGCCGGAAAAAAAGGATCTAGTCCGGCTTTTGGATAAACTTTATAAAAATCTAAAGTAGTTAATCTTATAACCCGGTTAGAAATTCCGTCTCAATACTCTTGAGTATCGCTTCTTCTTCCGGGTTTCTGATCCCCTTTTCCCCTTTTTGTCTACGGCCAGGAGTCCAAGGTCGGATCATATTCCTATAATTATGGAGTAATTTTCCTATCTTCTCCTTCTCCGCTTCTTTTAATTTTCTGAAATCCGGCACAAGAAGAGAATTCAGATCTCCCGGTTCCACTTTTCGTAGTCCTTGAGCATACTCTCTAGTTCTAGATTCCAACTCCTTACGAACGTGAGGGGTAATCAGATAGGCAAATAAATATTCTTCGAAATGAGTATACTCCGGCTTTGCGGAAAATCCATGAAAACAAGTCAAATGGACTGCAGGGCTTTGGTTGAACACGAATCGAACTTCTTCCCTGTGAAAAGAAGTAGCTAAGATCCGACAAGGTCCTCGATTTTCCTGCGAATGCCAAGGTTTTCTTTTGGAAGGAAGAAAACGTTTAGGAACACCTCGTTTAATTCCTTCTTCCAGATATTTGTTTATACCTTCTCCTTCCTGATTGTTCGGGACTTCTTTTGCGTCTAGGAGCCAGACTTTAGCACCTTGAGACTTCAAAGTGATCCAATCATCTCCTGTAAAAAATGGAGACAGTGCGTATTGAGCTTTCGGAATAGAAGATCTAAGATAATTGCGAGGAATGGATAAGTTCGAAGCGTCTTTTTCGGATAAAAGAAAGTATCCGTTGTCCCCAGTTGCAATTCCTCTCCTAAAACTTCCGAATTCCTTAATAGGGACCCATCCTTGACGAATATCTTCGGGCATAGTCACATAATTATTGTTAGGTGAATTTTTATCATCATTTTTTATGTTTTGTATCGGTTCCGAGTCCTCGCTCAATAATCTTGTCCACTTTGCTTCGGCATCGGGACGGATTTTTCTCCAGACAATCTCTGAAAGTTCTATACTTTCTCCTTTAATGAAGGATGAGGTCCTAGACCAAAGAAAACCTTCTTCGTTTGTTCTTGAATTTTCCAAGAATAGTATACAGGAGGAAGTCACAGCTCCCGTAAATAAGGACCAGGAAGAATCTAGGATAAGTATACGACGAAGATATCCTGATTGAATGATCGCTTTTTTTATCGGAACTCCGTATCCAGCGTTCAAGAATTCGTAAGGCACAAGTATGGACGCCCGTCCTCCCGGCTCTAAAAGCCTTAGTATACGGAGAAGAAAGAAGACATACAGATTTGCTGTCCCAGGAATCTCCTCTTTGATGTCCTCTGCGAATTGACGGATCAATTTTTTTCCATGTTTAGAATGGCTGAGTCGAAGATAAGGAGGATTGCATAGTATGATATCGTAGTATTCTTTCTTTTCGTTTTGTAGAAAGTCCCCTAACACCAAATGAAAACGATTTTTGGATAAACCGGATCTCTCTAGGTTTTGTATACACTTCTCATGCAAGATCGGATCGATCTCCCAACCATGGAACTCGCTATCCAGTTCAGGAAAACGATCCAGAAACTCTTGGAAAAAAATTCCTTCTCCCATTCCAGGATCCAAAACTTTGATCTTTTTTCCTTCTAAAACAGCTTTAGTATCTGAAACCCATTCCAACATCGGTCCCACTAAGGCAGAAGGCGTGAAAAATTGGCCTAAAGCTTTTTCTTTAGCTTTAGGATTTGGCTTTTCTGGATGAGAATCAAGTGTGTCTTCGCATGGAACGATCATGAAAGAAATTTTCGCCTATATAACGTTGATATGACGACGAATCTACATGACAACCTTACAATTGTTAAAGGTTTTTAGAAAAAAGAATCCTATACCGAAATGTCTGTTAGGTATACTCTAAAAACTGTATACTAAGAAGATTTTGAATTATTGTGTCTTAGAGGAAAGTTTTTCGGCCAAAATCCGTTCTATTTCATCCAGATGATATTCTTTTGCCAGATCTAGTGCCGTCTTACCTTGGTTATCCGCAAGTGTAAGATCAGATCCTAGCTGGATCAATTTCTGAGCAGCAGAAATATTTTTTCTCTGGATGGCTTCCATAAGAGGAGTTTTACCTTCTGCGTCTCTATGATTTAGGTTTGTTCCGGCCTTAGCTAAAACATCCAAAATTTTGAGATCAGTTTGTTTCGGTTCTGTAGCGTAATGAAATGCGTTTCTTGCACCGATCTGGTAACTCCCATTAGGAGTGTGGGCGTCTTTTAATCTGCTAGTGAACACTGCTTTGGAACCGTTCGCCAACAAATATTCTACAATCGCTAAATTAGAAGGAGAAGAAGCGCCTCCCACTGCTAAGAAGAGTGGATATTCTTCGATTCCGCCCGGATCGTGATTTGGGTTAGCACCGTTCTCTATCAAAAATTTCACTAAAACAAGGCTTTGGTTCCGAATCGCCATGTTGAGAAGGGAAACCGGTTTTTGGTCCTCACCCTTTCGAGCAGTGTATTCCACCAAAGCGCCGGACTCTATCAGTCGTTTTGCCTCGGCCAGATCATCCATATCCGGAATTTTTACTTTTAAGATAGGAAGCAGACGATAGAATAATACGGAATTCCCATCCACATCTTGGGCGTTGATATTGGCTCCATGTTTGATGAGAAACTCGACTACGTCCTCACCTTCTGCGAGCATGATCGCTGTGCGGCCGTCATCATCCTTTGCGTCCACTGTGGCGCCTTGGTTCAGAAGTAATTCTACCTTACGAAGGTCGCCTTCTTTAACTGCAGATAAAAACTGTTTGTCCAGCTCGGTATCGGCATAGGTCGCCAAACCGAATACGAAAACGAGCACAGCCCAGCTTTCGCGTCTAAGTTTGCCGTATTTTGCCAATAAATCCATTATTCCGATCACCGATATTTACCCATCCTGATTTTAGCTGCGATTCTATAAATGAAAATTCCCTTTGGCTGGGGAATATCCTTGACCCTAGTGGGCGGGGCTTTATGCCTCTCTTCCTTAGAGCGTTTTATTCGGGAAATGGTTCCCAGGATCCGGCCTGGAATTGCCCCTTCGACCGAGTCCTAAATCCTTTCTGGCGGAAGAATATGAGCAGTACAAAATTCCCATTCGATTCGTATGATAGCATCGGTCTTGCCGATTTGATCCGAAAGAAGAAGATCCAACCTAAGGAATTATTAGATTTTTCTGAAGCGAAGATAGATAGATTCAATCCTGAATTGAATGCAGTTGTTTTGAACACGATCGACAAGGCGAGAGAAGCGCTAAGATCCGGTCTGATACCTAAGGGACCCTTTTATGGAGTTCCACTTCTTATTAAAGATCTATTACACCATGTGAAGGGACAAAACATCACTTCCGGCTCCAAAGCATACAAAAATTACGTTCCTTCCGACGACAGTGTGTTTGTTTCCAAGCTCAGAAAAGCCGGATTTCTTTTTATAGGAACTACAAATGTTCCCGAATTCGCTTTGATGGGAATTACCGAGCCGAAGTTTCACGGACCGACTCGAAATCCTTGGGACCCGGAAAGGACGCCCGGTGGTTCTAGTGGTGGAGCAGGAGCAGCAGTTGCTTCCGGAATGAGTTCTATCGCAACAGGTTCGGATGGAGGAGGATCTATCAGAATTCCTGCAGCGTATTGCGGATTATTCGGATTAAAACCGAGTAGAGGAAGAGTTCCTGTCCGCCCTTACGGAAGAGTCTGGCAAGGAGCTTCCCAAGACCATGTTCTTACAAAATCCGTTAGAGATAGCGCAGCGGTTTTGGATATAGTTTCGGGAGTCGGGATAGAAGAAGCGTTCTCTATGGAGAAAAACAAAACTTCTTATCTTTCCGAGGCTAAGAAGTCCCCGGGCAAACTAAAGATCGCGTATTCATTCGCCTCTCCTATCGGAACCCCGGTCAATCAAGATCATATAGACGCGTTACACGACACCGTAAAACTCCTAAGATCTTTGGGCCATAAATTAGAAGAACGTTCCCCTTCTATCGATGGAAAACGTTTAGCAAAAGCGTACGTAACCATGTATTTCGGAGAAGTTGCTTCGGAAATCTCTCGCTTAGACAAAGTTTTAGGCAGAAAAGCAAAGATGGGAGATGTGGAATCCACTACTTGGATCCTAGGATTACTCGGAAGATCGGTATCCGCAGGTGAGTTCGTATCCGCAATTCGATATTGGGATGAAGCGGCCTATATTTCCGAAGAATTTTTAGAAAATTACGATCTATATCTTACTCCAACCACTGCGGAACCTCCGGCTAAGATCGGAGAGCTTGCACCCAAGCTATATGAAGAAATTGCAATGCAGATCATAGGACGGATCGGAACAGGCAAATTACTTTTAGCAACCGGAATGGTGGACCAGCTTGTGGAAAAAAATCTTTCTAGAACTCCATTCACTCAATTAGCGAATCTTACCGGACAACCTTCTATGTCCGTTCCGCTTTCCAAAACGACTCTTGGTCTACCGATCGGGATGTTATTCACTTCCAAAAGAGGGAGAGAAGATGTACTTTTCCGACTAGCGGGGCAATTGGAAAAAGAAAGACCTTGGGCGGATATTAAGAAGTCCTAGGGATTTTTTAAGACAATTCACTTTACAAATTGGCTCAAAAAAAAGATCTACTTACTATGTCTTTCAGCGCGGACGAATTCAAAAATTCACTCTCTCATTTTGCATCCGGGGTAACCGTGGTCACTTTTTCAGATACCACAAGAGCGGGAGGACTGACTGTCAGCAGTTTCAGTTCGCTTTCCTTGGATCCTCCTTTAGTACTTTTTAATCTCCAAAAGAATATAGCAAGCCATGATCCGCTTCTTTCTTCCGGTCTATTCACTGTAAATATCCTCTCGTCCGACCAGCAAGAACTCTCCAACCAATTTGCATCCGGCAAGATAGATAAACATGAGCTGATCCAAAAGTTAGCCTGCGACTTAGGCCATAACGGAGTACCTTTTTTGAACGGCACTTTAGCCAGGATAGAATGTGAACTGGAAAAACAAGTAGATGGAGGTGATCATACAATAGTGATCGGAAGAGTTATATCCGCCGTATCCGATGATTCAAAAAGACCTCTTTTGTATTACCGCAGGAACTACCACAATATATAAAAAATAAGGGCAGGACATTCTGCCCTTTCTTTTTTATTATTACTTTATAAATTCTTGATACTCCTCCGCAAAACAAATTCCCACAATATAAACTATCTCCAGGCAAGTAAAAATTAAGAGAAAATTTTTTGGAATGTGGATTCCAAATTCCGAAATCAAAACAAGAACATTAATATTTTCTAAATAACCATAAAAAGTACAAGCGGGACATACGAATTTTCAACTGTTTCCGGGAGAAGTGGTTGCGGAGACAACCACGAGGAGATAGACTATGGGTTTAGAATTAGTCCCGAAAACTCCCAAAAAATTAAAAGAATCTCTTGGAGAGGAAGTTACGGAAGAGTTGGCGGAATTCATTCAAAAGCATCAACAATTTGGGAACAAGACGATGATCGAACTATCTATGGAAAAATACGAAAGAAGACTCGTAGAAGAGACAGGCAAATTGCGAGCGGAAATGCATGCAGGTTTCGGAAAGATCCAAGAACAATTCACGGACGTATATAAGGAGTTTGCTCGCGTCCATGAAAAGATTAGCTCCCTACAGGAATCTATCCAAAGCCAGACCAGATGGATGATTGCGGCGATATTTGGAGCCATTCCCTTATACTTAGCAATATACAAATATTTATAACTCTTTCCAGCAGTAGCCGAAATCCCTGCCCTAAAATAGTTTTCAGTGGGGGCCAAGTCCGAAAAACTGGTCCCGTAATGGAAAAAGAATCCGTCTCCCTCCAAGACGCTCTCGAACACGGTCTTACCTCAGAAGAATTTAGCAAAATCCAGGAAATCCTAGGCAGAATCCCCAACTCCACAGAACTGGGGATTTTCTCCGCAATGTGGTCGGAGCATTGCTCTTATAAAAATTCTATCCTTCAATTAAAAACTCTTCCCACAAAGTCAGATAAACTTTTGGCCCAAGCAGGAGAAGAGAATGCGGGAGCCATGGACATCGGCCAAGGACTGGCTGTAGTTTTCAAAATAGAAAGTCATAATCACCCAACTGCAGTGGAACCTTACCAAGGTGCAGCCACCGGTGTCGGCGGCATTATGAGAGATATTTTTACGATGGGAGCAAGACCTATCGTATCCTTAAACTCTCTTAGATTTGGCAACCCTGATGAGCCTAGAAACAAATACTTATTATCCAGAGCCGTAAAAGGGATCGGAGATTACGGCAACTCTTTAGGGATCGCGGTCTCAGGCGGAGAACTATTCATAGACGAATGTTTTTCCAAGAACCCTTTGGTGAACGCGATGACCGTTGGAATTGTCAGACATGACCAGATGGCAAGCGCAACCACCGGAGGAAAGGTGGGTAACGCAGTTTTCATCGTCGGTTCCACTACGGGAAGAGACGGTATCCATGGCGCATCCTTCGCATCCAAGGATCTAACTAAAGAGTCGGAATCCAAACGTTCGGCTGTTCAGGTAGGAGATCCATTTATGGAAAAACTACTGATGGAAGCGTCTCTCGAAGCTATCCAAAAAAAACTTTTAGTAGGTATCCAAGACATGGGCGCCGCCGGAATTTCCTGCGCTACTTCGGAGATGAGTGCAAAGGGAAAATCAGGAATGAAGATTAACTTGGATCTAGTTCCTTTCCGCGAGACCGGAATGAACGCTTATGAAGCGATGCTTTCCGAAAGCCAAGAAAGAATGTTGGTAATCCCACAAAAAGGTAAAGAAGAAGAGCTGGTCGCCATATTCAAAAAATGGAATCTAAACGCAGTCCAGATCGGAGAAGTTACCGATACCGGCCTATTAGAAGTTTATAAAGACGGAAATCTAAAGGCTAAGATACCTGCAGATACTTTAGTTTTAGGGGGAGGCGCTCCTAGATACGTTAGAGAAACGAAACGTCCTGCGTATTTGGACCAAGTTTCTTCTTGGAGCCCGGATTCCACACCTGATCTGCAAGAGAATGAAGCTGGTAAAAAGTTACTTAAACTATTAAATTCTTGGAATATATCTTCTAGAAAACCGATCATCGAACAGTATGATACCGAGGTTGGCCTAGTCAAACTGATCGGACCTGGCGCAGATGGAGGATTATCCGCTATACCTGATACCGATATGGCATTGGCTACTGCAACGGATTGTAATTCCAGATTTACTTATTTGGATCCATACTGGGGTGCTGCGCTTGCAGTTTGTGAAGCTGCAAGGAACGTGGCGGTCACAGGTGCAGAACCTCTTGGAGTGACAAATAACCTAAACTTCGCAAATCCATATATTCCGGAAAACTATTATATGTTTTCCGAATGCGTCCGAGGCATGGGAGACGCTTGTAGATTCTTAGGGCTTCCGGTAACCGGAGGAAACGTCTCCTTCTATAATGAATCTCCGGAAGGTCCGATCTTTCCTACTCCTACGATCGGAATGGTGGGGATTCTGGATAACCAGAAAGAAGTGGTTTGGGGTGCTCCTAAAAAATCCGGGCTTTCCTTGGCATTAATCGGTAAATTCGATCCAAGCCTGGGTGGAAGCGAATACCAAAAAGCTTTCTTAGGAAAAGTGCAAGGACAGATACCAAAATTCGAACTTGCGGATGAAAAGTCCCTATTAGAAGTACTAGTCTCTTTAAGAAAGAACGGAAACCTGTCATTCGCTAAAGATCTTTCCTTGGGAGGGATCGGCGTGGCACTTGCAAAGATCGTAATACTCTCCGGATTAGGGATCAAGGCGGACTTAAGCGCAATCAAACAATCCAGAAAGGATCTTACTCTTTTCGGTGAAAGCGCAAGCTCGGTTCTGATCGGTTATGAAAAAGGAAAAGAGGAAAATATTAAATCTCTCGTTTCCTCCAAGAACTTGGACTTCCATTCAATCGGAACAGTCGAATCGGATCCTAAACTCCATATAGAAGGATATGGAATTTCCATTTCTTCGAACGAACTGAAATCGGTTTATGAATCCGGTTTAGAGGAGATATTCAAATGAGATCCGTCCAAAAAATAAGTATCGCTTACTTAATCCTTTTTGCCGCTTTTATTATCTCCGACTGTAGACGACCTGCTTCCGAGATATTAAACGAAGCTTCTAAAAATCCAAACTCGGTGGAAAAATTGGATTTGGGCCTCGGCAAACTCGGAACAGTTCCTCCTGTTTTATTCACTTTCCCGAATCTGAAATGGTTGGATCTGAGAATGAACGAGCTTACTTCTCTTCCTGAAAATTCAGGAGACTGGAGTAATTTAGAACATTTGAATATATACGGAAACGATATAGAAAAACTCCCCGCTTCCTTTTCTAAACTATCCAAACTCAGATTTTTTTTCGCAGGAAATAACGACTTTGTTGGAATTCCTACAGAGTTGACCGGAACCCCCATAGAAGCAGTCTATTTGGATTCCAATAAGATCGAATTCAAAGAATCCGATATTGATATACTGATGGGATTTCCTAAGCTGGAAGTCTTAGATCTGGCAAGAAACAGAAAGATCGCTTCATTCCCTAAAAATTTAGGATTTTTGGCCAGTCATCCTAAATTAAGATTACTGATCTTAAAAGAGACGGGATTAAAACCTTCTCAGATAGAATCTGCAAGAAAACTTCTCCCTAAAGTGAAGATAGAATTTTAATCAATGAAAGAAGAAGATAAGAAGAATCCATATTCAAATACCGTAATACTCCCTCAAACGGATTTCCCAATGAAGGCGGGTCTTTCCACTAGGGAGCCTGACCAGATCAAAACCTGGCAGTCGGAAAAGATCCTGCGTAAAATGCAGGAAAAAAGAAAGGATCGTCCACAATTCATTCTTCATGACGGACCTCCTTATGCAAACGGCAACTTTCACACTGGGCACGCACTTAACAAGATCCTAAAGGACATGATCGTTAAGTCCAAGTTTTTTGCGGGCTATCAAACGGATATGATCCCCGGTTGGGACTGTCACGGTCTTCCTATCGAAGTGCAAGTTCTGAAGAATCTGGGTAAAAAAGCGAAAGAGATCGGCCCGGAAGAATTAAGAAAACTCTGTAGAGACTACGCGGAACAATTCGTTCAAAAACAAGGGCAGGATCTTTCTAGATTCTTATGCTTTTGGGAAGAAGGTAAGATCTACAAAACGATGAGTCCTGATTTTGAGGCAAAGATCGTGGAAGTTTTCGGAGATCTATTCGAAAAAGGTTATGTATATAGAGGCAAAAAGCCTGTCTATTGGTGTATAGAACTTGCGACTGCTCACGCGGAAGCTGAAATCGAATATTATCCCCACAAATCTCCTTCCATCTATGTAAAATTTCCGATCAAGGGACAGGTTGGGAAATTCTGCCTGATCTGGACTACTACTCCATGGACTCTTCCCGCAAACTTAGCCATCAGCTTTAATCCCAAGTTCGAATATTCCTTCTATACAACTCCCAATGGAGAGGAGTTACTACTCGCTGACGGATTAAAAGAAGCGGTTGAAAAAGCTGCGGAAGTCCAACTCACCAAAAAAATATCCGTTTCCCAAGAAGAACTTTCTAAAATGATCTTCCGTCATCCGTTCTTGGATCAGGATTCCATTCCTCTTTTTGGAGAACACGTTACTCTGGATGCTGGAACAGGAGCCGTTCATACTGCTCCAGGTCATGGGCAAGACGACTATAAGATCGGTTTAGCCGCTGGATTAGAACCTTATTCTCCAGTAGACGATTACGGTAGGTATACCGACGAATTCCCTATGATGAAAGGGATCAAAGTCTGGGATGCAAATCCTAAGATCGTAGAATTGCTTAGAGAAAAAGGTCTGCTACTTCATTACTCCGAGTTTGAACATAGCTATCCTCATAGCTGGAGAAGTAAGAAGCCTTTGATCTTCCGCGCGACCCCACAATGGTTTTTTAAGATAGATTACCAAGAACTCAGGGAAAAGTCCCTGAAAGCGATCGATAAAGTAACTTGGATCCCGAACTGGGGAATCACCAGGATCCGCTCCATGGTGGAAACGAGACCGGACTGGTGTCTCTCCAGGCAAAGAAACTGGGGAGTTCCTATTCCTGCATTCACATGCGAGAATTGTAATGAAACCCATTTAGATGCAAAATCGGTAAAGTTCTTCACCGATCTAGTGAGAGAAAAAGGAATAGAGATCTGGTACAGTGAACCTGCGGATTCTCTTCTTCCTCCCGGATCAAAATGTTCCAAATGCGGATCTTCTTCCTTTAGAAAAGGAAAAGATATTTTGGACGTTTGGTTTGATTCAGGAGTTTCCAACTTTGCTGTCTTAAAAGAGAGAGGTAACGAACCCCCTGCCGATCTGTATTTGGAAGGTTCCGACCAACATAGAGGCTGGTTCCAATCTAGTCTTTGGCCCTCCATGGCGTTACGCGGAATTCCACCTTATAAATCAGTCCTCACTCATGGTTATGTTTTGGACGAACAAGGAAGGGCCATGTCCAAGTCTTTGGGCAATGGAATAGACCCAACCACGGATATTATAAACGTTTACGGAGCCGATATACTCAGACTTTGGGTAAGCTCTCAAGACTTCAGAGACGATGTAAGAGTCGGAAAAGAAGGGCTCAAGATCATTGCAGATAATTACAGAAAGATCCGGAACACATTCAGATATCTTTTGGGAAATTTAGCGGGACATACCTCCGATCAAAATCTCGAAGTTTCCGATTTGGAAGAAGTAGATAAATACTATCTTTCCAAACTGGCACAACTCTCGGAAGAGCTTAAATACCATTACGAGAACTATCAATTCCACCAAGTATATCAGAAACTTTTGTTATTCTGCACTGTGACACTTTCCCAGGACTATTTCGAAATGATCCGGGATAGAATGTACTGTGACAGAAGGGATTCCAAAACCAGAAGATCTTCATGTACAGCCCTTCAGATCGTATTAGAAACTCTTTGTATATATTCCGCTCCTATCTTAAGTTTCACTACGGAAGAAGTTTGGAAAGAGAATGGTAAAAAAGAATCGGTATTTATGGAGGAATTCCCGGATCTTTCTTCTTTAAGGAACAAAGAATTGGAAACTAAGTTCGAAGAAGCGTTGACTGCGAGAGAAACGGTTCACAAAACTTTGGAGTTGGCAAGACAGGCCGGCAAATTAGGAAAATCTTTGGAAGCAGCAGTGGAGATCTCCTCGAAAGCGGAAGATAAATTACAAAAGGATTTTTCCATAGAGGCGCTGGAGTTGATCTTTACGGTTTCTCAAGTCGGTTTCGATAAATCCGATAGAGAACAGTTGTCCGAATATTCCGGTGAACATTTTTCGGTTAGAGTCGTAAAACCGAAGGAAGAAGAATGTCCACGCTGCTGGAGACATCCTGCAGAAGAAAGACATAACGGCCTTTGTAAACGTTGTTCTGCGGCCATTTAGGTCGCAGAAACCGACGCAAAAAAACCTCAGATCCGACCTTATTTACGATTTCCTAATATTTGCATCATCTGCATCTGGATTTGCTGGATCTCAGTCAGCCTACTCCATTGGTTTTTGAGAATATGATCTATCTTTTCGTGAAGATGTCGGATCTCTAACTCGGCTTTTAGATTGATCTTATAATCCATCTCGGACCTGGCTCTGTCCTTTGCTTCTTGCCTATTCTGACTCATCATGATGATGGGAGCTTGGATGGCGGCCAAAGTTGACAATAGTAAATTCAATAAAATGAACGGATAAGGATCAAATCTCCAAATGGAGAAGAAAACATTGATCGCAATCCAAACTGCCATGGATAATCCGAACATAATTATGAATGTCCAACTTCCGCCGAAGTCCGCCACTTTATCCGCGACTCTTTGTCCGAGAGTCAAAGTGGACTGAAAGGTTTGATTGAGATCCTCGGAGATCAGTTCCTGATTTTCCAGGCTGTTTCTGACTTCCTCTTCCAAGGAACTTAATTCGGAAGTCTCCTTTTGGATCATACCTTGTATATACTTCATTGTAGCCAGATTCAATTCTCCCAAGGAGATCATCCGGCTTCCTTCTTTATATCTTGGATCTTTTTGGATAAGATCCAAGACTTCGGGATTGATGTATTCGAAAGAGATTAGATCTTTAGGATCCGTTATAGAAGGGTTTAAACAGCAATATCCGAGATCCATCTTACTATCCGGATCAAGGTCTATCGTTCTCGTCGGTAAGTTTAACGGGCTGGTATTGCTTTCTAGGTGTAAACTTGTATTTGCTTGGATTTTTCATATCGAATACAACCCATTTACGTAATGGAAGTCCGTCGATTTGTCCAAAATCCACATTCTCCCCTTCCGCAATCTCGGTTCCATCAAAGCCATGAGCTAGTCTGATCTTTTCGATCCTGGTCCAACGGCTAAAATCAAGTGCGGCGTCCCGATCCACGAGCTCACGTTTGACCCGTCCGAATAAAAGATTGATCTTACCCTCTGCCGCCCACAGAACGCAACTGGTAACCTCGTCGAACGAGATTACAGATTGTGTATCATCATATTTGGAGATGATCAAAAGAAGTTTGTCATTCGGAAGATTTTTTAGAGTAAAAGGGAGGTCCCTTGCCAATAGATCCAACTCGTGGTCTGAAAATACAAAATCCGAAAAGTAACCTACTGAAGATCGTTTAGAATATCTTAAATTTCCAAAATAGTCCTTAATTTTGGCCTGATCCAATTGGATAGGATGTTCCAATTTAATATCTTCATTCTTGGAAGTTTTATCGAAATCGGATAGATCCGAAATATCGATCGTAAAAAACCCCATTCCTTCGGAGCGGAACATCCGGTCCTTGAAAAAATAAGGATAACATCCGGAGAAACTAAAGGCTAAAAAAAAGATCAGGGAAGTACGGAGAGCTTTTCCCTTCATAAAATCTAAAAGTGAAAAATTCATTACAGGACTCTTGCCGAATTGATTCATCTATTTGTTGGAACTTTTTAGAAGAGTTTCCGGTTCATTCTACTGTCAGAAATTCCCGAAAGTCGGGGTATTTCTCCAGAAATTCTTCAATCGTGTACAGATTTACAATTCTGTCTAGACCGGAAAGCCTAAAAACGGAATGTAGGGACTTATTTAGTCCGAATATATTCACCGTTCCTTGATGGTCCCGGATCTGATTTCTGACTTTGATGATAATACCAATCCCGGAAGAGTCTATAAACTTTACGAGCCCCAAATGAAAACTAACTACGGGGGGGTATCCATCCTGAACGCTATCCTCGAACTCCAGGTAAAAGTCCCTGGAATTATCCATCAAGATATCCTCCTGGACCGAAAGTACCAGGTGATTTTCTCGGGCGAGACTTTTAAGAATCATGGGAAAATAACAGGCCCAGGAATTCGGAGTATGTCAAGAAATAAGTATCTTTGTTGATTTATTTCGCCAGAAAGCCAAGATACAATCAGAGCGGTTTCCAAGGAATCCAGTCCATGTCCGAATTCGATAAAACCAGAAAAACTATCGGTGCTAATAACCTAGATGATAAAGCCAGACGGGAAATGTTCGACAAGTTCCAGTCTGCTGGCGGAAAAGTTGTCTCTGATAAGGATAAAAAAAGAGAGGAAGCTCTTCGCAAACAGAAAGAGCAACCCCAGATCCGCCAAGGTGCAAGAAGCCAAACCGGGGGAAGAGACCCCAGACAGAATCAGTCCTCTCAATCAGGAAGGTCGTCGGCTAAACAGGTAGCTTCTAAGCCGAACCCGATCATGGATCGTAAGGCCTTAGAAGATGAGATGGGAAATTTTTTCAATCGTATGGCGGTCCGATTCAAATGTTGGATCTCCCGCGTAACGTCTTTCTCCTCCAGCGACCTTCTCCCCGCTTTCATGTCCGAGCTGAACATCGCCGGAAAAAAAGCTCTTTTAGAAATGAACTTCGTAGGGAACGATCTTTTAGGAAACCCTGCTTACGCTTCTAAGATCGCAAAGGAATTGGACGGACAAAATCCCCTTTACATAGAGATCCTAGGCAGAATGCACAAGGCTTACGATAGTACCGAGCTAAACCAACTCTTAGAAGGGCATAACGCAGCCCCTGACCTCCCAGTGTCGGTCTCTAGAGTGAGGCAACCTCTCTATTCTATATTCAAAAAATTGTATTATATGTATCCATTCCAAGGCTCCTATGTGAAAGCTGTGACCTTGGGCTACCAGGCTCTCGAAAAACTGGAGGGTAAACCCGCCACAGTTTACAACACTAAAAGAAAAAGAGCGCTCCAGGAATTCGACGTTCTATACGGTACCATTTTTGATAAACTTTATCTTGCTATACTCAGAAGTGAGGACAAAAACATCCCTCTTTTGAGCACATATATGGAGAATGTTCTGGGAATTCTTCCTGAAGAGAAACTCGGCCAAAGAAAACAGGGAGAAGAGTTAGACGAAATTTCGGGTGGAGCCCATCCGGAAGAGGAAGACACGGAAGAACCTACTGAAGAAAAACCGGTCGATCCGGAAGAAGGTCTGAGTAAAGAGCTGAAATACGGCTTAAAACTCATGAGATCTTTACCTTTGGATCAATTAAGAAAACGTCATGATGCCAGAGGAGAGCAAGATATTCTTCCTTCCGGGGACAAGGCTTTTTTGACTTGGTTATTCTTTAAAGAGTTCGACGAGGAATATTCCTTCGTAATGACCACCAAAAAGATAGATCTAAAACCGACGATCGTTGGCGGATCCAAAATGGATTACCGCGAAAAACTGATCGATCTTTATGAGACAACCAGAGGAATCCACGAACAATTCAGGATCTACGACCAATATTATAAAGAACTGGAAAATCATCTTAAAAACCCCGGCGCAAATTATATTGAAGCTTCCAAAAAAACTTCCGCCCTGGAAACTAAAAGAAGCCAACAGTCGCGTAACGTAAGAGTTACCGCTAAGGATTTTTTCCAGAAGGCAGCGGAACTTCTTTCCAAATTGATCGCGGATATGAAAGGCAAAAAAGAGATCGTGACCAATATGGAAACTTTAATGACTTTCGATCTGATGGAATCCAAAAAGAGATTGAATAAGAAACCTATAAAACAGTGTATTATGGAATCTTATTGTTATGCTCTGGCGTTTTCGGAACGTTTGGAAAATGGAGATCTTTTCGGTGGAGTTCCCGAGCTTTCCGCCGAAGAGATGGAAAAAGAATTCGGCATCAAGGCTGTAAGCGCCGCTCCGGAAGCGGAAATTTTAAGTCCAGGAGCCGAGTCCGGCGACGGAGAAGACGATAGTTTCGGCGTGGACCCTTCCATACTTTCCGATTAAATTCAAAGTCGCAGGTAAAGAGTGACCTCAGTAAAAATTACCCTTTTCCAAAAGGATCTATCCCAGCCGGTTTCTCCAGAACAGAGAACTAAACTTTCTAAGGAAAAATCGGATTTTCTAATTCTACCGTTATATTTCCCCGGCGGAGGAAACGGTTCTCCAGAATCATTGGCTTCTCGTGCAAAAACTTTCTTAGATGAGATCTATGCGATCTCAGAAGTTTATAAAGGCGCGATCTTCGGTGGAGGGATGTTCCGTAGAGACGATGAGGGCAAATTAAGATTTTCTATTCCGATCGTACAGAATATAGTATTAGTGGATTGGTACGATGTAAAAGGTTTATCTTCCGAAGATTCCCCTGCGATCCCAGGCTCGGGAGAAGATTCTTTGATCCTAGGAGGATTTCGTTTTGGGATCTTTGCAGGCAAAGAGATCCAAGATAGATCAAAGTTGGAAAAATTAAAATCCGATAGGATCAATTTGGCATTTCATTTAGACTCCGTTTCGGATAACGGCATAGACTATTCTCAGGATCTAAAAAATTATGCGGATCTTTCCTCCCAGTATGGAATGTTTTTAGTGCGCAGTTCCGGTTACGGCCTTCCTTTCGGTAAAAAAAGGATAGGAAGAAGTCTACTTTCCACTCCAACAGGTGTCACCTGGAAGGTGGCAGAGACCGAACAGGAAAAAGAGATTATCAAGACCGTTAACATAAACGGGATCAACGCTTTATTTTAAACTGATCTTTCTATAGCCGACATTGTGACACAGAGTCGGGTTAGTTTTATTTCTAAAAGTCTTTTTATCCTTGCCAACCGGAGGTATAATTCTATTCTCTCCGCCGTTCCAAGGACTTCAACATGAAGATAAAAGCGCATCAATTGATCGAATCTATCGAGTTTAAAAAATTAGTTCGGACCAGATGGACAGTTAGTTTCATTTCATTGTTTTTCCTATTCCTGAACTATTACGGATTTATACTCATCATCTCCTTAAAAAAAGAATGGGTCACGGAAAAACTAGGAAATTCCGGTAACTACGGATTGTATGCCGGCGCGTCGGTGATCTTATTCTCTTGGCTACTCACTTTCTTGTATGTTCTCTGGGCCAACAAATATCATGACCAAGAAGTAGAAGTATTAAAATCTAAATTAGATTCGGAGAATAGATAATGGAATCCTCTTTAGGGCAACCGAACTTGATCTCAGTCTTATTTTTCGTTATATTCGTAATTCTTACATTAGGAATTACTTATTGGGCTGCTAAAAAGACTAAAACTTCCAGCGAGTTTTACGCCGCCGGCAGATCGATTACTGGTTTCCAAAACGGTTTGGCTCTTTCAGGAGACTTTATGTCCGCAGCTTCCTTTTTGGGAATATCCGGTATGGTGGCTTTAAAAGGTTACGACGGGATCATATACGCTGTCGGCTGGCTTGTAGGTTGGCCTGCACTCATGTTCCTTCTTGCGGAACCTTTGCGCAATTTAGGGAAATATACGTTTGCCGACGTTTTAGCCGTTCGTTTAAAACAAAAGCCTATTCGGATCGTAGCTTCCATAGGAGGGATATTGGTAACAATCACCTACTCTATCGCTCAAATTGTCGGCTCCGGAAAACTGATCAATCTAATGTTCGGCCTACCTTACGAGTTAGCCGTCTTGATCGTGGGCGGAGTGATGCTACTTTACGTTCTATTTGGGGGAATGATCGCAACAACCTGGGTGCAGATCATCAAGGCCTGCCTTCTACTTTTCGGCGTAACATTACTAGTAATTTTATCTCTCGCACAATTCGGCTTCAGCTTGGACAATCTTTTCTCAGCGGTGGAGACCAAATTCGGAAGGACCGCATTAGAACCGGGGGGATTTGCCTCTAGTCCGATCGATTCCATTTCTTTGGGACTTGCCTTGATGTTTGGTCTATTAGGTTTACCTCATATTCTAATGAGATTTTATACGGTGCCCGACGCAAAAGAAGCCAGAAAATCGGTGGCTTACGCTACTACGTTTATAGGTTATTTTTATATTATCATTCCGATCGTAGGTTTTGCTGCTGCGGTTCTGATCGGAAGAGAACAGATCGCTGGAATTGATAAAGGCGGAAATATGGCTGCGGCACTTTTAGCGGAATTACTCGGAGGTACACCTTTCTTAGGATTTATCGCTGCGGTTGCATTCGCTACAATCCTCGCGGTGGTTGCAGGTTTGACATTGGCTGCTGCTTCTACAATTTCACACGATCTTCACTTTAATGTTTTCACAGAAGGTAAAGCTACGGAAAAAGAGCAAGTCTCCGTAGCAAAGAAGGCGACCGTTGTATTCAGTTTAGTAAGCATTCTTATGGGGATTTTATTCAAGGATCAAAATGTGGCTTTTATGGTGGGATTGGCGTTTGCAATCGCAGCTAGCGGCAATTTTCCCGCACTATTCTTATCTATTGTTTGGAAAAATTTCAGCACAGTAGGCGGGGTGTCCTCCATTCTGATCGGCTCGATATCGTCGACTTTGTTTATAGTATTCAGTCCTACGGTCTGGGTAGATGTTTTTAAATTCGATCAGGCAATCTTCCCTTTAAAAAATCCTGCGATCGTTTCTATGTCCTTAGCATTTATTTCCGCATTCATTTTTTCTAAACTGTTTCCGGACGAAAATGCAACGGCAAAATACGAATCTGAAAAAGTCAGAGTTTACTTGGGGATTGGGGCGGAATAATAAAAGAAAATCGAATAAGCTGCTTTGCTCAAAGCAGCTTATGGTCTTTCATTGATCGGTAGAGAGAAGCAATCGTCACTTTTAGGATAGCAGCTAACGGCACTGCAACAAGCATTCCGGCAATCCCGAGTAGACTTCCGCCCACGGTGACCGCACCTACTACGATTACCGGATGTAAAGAGACCGCGTCCGAAATGATGACGGGTTGTACAAAAAAGTTATCCACCGCTTGTGCGATCAGGACCACAACCAGGATCGCAACCATCAGTTCATACATTCCCATTCCTTCGTTGATCGTATTCGAATTGAATATCCCTGCCCCTTGGGTCAAAGTCATGAACAACGGAGGGACCATTCCTATTATAGGCCCTAAATACGGAATGGAGTTTGCAATCCCTGCGAATAGAGCAAAGATATAAAAGAACTTTAAGCCGATCGTATAGAATCCTATCATCGAAATCGCAGTAATGATCGCACTTTGGATCACCAAACTTCTCAAATAATTGGTGATCTGTTCGTTGATCTTTGCAGTCACCATCAATGTCATTTCGAAGTATCGATTCGGGACAAGACTTACGATATTTTTATATACTCCGTTCCCGTTTAATAAAAACAAAAACGCAAATAACGGAGTGACCACTAGGTATCCGATCAACGTAGGGATTACGGAAACTAAACCGCTTACCTGAGCGTGAATGAACTCGGCGGCTTGTTTTACCAATTCATCAGGACGGATCGTGTCTTCCCAACTAGCTGGGTAATCATTAAATCTAAGTTGGAAACCTACTACCAAATATTTAAACTTGGCGTCATCTATATCTTGTTTCCAGTTCTTAATGATCGGCTGCAAAGTGGAAACGATAGGAGGAGCAACTTCGGTCGCGACTAGATAAATAGGTAGGCAAAGTAAGAATATAAGAATAGCGACCGACGCAATCCTAGGCACTCCCATAGTTTCGAAATAGTTTATGGTTCCATTAAATATATAGAATAAAATTAAGGAAAGAGCTATCGGCACTATAAGAAGCTGCAAGCCGATTGAAAAAAATACGATGGCCGCTCCGACCAAAAAGAAAAATATAAATCGGATTACGTATGTAGAGAGCGGTTTCGTATCAGGCATTTTTTTGTTTGCCCTTATAGTATGCTTTTTCCAATAACTGGTTCGTCTTTTGGAGTCTTTCTACCACAACTCCCGTAAGACTTAATAGGATCTCGATCCCTATCTTAGGCTTGGTCTCTATAATTTCTTTCAGATCAGGTTGAAAAAATCCAAGCAAAGTAGAAGGCTCTTGCGCGATCGCTGTTGCAGTCCTTCTTTCTTCCGAGAATAAAGAAAGTTCTCCGAAAAATGAATGTTGGTCTAGATGAGCGAGGTCTAACTCGACCCCGTCTCTTACGGAACGAATCGTGACCTTGCCGTCGAAGATCATATAAAATCCCGCTCCGGCCTCTCCCTGTCTGAAAATTTCCTCGCCTTCGGAATATTGCCTAATATGGACAAGTCTCGCGATCTCGTGTAAGGTCCTTCTTTTTAATTTTCCGAATACGGAAGTTTCTCGAAGGAAACGCATGATCTCCGGATTGGAGGTTCCTTTTTTCTTAACTATTTTTTTCCAGATGGGAAGCTGCAGGAAATTCAAAACTACTTCTTATCCTCTTCGATTTTCATGGTCAGGATCAGGATCACCAGTCCCACACTCACACAAGAATCCGCAAAGTTGAATGCAGGCCATCTGTCGATCAAAAGCCAGTTCGGCCAATCGAAGTCCAAGAAGTCCACTACTCCGATAAATCTTCCTTCATAACGATTTTCTACGAATCCAAACTCGGCCCCGATCCCGATAATTTTTACGAAAAACTTATCTATAAAATTCCCGAATGCGCCGGACATTACTAAGGCCCAACCGGCAGGATGCCCTAGATCCGAATTCTTCCAACGATACGCTATAAGCACCAAGATCGCAACTGCAGTTAGGGCCAAAGAAGTCCTTGGAAATCCTTGGAAGAGCCCCATCACAAAACCGGTGTTGAAGGTCAGGGTTAAACGGAAAAAATCCCCTAACAATTCGATCGGGTTATGAGGTCTTAGGTATAGTATAGCGATGTATTTTGTGACCAGATCTATGACTGTTCCGACAATTACGCTGATGATAAAGATAGGTGGGTATACCTCTAAGAACTTCTTTTCGAAATATTTCACTGACGATTCCTTTTAGAGCTGAATTTATTTTTGATAACGGATAGAGCAAGGAGGATTCCGAAGAAAACCGATACCCCGTAAGCCGCCATTGCTTGAGTTTCGATCCCTTTATCTAATCTATCGGTTCCATAATGGACACCGAAAAGTATGAATGCAGTACTGATGATCTGATGTCCTAAGGAATACATCCTCTTGGTATGTTGTTCCAGATCCGGAAGTTTATAGGCCTGCTTTCCTCTGTTTAAATTTTTAACCGCTTGTAATAATTCTCCGGGAAGAGAAACTGCCTGACCCCAGATACCGCCTTCCTGGACCAGAACCTTTTGCCATTGATTCTCTCCTTGGAAGACCAGACTTTTAAACGGTTTTTCTCCATAATCCAAAACAGTACGATACGGATCCAGATTTGCGGTAATCCCAACAAGGAGACCAAGGACTCTTTCCAACGGAACAAGAGCAGTCGGCAATTGGATCATCCTGAGAAGTCCGCGAAGACTAGAATTGATTTCTTTTAGAAACTTCAGATCTTCCGGCGTATGGATCTGTTCAAATTTAATATTCTTAAACGAATCCGTATCGGATAAAAATTTGGAAAGTTTTTCCATGGAATAACGGACCACTTCTTCCAACTTCTCTCTATCCGCTTTTTTAGAAACAAGCCCGAGCTCGTCGAGGGCCTCCACAAGTGCAGGATAATCCTTTGTCATAGCACATAAAATGATCTTTCTAAGAGCGATTGCTTGGCTAGGAGGAATCTCTCCTACCGCTCCGAAATCTATAAAACAAAGTTTTTCGTCCGGAGTATAGATCATATTTCCCGGATGAGGATCCGCATGATAAAACCTATACTCGAATATCATAAGGATATAGGCCCTGATAAGAAGATCTACTGGTCTTGACTTTGCTTGTCCTTTTTTTAATGTGCCTGCTTGAGTGATTCGTTTTCCTTCTATGAATTGAGCCGTCAAAACGCTCTTGCCGCTCCACTCAGGGATCAGCTTGGGAAAAACATAATCAGGTTCTTCTGCAAAATACCTGGCCATTCGATCCATAGACTCGGCTTCCAGACGAAGATCCGTTTCTCTTCCGACTAACTTTGCAATTTCTTTATGAACTGTTTTGAAATCGAATGTCACCAGGAATCGATTGATCCTTTTCAGGAACTTACGGACAGCTTTTAGATCCTTTTCGATAATATCTTCGATACCCGGATATAGTATTTTAACCGCTACTTTTTCTCCCTTAAAGGTAGCCGAATGGACTTGAGCGATGGACGCGGATGCAAGAGGCGCCTCGGAAATATCCGGAAACACTTCTGCTATCTCTTTTCCGAATTCTTTCTTAAATCTTTCCTTAATCTCTAAAAAAGGATGTGGAGGAACACGATCCTGCAAGTCCTGCAACGGTTCTGTAAAACTTTCAGGGAATAAATGAGAAAGAGATGCGAAATATTGGCCAAGCTTTACATACACTCCTCCCATTTTTAAGAAGAAGTCCCTGCACTCTATGCCCAATGATTTATAAAATTCTAATTCTCTTTCTTCTCTCGATTTGGAAGAAAGGAACAATCTTATAAATTTATAATACCAGAATAGACTAAATATTTTTTTCCAGAGAAAAAAACTGCCCCGATAATATCTACCTCTCGCGGAATAGGAAGGCAATTGATTTGAATTTGTGGATTGGGAACTTACAGGCATACGATTAGATTTCCGAAACAGTTCTAATTTCGGCGCCGGTTTTGATCTTATGTAAAAGTTCCATGATGCCTAGATTTTCTCCGATATCCCCGGTCATTCTTTCCGACTTTCCCGTAAGAACACTTCGTATCTCCACGTAAAGGTTCATAAACGGGTTCGATCCGAGGAATGATTTTTCGGGAAATGAGACTTCCGTCAAACTATTAAATCCCTTGTATTTCTTAGAAGGTTTGGAAACGAAAAGTCTCATACCGTCATTGGATAGAAGGATACGGGCCTCTTCGGTCATAATATCCATCTCGAATTGAAAATACTTCCGAGCGCCCCCCGCTTCCAAAAACACCGCCGGCCCGGACTTATATTCTAAAAAAGCAAGAGCTCTGTCCTCAATGGGGAACCCTTTTCTTTTAGTTAAAGAAGATCGGATACGATCCGGTTTTCCCAAAAACCAATAGATCAGGTCGACTGCATGAGTTCCGTCGTGGAATAACGGCCCGGTCCTTCCCTGGAATGCCCTACCCGGAGCCAAGGCGGAAGTTAGGACAGAGGCACGGATCGTGCGGATCGGTCCGTATTTTTGAGAGTCCAGAACTTGTTTGGCCCATACGTATTTAGGATGATACCTTCTCTCATGATTGATCCAAATCCGTATCCCTTTCTTGCGTGAAATTTTTTCAAGATCCTTCGCTTGTAGAAAAGTTTCGCAAACAGGTTTCTCGATCAGAAAATTTTTAACACCTCTTTCAATCCATTCCAACGCGTTCGTATAATGAGATTCGGAAGGACTGGAAATGATCACAAGTTCCGGCTTACTTTTAGAAGGTAGATGATCCGGATCGGAGAAGGTAGACTCTTCGGGAAGTTTCCACTGCCTACGGAACATCTCCCTTTTTTCCGGATTGGGATCCACTCCTCCTACAAACTCGAAATTTTTTTTACCCCAAGAAGAGAATAAGACCCCGGAATGAGTGCAGGGCTTGGAACGATATGGATCTTTTTCCAAGGAAGAAGCGATCCTTCCCAAACCGATTAAAACAAACTTGGTCTTTCGCATCCCACATACTTGAAAACCGGAACCGGGAGCTTGCAAGAGGAATTTTTAAAAATAGACTGCGAGTATTTTAGGTAGGAAGATATTGGGTCTGATGAAAGCCCCATTTCAATACGATCCCGAAACAGTACGAAGGGTTTTACAAAGTTCGTCCGACTTCTCTTTTCAAAAGGAATCGGAGATAAAAAGTATTAGCACAGCATCCGGAATGGTAGAACCCGGGACCTTGTTCGTTCCTTTAAGAGGAAATAGGGACGGACATGAATTTATCTTGGATGCCTTAGAAAAAGGGGCCTCTTACTTTTTATGCGAGAAGGGCCATCCGATCTTAGAGAATCTCACGCAAGAACAAAGATCAAAAGCAATCCAAGTCAAAGACACATTACTTGCATTAGGAAAACTTGCAACATTCCATAGATCCAGATTTAATCCCATCCTGATCGCTGTGACCGGCTCCAGCGGAAAAACCACCACAAAAGAGATCCTATCCTCCTGCCTTTCATCATTGGAAGAAGGTTTACTAGTCACGGAAAAAAACTATAATAACGAGATAGGAGTTCCATTCACATTATTCGGTATCAATTCCAAAACGAGATACGTTGTATGCGAGATGGGTATGAACCATGCCGGAGAAATTTCCAGGCTAAGCAAAATGGCAAGGCCGGATTATTCGCTTATCACAACGATAGGAACGGCTCATATAGAGTTACTCGGCTCTAGAAAGGGGATCGCAAAAGCAAAAGCGGAAGTTTTGGAAGGAATGCACAAAGGTGGAGTGCTGTTCTATCCGGAGTCCGGAGAATATAAGAATTTTCTAAAACGAAAATGCCTACGCTACGGGATTAAGTTCAAATCGGTCCCTCTAAAAAGAAGAATAGAGATCATAGAGACCAATCGTGACGGATTTAAGATATCGTTCCTGAATTATTCCCTGAATTGGAGCCTTCCAGGGATCAAACTTTTGGAAAACCTAGCGTTATGCGTATCATTACTGGAAGAATTAGGGGCTCCCACTGATTGGATACAGAATGGGATCCAAAATTTCAGATCCATAGACAAACGATTGGATTTCCAAGTAGGAAATTATAAAATCCTAAACGATACTTATAATGCAAATAGGGAATCCATGTTATCTTCATTGGAAGCGTGTTCCCAAATCGCAGGAGAAGAAGGATTTTACGCAGTATTAGGAGATATGAAAGAAGTGGGAAATTATTCCCGCAAATTCCATACCGAGATCGGAAGTTTTGCAGCAGGTTTAAAGAACTGCAAAGGTATTTTCTTATTCGGGACCGAATCTTCTCACGCGCTAAAGAGCTTCCGCAAAAAAGCGAGTCCGGGTCTTCTATCCTTCTCATTTCCCGGCGACGAAGAAGGACTTAAAAACTTAGTGGATACTATCCGGAAAGAAGTACCTAAGGGTTCTTATCTATTGGCAAAGGCCTCCAGAGGAATGAGATTAGAAAGAGCCGTAGAAGAATTAAATTCAGGAACTAAGGCTTCCTAGAACGTTTTCGGGCTTGCCGGTGGATCGATATTAAAGGAATTTGCAAGTGTGAAAACGAAAGTCGCAGTCATAATGGGAAGCAGTTCCGATTGGGAAACCATGAAAGAAACGGTCTCTATCCTGAAACAATTCGGGATAGAATGTCACACCGAAATCGTCTCCGCACATCGTTCTCCAGAGTTGTTATTCGAATTTTCTAGATCCGCGAGATCCAAAGGTTTTGAGATCATCATCGCAGGTGCTGGTGGAGCGGCTCATCTTCCCGGCATGGTAGCTTCTCTCACTACTTTACCCGTACTAGGAGTGCCTATACAAAGTAAGGCCTTATCCGGAATGGACAGTTTATTGTCCATAGTGCAGATGCCTGGAGGAGTCCCAGTCGGAACACTAGCGATCGGAACTGCCGGAGCAAAGAATGCAGGACTGCTCGCAGCCAGGATCTTATCCCTACAAGACGAAACATTATCTAAAAAATTGGAACAATACAGAAACGATATCAAAGAAGAAGCATTGTCCAAAAACAAAGACTTAATATGACAAAAATTCTATATCCTCCCGCAAGGCTTGGAGTAATGGGATCGGGACAGCTCGGAAGAATGTTCGCCCAAGAAGCGATCCGAATGGGTTATCAGGTATCCGTTTATTCTCCGGAAAGAAATAGCCCCGCTTCGTTAGCGGGAGCCTCTGAAACGGTTGCCCCTTATGAGGATGAAAATTCACTTCAAATATTTTTGAAATCGATAGAAGCACTTACATTCGAATTCGAGAATATACCGGGAGCGGAACTGAATTTTATCGCCGACTATTCCAAAAGACATTCTCTTCCGGTTTTTCCAAGTCCGGAATGTATCCGGATCGCACAACATAGGATCAAAGAAAAAACATTATTTTCTAAATTAGGACTTCCTACTGTACCTTTTTTTCCGATCACAAATAAAGCGGAAGCTACGAAAGCGGCGGAAACATCCAAATTCCCTGCTGTATTAAAAACTTCTTCCTTCGGTTACGACGGCAAAGGACAAACCAAATTTAAAACAAGAGAAGAGTTTAGAGCATGGGTAGGCTCGTTAGGCCAAGAACCGCTCGATCTGATCTTAGAAGAATGGTACGAATTCGACAAAGAAGGTTCCGTGATCTTAGCAAGAGATCAAAAAGGAAAAATGCTTTGTTTTTCTCCTTCCGAAAATATCCATAAAAATCACATTTTAGATATTACCATCCATCCTGGGAATTTTACGGATCCTATCAAAAAACAAATGATAGAATCCGCCAAGATACTCGCAGAAGGGATAGACTATATAGGCGTATTCGGTCTAGAATTCTTTATCAAAGGCGATAAGATCGTCTTGAATGAATTTGCTCCAAGACCGCATAACTCGGGACATTTCTCCCAAAACGGAGCGAACATTTCTCAATTCCAACTTCAATTGAGATGTCTTACCGGACTTCCGTTTCCTTCGGAACTCTCTTCTCAACCTTCTTCTATGAAAAATATTTTAGGACAGGATTATATTCCTGACTCAACTCTCTGGGCAAATTACCTTGCAGATGAAAGATACACATTGCATCTTTATGGCAAGTCCGATCCTAGGCAGGACCGCAAAATGGGACATTGGAACTATGTTGGGGATGGAGCGGAGAAGGCGTTTTAGAAAGATTGGCTCGGTCCAAAAACCAAGCTAATCCGGAGATTTTAAATCCTATTTCGGATCGTATTTTTCCCCTAGCCAGTAAGAACCATCTAAAGAAAGATGATTGCTATCACGATATAATAACTTTCCGTCCACTTTGGCGTAGCAAAACTTATCATCGCAAAGATACTTCCATGCCTCCCAAATCTTTACGCTTGGAAAATCTCTTTGAATAGAGCTTATAATTTTATGATATTCTATATTTCTCTTATCAAAATCCGTTCTATTAATTCGACACTCTTGATCCACATCGCTATACTTTAACTGAAACGGTCTTAGTCGAACGCAACGCTTAGGATCAAATCCTATTTCAGGTATATCTACAATGTAAACTATTTCTTTTTTAGCAGCAGTAAGCCTCTTAATAGTATCATACATGGCTTGTTGAAATGCTTGCTGTGGATCAGTAATATCGGGTCGAGATTTATATTTTAATGAACCGCTAGATTTAGCTTCTATTTCTCCGTAACCCTTTCCGGTAAGATATCTAGGCCCCCGACTCGCGAGGATTAATTTTGTAATCTTGGGATTCCTTTCGAGAAGTTCCAAAACATGATTTGGTCCTTCACAGGGGTGCTTAGGATTATCCTCTACTCCAAAAAATGGAGGGCACCCCCCTTTACTCATATTTAAGAGATTATATCCTTGAGACTCAAACTTTCGTATCAAGCCATATGCCAAGGCATTTGCATGACTATCTCCGATTAAAACTACGTCAGGATCTTTACTTGCATCTCCGACAAGGCAATGGGGGAAATTTTTTCCATATTCTGATTGAAATCTTTGTACGCAGCCGTCTTCTGCGGTATTCCAACCTTCAAAGATCTTGGCGTTATGTTTATATTCTCGAATTCTCCATTCCCATCCATTTCTCTTATAGATGTTTCGTCCGAGAAGTCCGACAAATATCAAAAGACCAACTAACGCAAATATTACAGATTTATTTTCTCGAAAACGAATTTTCTTTTCGATGAAATGCCAAGTTAAAATAGAAAAAATCAGGGAAAAAAGGACAGCAACTAATCTCCATACTAACTCAGGAGTTCCAGATTCCAAAATAGAGGCAAATGACAATAAAGGCCAATGCCATAAATATAAAGGAAAGCTAATTAAGCCAACGAATACAAGAGGTTTCCAACGTAAAAATTTGCTATTAATGAGTCCATCTGGTCCGGAAAAAATGAGTAAAAATGCCCCAGTAACCGGCAATATGGCTGCATATCCTGGATATGCAGTATCTTTATTATACAAAAAGACGGCGCAAAAAATTAATATTAGTCCAGAAATTGACAAAAAGTCCCGCATTTTTCTATCATTTAATATCGGGATAGAAATAGGACGATTTAAGAATTTAAATTTTTTAAAATATGACGGTAAAAGCTCTGCAATAGAGTTTCCGTTAAACGTTTGGAACCAAGCAAGAATCGCGCCAAATAATAGTTCCCATATTCTAGAATACGGAAGATAGAAAGTGTAAATTGGATTATTCTTATAATCTGCAAGATTCCATGTTAAAGAAAGTAACGCGAATAAAAATGTTATACTGAATAAATTAAACCTAAAGCGCCAAGCAATAAATAGCACTAAGGGCCATGCTATATAGAATTGCTCTTCAATTCCCAATGACCATAAGTGTAACAACGGCTTTAGCTCAGCAGCATTATCAAAATAATCTGATAACTCATCTAAAAGTTTAATATTAGAAAAAAAGAAACTACCTGCATGAGTATGCTCTCCTAATTGCTTATACTCTTCGCCCATGAGAACAAAATAGCCAGAAACCAAACAGAAGATGAGCACAGTAAGTAATGCTGGGAAAATACGGCGTATCCTGCGGGAATAAAAGTCAAAGAAACTAAAGGTGCCCTTTTCTAAATTCTTAAAAAGAATACTGGAAATAAGATAACCGGAAATTACAAAGAAGACGTCAACTCCGACGAAACCACCAGTTACGACAGAAGGAAAAGCATGGAATATTACAACGGAAAGAACAGCTACTGCCCGTAAACCATCTATATCAGGACGGTATTTCACTAAATCATTATGTTTCAAACAGATATCCAGCCCAATTCAAAATACATATTTTTATATTTTTCAAATGTTGTATCCCAATATTCTAATACTCGATTTCTGAGAAACTCCGGTTTAACTTCAGGAAACGTGTGATCATGTAAAAGAATCCCTAATATTTCTTCAATAGAGGTCCCTTCAGAGAATAGCCTATCTCCTGGTAATGCATATTCAGGAATAGATCCTAAGGACCAACCGACAACAGGTATTCCCAAATAATGGGAGAGAATCAAAGGTCCATTTGCCTCACCAACGGAATCAGTTCGGAAGCAAGTAACATAATCGGATTTCAATATTTCGTCATTTAAAACATCATCATTACAATAGCCTAGCACGATCAGATTTGAGCCTTTAAATTTCTGAATAAAATTTCGAGTCTTTTTATCTTTTACCCCACCTGCGATTACTAAGGTAATTTGAGGATATTTTGAAAGCGCCTTTACTAATTCAGGCAATGCTTTTGCTTTTTTAGCAACTCCCGGTTGGCAAAGACGTAGAAGCGTTTTTTTTTCTCTTTCCTCAGTCTTGAAGTTGGCTGCTCTTTCCATCTTTATTGAAATATATTTCTCTACATCTAATGAACTATCCAAAGGGTGAGGCCCCATCGGAATTACTTCAATGGGCTTGTCATATCCGATACGGGTCGCAAGCCTTTTAGCATATTCAGAATGAACAACTAACTTATGTTTACGTAGAAAAAATAATTGCATGTGCTTCGTAAAAAATCTTAATACAGGCTGACGAGGAACAACGTCATGCATAGTGACAATCGCTTTTTCTCTATGACGAAAAGCAAAACCTAATAATTCACGCCCACTATTACCTATATGAAAATGTGCAAAAGAATCAGGACTCGAAGGCTTTTGTAATAACTTTACGTTTATACCTTTTGATTTAAAAATCGATTCAAAGTCTTTACAATATCTTGTAATACCGAGTGAATTTTTGGGAGAAATTAATTCAATGGTCATTGCATCCGAACGCTACGCCTTGTCTTTATAACTACTCTTTTGGAACTCTTTGACTTTTTCAATTTCTTTCTCCAAAAGAGTATCCAGTTTATTAATTACTTCGCTGTCCGATAATGCAAAACCTTCTACTTGCGATAGCGCCCTCAAAATTTTTTGCTGAACAGAATTCTTTGCAAAAAACTCGATATTAATTCTATTGGCAGTAATCCTATTTATCATTTTCCCTAATAAATATTTCTCATAAAGCTTAATTCCAGTAAATCTGCTATCAGCTTTGTTAATTGATAAAAGCCAATCATTCCATTTAAACTCTGATATCAAGGGGCCTTCTGTATATGGAGTAGATAAAATGAAACGATGCCAAGGTACACGAAAAGCGTCTGCTAAAATAGCACCATGCATTGCTTCCGTTACTAAAAATTTAGAAGCAGCGATTTCTCTAAGAGTATATTCGACTCCTAACTCACATTTACTTGAAATAAAATGGATCTTTAGTTCGCGACATATCCTCTCCCAATCGATAAAATCAAGGGATTGATAATGAGGCATAAAGCTAATCTCATATTTCTTCTTTTGATCTATAGTCCCTTTAAAGAATTGTGTGTGCCTAATACAATACGCAGCATCACTAATATGTGGATAATTGTTATTTAAATAACTGGATGATAAGGGGCCTCGTAAAAATAAAATTCTCCAATTCTCAGAAGGCTTAAATGAATCCTGCATTGGGCGAACCCCACTCCCAAAAACAATTTTCGTACGATCCTTACTGAATATCTTATTATTATTAAAGAGGATCGAGCCAATTCCAACCAGATCTAAACCGTCAGACTCATCCTCTTGACCAAAAAGGAGCGGCCAAAGCCAAGGGTTCAAATCATCTCCAAAATTCCCCTTTTTAGCTTTATAATATATAAACTTCATTCTTAGCTCAAATTATTAGTAGATTCTGAAAACTTTCATGAATCACACAAATCACTTTTTAGTAACCTTTGCCAATTGACTTAATCCAAATCGAACATTACGATTAAGCATATTCCTGTTTAAATATGCACAATACAAAACACACCCAAATGCATTTAACCCTAAGACCCATGCTACATTCGAAATCGAGAAAATGCTAAATGTGATAAGAAAAATCAAATTTACTAATAAACTTCTGATCGGAAAGTCTATTTCAAAGAAGGATCGAGAATGTACATAGCGAGCAGTAAATAAAGCAACGTTCCCAGCAAATAAAGAGATCGCACAACCCATCAATCCTAAATAAGGAATTAGAATGAAATTTAACGTTATGTTCACCAAGGCTCCGACTATTGTTGTATAAAATGCACCTTTAGTTTTTTTAGCAGCGAGATACCCACCGCCATAAAAACTGCCTAAGGCTTGAAAACAAACCGCAAAATAAAATAGCGGCAAATAATGCCCTACTTCAAAATAATTTCGATTCACAATATACGGTAACAAAAGTTTCGAAAATCCGATTGCAATAGCAGTTAAACCCAATATCAATTTTAGATACTTAGCAATCACATTGTCAAAATACTCTTTACTTTCCGCTGTTCCGAATAGACGAATTACCTTTTCTTGCCATGCTTGATTGAATATCAAATGCAAGACCAACAATATATTCGGGAATTTCATTGCAATTGCAAACAAACCATTTGCACCAATCCCCAGAAAATATAGTATCATATACCTATTTGATTCAGAGACTGCCCACCAACCAATTTGATTGGGGATCAAAGGTATCGTGTAGTGTAACATAGATCGCAATAATGTCAGATCGAATGCAGAAAAACTAAAGTAAGAAACGAATTTTGTCTTATATAGGAGATACAATACCCCTACGAAAGAAGAGAACAGATTAGCAAAAATAATCCCCTTCAATCCAAAATCGGAAACCAATATTACGATTAAAGAACCAATTGCAAAAACTCCCGAATAAAGGACCCCCGAAAAAGCATAAACAAAATTCAAAGATATGGATCTCGCAAATTGCAGAACAATTGTATAGATTACTTGGCATATTAAGAATAAGTAAATGATAAAGCTAAATGGAATATCCACTATAAGAGCTAAAATCCAATATACTATAGAAAAACAAACAAGGTTTAAAAACACCGCCACCGTAACGGAGGAAAGTATTTTTGAAACTTCAATAGAGTCCTTCTCTAAGTTCAAGCACCATCTAAGAATTCCATCATATAGCTGTAAGGCTACCAACGGAACAACTAGGGTAAAACTTGTCAGAACAAGGTCAAAAATCCCTATTTCTTCCTTTTTCAAAAAAAAGGTAAAAATAAAAAATACTACAAAAGTTAATCCTTTTGAGAAAACATTAGCAACTCCGTATATCAGAGTTAGCTTACTTAAGCTTAAATTATTGCTCATAATGGTAGTCTGAAGTAATCAAGTTTAAGTCGAACTTTTGCCAAATTAAATCGACGATAGTGTATATTTGGATATTTCAAAACCTTATTTTTTTCTTTTTCGGCCGCTACCCTATTTTCTCCAGTTGAATTTTAAAATTTTCTCAGCTACATTTTCCCATGTAAGCTCTTTTTTGAAATTGCGGATCGCACCTTTCATACCAGCCAAATCCTTTCTAGAAATTCCTCTAAGCTTTTCCGCGATCGCCTCTGGGGACTCAGGCTCAACTAAATACCCAGTCTCTCCATCAGTTACGATATCAATAAGTCCACCTACACGAGTGGCAATGATCGGACAATCGTATCGATAGGCGACCGCACCAACCGCAGTCCCAGATGCGGAGCGATACGGAAGAACAGCTGCATCTGATCTACCAAAAAACTCTGCTAGTTCTTCTTCTTTCGTATAAGTAAGGTGAAGTTCTACATTCTTTAAATCCAAATTTTTGACCAGATCTTGGAGAATCTCTTTATTCTCCCAAGTCTCACCAGCAACCGTCAAGTATACCTCAGGATCCTTTAATTCAGCAAGTGCATGCAATAAAATATCCAGACCCTTATAAGGTCGAATGAAACCAAAAAATAGAAGTTCCAATCTTCCTCGTTTCTTTAATAAACCTTTAGGCTCAGGAAATTCCTCGTATGCAGGGATATGAATCCTTAATACTGGTTTTTCAGGATAATGTAATTTTAAAAAATTCTTATGTTCGATAGAATGCACAATGTAACCATCTGCATGTGATAATAAGAACTCAACGATCGTTCTCTTTATACCTATAGCCCCATGATCCGAAAGATTATGGCATAAAAAAATAACCGGGATTTTTTTTCTACGAAGAAGAAAGGCGATTAAGGCAAATCCTGGAGCCCAAAATAAAGTCCACCAGGTAAGAATTACTAAGTCTGGTTCACTTTTAATAATATGATTCGCAACTTTTATCAGGCTGAATGGATTTAAAGCATCAAGTAAATAATTTACTTCAGGATCTATTCCGGTCGAAAAAGGATCTACGTCACTTTCTCCAGGATAAAGAAACTTAGGATATTGCCTTTTGAAAGATATAGTCCGCAAATTACAGAGTTTAGAGAGAGATTTTTTTAAAAAAGTTGTGTATTGAGCGATCCCTCCTCGATATGGGGTTATAGGTCCCAATAGGAAAACATTCTCAATGTTCACCATAACTGTTAATGAGGAGACTTCTGCCCTTTAGAGAACTTTATCGTATGATCTAATTTATCAGAATAGTATTTTGAAAAAGTCCTCTTCTTCTCGTAATACAAAATCTCTTCATTCAGTTTTCTATTGTTCCCGATCAAAAACGCAAGGATCGCGGAGACCAGAAACAACCCGGAAATAATCACTAAAACTACCGCAAATAATAGAGACTGTACATGCCCCTTTCCGATCCCTAAGTAGAAAAAGATCAGAAACCGGATCGCGATCGCGAGAGCTGGAACGAAAGTAGTAACGGCCAAAACACCGAAAAATTGAAACGGTCTATAAATGATCAACAGTCTTACCAAGGAAGTCCCTGACTTCCACATATGTTGGAAAATGTTCTTAAACAGTCTGGATTTTCGAGTAGGAGGATTCGTAGGGATCGGAATAGAAGAAACAGCAAGATCCATTTTGACTGCTTGCACAATCGTATCTAGGACATAGGAAAACTTAGTAGTTATATTCAATCTCAAAAGACTTTCTCTTGAGTAAGCCCTGAATCCGGAAACGGTATCAGGAATATTAGTGCCGATCAGATTTCGGACGATCAAATTTCCGAACCATTGAAGAGTTTTCTTTAAAGGAGAAAAATGTTCCACCTTCCATGGGACTCGGTTTCCGATAACTATGTCTACGGAACCATTCATGACTGGAGTGATCAGATCAGGAATATAAGAAGAAGGATACTGGTTATCAGCGTCCGTATTTACGAAAATATCCGCGCCGCTTTCCAGAGCAGCCTCTATACCGGACTTGAATGCTCTGCCCAAGCCTAAGTTTTTTTTGTGGGAAATAATTTTACAGCCGTATGAAGCCGCAATCTCTGAGGTGCGATCTGTGGAACCGTCGTCTACAATTTGGACTTCGATCTTTTGGATGCCAGGGATCTTTTTAGGGATCTCGGCAAGAACCGTAGAAAGAGTTTTTTCCTCGTTATAGCAAGGGATATTGATTACTAACTTCATTCTACTACTTGTCAAAATGCGGGATTTTCGAGATTCGTCCAATACTTTTTAAGATAACCCTAACGAGAAAGAATGAGCAACCGTTGCTCATTTATACCCAGAATAGATAAGTTATATTAGAAATTCTAAAATAGAATTTAGGATTTCAGAAGTTCTAGTCCCCAGTCCCGAACATTCCCCGCTCCTAAACTTACAAATACGTCTCCGGGTTTGAGTAACTCTTTCAAAATCAAGAGATCTGCACTTAGATTTCCCGAAAGGATTTTAGGTTTTATCCTCATTTTGTCGGCAATCAACTCCGAAGAAACTCCAGGGATCGGATCTTCTCCCGCAGAATAGATAGGAAGAAGTAGAACCGTATCTACTTGGTCCAAACTTTTTGCGAAGTCCAGGTATAAGTTTTTAGTCCGAGTATATCTATGAGGTTGGAATAGGATCACGGGCTTTCCTCTTCCTCCGGATAACTCTCGGATAGAAGAAAGGACCGCTTGGACCTCTGTAGGATGGTGCCCGTAGTCATCATAAATATCCACACCGTTCTTATTTCCGATGTATTCTAATCTGCGTTTGACTCCCGCATATCCGGAAACTGATCTAGCAGCTTCTTTCGGATCGGCTCCTAAAGAATAAGCGGCAAGTACTCCCGCGAGCGAATTCGTTAGATAATGTTTTCCAGGAAATCTAGAAGTAATCTCGAATTCTTTTCCATCCAGGTAGAATATCAGTTTCTTATTTTCTATTTTATAATGTACTAAACTCTTAAAGCCGGAGCCTTTAACGTTCGGGCTTGAAGAAGAAGTAAATCCGAAAATTTTAGATCTATCTTGTATTAGCGAAAGACAATCGGAAATCCCAGGATCGTCCAGATCCAAAATCACCATCTCCGTTCCGAAAGAAATAAATTGGGCAAATGCCTCCAGCAACTTCTCTCTAGTATGATAGAAGTCCAGATGGTCCTCGTCAATATTCGTTAGAATGCGCACCTGGGCTTTATGATTTAAGAAGGTTCCGTCGGATTCATCCGACTCAAAAACCCCTATCTTTCCCGAAGAGAACCTTCCGCCCACCCCATTTAGAAACGAAACGTCGCCCCCAACCATAACAGACGGAGAATATCCTAGATCATTAAGTATATGAGCAGTCATCGCCGTAGTTGTAGTTTTCCCGTGAGAGCCCCCTACTGCGATACAAGTGAGATGCTCGAAACAACGATGTAAAACTTCCGATCTATGAAAGAATGGAATCCCTTTTTGCCTGAAGAATATTACAATTGGATGAGAATCTAAACGTATGGCAGAAGAATAAATTGCGGAGTCATATTCGATATTTTCTCCCAGGTCGGAAAGTTTAGAGAATATTTTTACTCCCTTCTTCTCCAAGTTATCGGTTACTTGACTTTTTTTTCCGTCATAACCGGAAACTTCAAAGCCGGCATCCGCCAATATATGTGCAAGGCTGGACATACCGGAACCGCCGATCCCGAGAAAAAAAGGTTTGGAGAATCCCAGTCTTTGTTGGATAGACCCGCTTTCCATTATTTAATATTTTCGAAAAAGAAGCCGACCGTTTCCTGAGACGCTTCTACATGAGAACATTCTAATGATCTAATAGACATTTGGTTTAAGAGTTCAGGAGCCTCCGCAAACTCATTCAAAATGCGGAACAATTTACTTTCATCCTCGTCCCTTTGTTCGAGTAACGCAGCGGCGCCGTTTGCTTCCATATACTTTGCATTTGCCGTTTGGTGGTCGTCTTTAGCGAACGGATACGGGATGAGTATCATTGGGAGTGCATAAGCTGCACATTCGGAAAGTACTCCGGAACCGGAACGAGCGATCACCAAATTAGCCCATTCATAATGCTCCGCCATATTATCCGAATAAGAGATCAGGTCCGCGTCCTTAGTCTTTTTGGAAACTTCGTCGTACAATGCGGTTCCGGTAAGCATCCTGAAACGGAATCTTTCTTGGATTACTTCGTGTTTCATCAGGCTGACTACCATATTATTGATCTGTCTAGCGCCCTGGGAACCGCCCATTACTAAAACGTTAAATTGTTTTTTCTTCTTAGGATCCCATTTCTCGCTGAACTTCAAAGCAAGTTTTGGAATGGTTTTGGATCTTAAAGGATTTCCTAATATTTCCCAACTACAGGAAAGTTTCGTATCCTTGGGAGGAAAACTAAATGCAACCTTATCCGCAAATCTAAAGAAGATACGATTTACTTTTCCCGGAATACAGTTCTGTTCGCATAAATATAATTTTTTACCGAAGATCACCGCATATAGAAGCGCAGGAACGCTGGAATATCCGCCCATTCCTACAACTGCATCCACCCCAAGTTGCCTGAACTTGATCCAAGATTTTATAAGTTGGAATACATATCGAAAAGGTAATAAAACAATATTTCCGGAAAGAGACGGAGTATTATGCCATACAACTTCGCAAGGAGCTTGTTTTAGATCCGGATTATCCTTATTTCGGATAAGAGAATGTAGAAAAACGTTAGATATACCTAAGGAATCTTTCCGACTTACAAGACTTTCCGCAAGTGCGACCCCAGGGGAAATATGCCCCCCGGTCCCACCGGCTGCGATTAAAACCGATCTCATACGCCTATGTTTTCTTTTCTAGTTATATTGACAAGGATTCCGAAGGCCGCCAAAACCACGAGAAGTGAAGATCCTCCGTAACTCATAAACGGCAAGCTGATGCCTGTGATCGGGAATAGTCCAGTTACCACAAAACTATTGATCACAAATTGAGTACCTAAAATAAAAAGTAAACCGGCTCCCAGATAGAACCCGAACGGATCCTCTACTCTTTTTAGCAGAACATACACTCTCGAAAGAAGTATCATGACCAAAGCAAAAAAGAATAAAAATCCTATAAAACCGAAGTCCTCCACATAAGTAGCGAGAACAAAGTCAGTATGACTATACGTTAGGTATCTATGCGCATATCCGCTAGCCAATTTATTTCCAAACCAACCGCCATCTAAGAATGCTCTAAAAGAAGTCACTAATTGATGGCCTTCATCGTAACGGAATCGATATGGATCGAGCCAAACTTCCATTCTTTTTCTTCTGTAACCTACTTGGCTGATCAGAAGATACGCTAAAGGAAGAGAGACCAAACCGACAAGAAGAAGGTTACGGACCGGAAATCCGAATAAGAACACAAAAGCGATCACCACGAATAAAATTTCCATCGTGGTCCCGAAAGCCGGTTCTGCTAAGATCAATATTAAAACCGCAAGCAATAAGACTGCAGGAAGAATGAACTTCTTAGGATCTCTATTCTCTTTTAGTTTCAGCTTTACGATAAGAGAAGATAGATAAACCACAACCGCCAGCTTCGCAATCTCGGAAGGTTGTAACTGGTATGGCCCGATCCCGATCCATCTATGGAAGTTCCTTCCATAGTAAGTCCCGACCGATTTTCCGATTCCCGGAATAAATACCAAAACCAAAAGAAGGACGCTGATAATAATTCCGCCTAACGCAAATTTTTCCAAACGTTTATAAGGAAAATTCGCAAAGAAGAAAAACACTACAAGGCCTATGGCAGCCCATACCAATTGTTTTTTTAGAAAATATTCTGAGTCTTGGAACTCCCTCCATGCGGTAACGGAGGAGCTGGAATACATTACGCATATTCCGAAGAGTAAAAGAAAGAATACCGATCCTACTAAGACCAGATCGAAGGGGGAACCGGGAGATTCCCAAAAATCTTTGAACTTTCTCCCGAGAGCCTTCATTGTATTTTTAAACTAGATAAGGAGATGATCGCGAGAATGATGGCCGCGATCCAAAACCGGATGACCACCTTAGTTTCAGGCACTCCTCCCAATTCGAAATGGTGATGCAGTGGAGCCATTCTGAAAATTCTCTTTTGGGTCAATTTAAAAGAACCGACCTGCAGGATTACTGACAAGGATTCCGCAACAAAGATCCCGCCTAAGATGATGAGTAGGATTTCTTTCTTTAACATCACGCAGGTAAGTCCGATCGTTGCTCCTAAAAATAAAGAACCGGTATCCCCCATAAATACTTGGGCAGGATGACTATTAAACCAAAGAAATCCAATCAACGCTCCGGTCAAAGCGGCAAGAAACACGCTATATTCATGAGCGTGAGGAAGATAAGGAATATTTAGATAATTTGCGGCAACAGGAGTCCCGGAAACATAAGCGATCAATCCGAGAGTCCCGACTACTATCCCCGCAGTTCCACCTGCAAGTCCGTCCAAACCGTCGGTCAAATTAACTCCATGAGAAGATCCTAATATTACTAAAATTGAAAATGGGACAGCGAAATAGCCCCAGGACAAGATCGGACCTTTCACGAATGGCAAAAACAGATCAGTCAAATGAAATAGTATTTTACCGGTAGTTCCTTTGGGAGCTTCTCCCGTAGAATATAAGAACACTCCACAAAATATCGCAGCCAACACTACGGAAACGGCAAACTTGGTGCGGGCCCTCATTCCGCCCTTGATCTTTTTTACGGATTTCATGTAGTCGTCTATAAATCCAAGTGTGGCAAAAGAGATAGCACAAGCGAGCAATAGTAGAATATTCGAATTTCTTAAATTTCCCCAAAGAAGAACGGATACGACCAGCGCAGAGACTATCATCAAGCCGCCCATTGTCGGAGTCCCGGACTTGGCGCTATGAGATTTCGGTCCGTCGTCCCTTACACTCTCCCTGAATTTTAATCCATGCAAGAAATCGATCACTCTTCCCCCGAACCAGAAAGTCAGGAACATAGAAGTCAACCCTGCCATTAAAGCCCGAACGGTTACATAACTGAAAAGTCTTAATGAATCTAGATCTTGGAAAAATCTTTCGTATAAAAAATAAAACATATCGTTTCTATGAAGACAGATTCGCCCGCGCCAAGTACGAGTAAACGTAAAAAAGAAAATCTTCTTCTCTGACTTAATTATCGACGCAAGTTCGGATCTGCGCCATTTTTTTTGGATCTTGGAAATTTATGCCGGCAATAGGTATTGCGGCCAATGGGCAGGCTCTTCGCGAAGTCCGAGTTGCAAACTAGAGCCCGAAAGCCTTTCGGATCTCTTCTCCGTCGTCAAAATGCCTTTTATCTTTGCCTATGATCTGGTAATCTTCATGTCCCTTCCCGGCAACAAGAAGACAGCCCCCCTCTTTTAAGTGAGAGATCCCGTAAAGGATCGCCTTTGCTCTATCTGCTTCTCTGATCATGGGAGAATATCCGGCGGAAAAGCCTGCTTGAATATCATCCAAGATGCTTTCAGGATTTTCCGTCCTAGGATTATCCGAAGTGAGTATTACCTTGTCCGCAAGTTCTTGGGCTATCTTTGCCATCTTAGGGCGTTTGGTTTTATCTCTATCTCCTCCACAACCGAAAAGAGCGATCAGCTCTTTCGGTTTGGATTTTCGGATACTTCTTAAAATATTCTCCAAAGCATCCGGAGTATGAGCATAGTCCACCACTGCCATTCTAGATCTGTCTTTGCTATAATAGATCTGAAATCTTCCCGGGATCTGGGGAATACTTTCCAAAGCGGAGAGAATCGACTTTTTCTCCCAGCCTAAACCAAGCGCAGTCACAAACGCAAGTGCAGTATTCCTAACGTTGAAACCTCCCAGAAGATTGGTGTTAACTTCAGTATCTCCACCCCAGTCATCCGAAAGTCTGATTTGGTAAGAAGTTTTTTCCAAAGAGAACGCTTCGGAATGGATCTCGAATTCTCCCGAACTTCTCCCAAGAGAGAAAATTTTCAGATCGGGGGAATTAGCCTCTACGACGGATTTAAATTCTCTTCCTCCGGGAGCATCTGAATCTATAACTCCGAAAGTTTCCGGATTTAAGGCTAAGGAAGAAAATAAAAGCGCCTTACTGTTTCTATAATCTTCCATGTTTGGATGAAAATCCAAATGATCCTGAGTAAGATTGGAAAATACTCCGACTTTGAAATGGACTCCGTTCGTTCTTCCCAATTTCAACCCGTGAGAACTCGCTTCCATAAATACATATTCCACTCCTGCATCATACATTTCTTTCAGAATGGATTGTAGGCTGCTTGGATCGGGAGTGGTATACCCTGTGTCCGATAAGATCCCTTTAAATTTAACGCCGGTGGTGCCGATAATCCCGCAGGATTTTCCTTGGGATTCTCCGAGGTAAGCCAAGATATGAGTTAAAGAAGTTTTACCGTTTGTCCCGGTAACTCCGATTACTTTCAGCCTGGAAGAAGGATCCCCCAAAATAAAGGAAGCAATCGGACCGGCCAAACTTTCCGGATCGGAATCGACCTTAAGAACGATCTTATTCTCTAATTTCGGAATCTTTAATTTAGATCCTATTAATATATATTTAGAAGGAGCAGCCTTAGCGTATTCTGCTCCTTTGTCTCCGGAAGAATCGGGGAGGCAGAATAGATCGTTCGGATTTAATTTTCTAGAATCCGTGCGTACAAAGTCGAACGTTTCATCCGAAGTAAAAGATCCTGATATTAGTTGAATATTCGGAAAAAGATTAAGGAGATCTGAAAGTTTCAAGTTCCGCCTCGTTTCTTTCCGGAGGAAGAGTCACTGTGATGATCCGATCTCCAACTGTGATCGGTAAATAATGATATGTCTTACGATAAAGCGCTTCTATTCTCCGGGCAGAAGTATAAGTGGCCATTCCTATCTTTAAGTCGTCATTCTTTTTTAAAAGTTTTTCTTTTTCTTGGGAAGCGATCGCAAGTTCTCGATTTAATCTGGAGACCTGAACATTCTGCCAAACGAATAAAAGTGCAATACTAAATGGAGCGATAATCCAGCCGAACACTCTAAACAAAAATCCGAGGTCGGGCCAAAGACGAAGGGATAGAAATTCGGAAACCCTGCTCATTCTTCTTCGTCCTCCTCTTCTTCATCTTCCATATCGGTAGGAAGCGATTTAAGGATGACACGTAATTTTGCGGAACGAGAGGCCGGATTTTCTTTTGTCTCAGCTTCCGAGGGAAGGACAGGTTTTTTGGTTAGAAGTTTAGCTTCTCCACCTCTTGCATAATCCCTGAATAAATTTTTAACGATCCTATCTTCCAAAGAATGAAAAGAGATCACTTGTAAGAGTCCGCCCTTTGCGACCAGATCCAAAAGTTTTTTGACACCTATTTCAATGTGGAGAAGTTCCTGATTCACTTCTATTCTCAAAGCTTGGAAAACTCTAGTAGCGGGGTGTCTCCCGGGAGGCCAAAACTTTCTGGGGATCACTCTCGAAACTAATTGTGCAAGATCTCCGGAGTAACCGATCCGAGAATGTCTCCTTCTTTCTAAGATCGCTTCTACGATCTTCTTGGTCCAACGCTCTTCTCCATACTCGTAGAAAATTTTACTCAAAGCTTTTTCTGGATAGGTATTGATCACATCTTCCGCAGAAATACCGCCGGAAGATGAAAGTCTCATATCTAGAGGTTCATTTTCCCTGAAACTAAAACCTCTTCCTGCATGTAATAGATGAAATGTAGAAATTCCCAAATCCAAAAGGATACCGTCCGGCGGATTGGAAACACCGAAGCCGTTTAAGAACTCCGGATCTAGATCCGAAAAATTAGCTTCGATAGGAATGATTCTGGAAGAATAAGCGGAAAGTCTTGTTTTGGCCCTGGATAACATGACCGAATCCCGATCCACCAAAACCAATTTGGAATTCGGGAACTGTTCTAAGAGCAGAAGACTATGTCCTCCTTCTCCAGCCGTTCCGTCCAAAAAAAGGAGTTCTCGGTCCTTATCGAATACGGAAAGGAAGAAGGAAAGAATCTCCCGATAGAGCACCGAATAATGGACAGGTTCCAATTCGTTTTCCAAGTTCTACCCGCTTATCCAAAACGCAACCAAGAACCGTGCCGATTTCATATTCTTTCTAGGCTATGTTGGAACTCCTACAATAGTGCCAAACCTATACATACATAATCCCAAATGAGTAAGAGCACAATCTCGCTAACGCGAAAGCACTAAATTCTTGACTGTTCGACTTTACTAGATACAATGCCGGACGTTCTACCTTCTTCATAAATAAAAATCCGCTTTAGTGACAAAGGCTTGAAAGGATTCGTCCGATTGAGCCGACGAATTATTATAACTCTCAGCCTCTATAGGAAGGCCTTATTATAAGTATGCAAAAAAGCAGTTTAAAATTCATTCTTCTAGGCGCGGGCGTCCTTATTCTTACGGTATTAGCGTTATTGATCTCGGGCAACGCCTACTATTTCGGCCAAAAGAAGATCACAGAAAACCATTTAAACCAAATGCAGAATGTGGTAGCGGTGGTCGCTCAAGAGTTCGACGCATTCCTACTTTCTCATACAAATGTAGCTAAAACGTTAGCCGCAGATCCGAGGGCAATACAAACCGCACTTACCGGAAAACCGATTGCCGGAGATTTTTTTAAAGAAGTACACCAAAGATACGGGATCTACGAAAATATTTTCGTGATGAGCCTGGACGGAGAAAAAAGGATCTTAGCTGATAGTTTAGACGGAAAGTCCCTGGGTTACAAAGCCCAAGGGGACGAGTTAAAGGAAAATGTCGCCGCAGTAAAAGAGGGAAAATATTATTTAGGTCCGCCTCAAAAATCTCCTATTACGGGACTGCCTGTTGCAGTGATCTCTGTTCCGATCCGTAACGGTGCGAATATTGTCGGAGTCTTGAACATCGCCCTCTCTTTCGAAGATGTTTCCGAAAAAGTGATTAATAAGATCCGCATCGGGGAACAAGGTTATGTTTCCGTAATGAGCCAAGCTGGGCTCGTGATCGCCCACCCTAAAAAAGAGATGATCATGAACCTTGACGTGGCTAAAGAACCCTACGGCAAAAAAATGCTGGAATTAAAAAGTGGAGAGATTTTCGAATTTAGTTTCAGAGGATCGGATCGTTATTCCACGGTTTCAAGGCTTGACCAATGGAGAATGTCCGTAATCGCTATCCAACCTAAAACTGAGATCAGAGAAGCGTTGGTGGAACTACTTCTCTCTATCGGGATTATCAGCTTAAGCACCGTCGGGATTTCCATTTTCCTACTTTATATTCTTCTAAAGAAGAGGCTGGACCCCTTAGAGAACGCAAGTAAACTTTTCCAAACAATGTCCAAAGGCGACCTAACTGCGGACATTCAAGTCGTATACAACGACGAGATCGGCGCAATGAGTGCTGATCTTAATTCTTTTATTGCGAGCCTACGATCTTCTTTAACTGATATCCAACGGATCGCAATGGAGTTAGCTTCCTCTGCGGAAGAATTGACGGTTTCTTCTCAAAGCTTTGCGACCGGAGCCCAATCCACAGCAGCCTCTTCCGAACAGATGTCCGCCACCGTGGAAGAGATGTCCGCAGGTATGGAAAATATCTCCTCGGTCACCGATAGACAATATTCGAATATATTAGAATTTCATACTAAAATAAAGGAATTATCTTCCGGTGTCAGAAAGATAGGTTCAGAGATCAAAAACACCCTACAAATCGCAGAGTCCATCTCCCAAGAAGCAAAAAAAGGAGAAAGTTCGCTCACCGGAATGAGCAACATGATAGAAAATATCCTAAAATCCTCCGGCGAAATGAAATCTATCATCGGGATCATCAACGATATTTCCGATCAAACACAATTACTTGCATTAAACGCAGCGATAGAAGCGGCAAGAGCTGGAGAAGCGGGAAAAGGATTCGCAGTCGTTGCGGAAGAGATCTCCAAACTTTCCGTCAAAACTGCGTCTTCCATTAAATCAATCGGAGAAATGATCAATAAGAACAATTCCGAATTGGACGAAGGCGCTAAAGGAATTCGTTCTTCCGTAGAGATCCTACATAGCATTATCAAAAACGTAGACTCGGTTGGCGAAGCAATGAACCATCTATTCGAGATTACTTCTGCTCAAGAATCCGTGAACAGATCCGTGGATGAACAATCGGATCGAGTAGGAACGGAAGCTGAAGCAGTAAAACTTGCAACAGATGAACAAAAAAGAGCGGTCAGAGAGATCGCCCAAGTAATCACTCAGATCAACGAGCATACTTTAAATACCGCGTCAGGATCGGAGCAGATGTCCTCATCGGCTCAGAACCTTGCTACTACCGCGGAAGTACTGAAAAATATAACCGAAAAGTTCAAAATATAATTCAATCCGGTCCGAAACAAAAAATGCAAAGAAACAGTTTAAAGATCATCATTCTCGCGGTAAGTACCGTCACAATCGTTCTGCTTACGGTGGGGATCTCATCATTCGCGTACTTTACAGCAAAAAAATATGTGGAAGAAGCTTACATTGACGAGATGAAAAAGATCTCGAGACTTGCCGGAAAACATATTAAGTTTTTTTTCGATCAACAGACTACCTTGGCTGAGTTCGTAAATTCCAATACTCCATTCATCAAAGCGACTATTGCTAAAGATAAAGGCAGCCTGAATCCGACATTAACAAACGTATTCGAAAAATATGATACTTATGAAAACGTATTCTTATCCACCCCTGAGGAAAATCCTTTGGTCTTCGCGGATGCAACAGGAAAGGCAATCAATTTTCGTTGGGGAGGAACTGGCTTCGATTCAAATATTAAGTCTGCCTTAGAAGGGAAAAATCTTTTAAGCAAGGTAAACCGTTCTCCGGTCACTGGAGAGGCAGTTGCCGTCCTTACTGTGCCGACCAAAGACGCAAATAAAGTGGTAGGTATTCTAGGTTTTGCGATCTCTCTCAGCAAAATGACCGAGACCATAGTGAACGGAATCACGATCGGCTCCGACGGTTATATAGCGATCACAGATATGGACGGAGTAGTCGTTGGACACCCTGACAAATCTCTGATCCTAAAATTGGATCTAAGTAAAACGGATTGGGGGAAAAAGTTAATGACCCTTCCTTCCGAACAACATATGGAGTATTTTTTCAAAAAGGACAAAATCGCTACCGTTTATGATGTTCCGGAATACGGCCTTAGAGTTTCCGCAGTCGTATCAAAGGACGAACTCGCAGAAGTAGTCCACCAAATGTTATTTAGGATCATAGCATTTGCACTCGTCTTCTTAATCGTTTCCATATTCATTATCTATAAAATAGTGAATGTTCGCCTTCATCCTTTGCAAGAAGCAAGAGAATTGTTTCGCTCCATGTCTACGGGAGACCTAACAGCGAGCCTAAAAGTTTATCATGAAGATGAGATAGGAGATCTAAGTAAGGACACCAACTCTTTCTTAGAAAGTTTGAGAACTTCAGTAAGAGATATCCAAAAGATCTCCCAGGAACTTGCGGCTTCGGCCGAAGAATTATCCGCAAGTTCGGAAAACTTCTCCAATGGAGCTCAGTCCACTGCGGCCTCTACGGAAGAAATGTCCGCCACAGTGGAAGAAATGTCCGCTGGGATGGATAATATTTCCGGTTCCATTTACAACCAGTACAAGAATATCTCCGAATTTCAGATCAAGATCACAGAACTTTCTCAAAGTGTAAATCAGATCGGAAACGAGGTCCAAGCTACCTTGAACATGGCAAAGTCCATTTCTCACCAGGCTAAAAAAGGAGAAGAATCTCTTTCAGGGATGAACGCAATGATCTCGAATATTCTGAAATCTTCGGGAGAGATGACCGCAATCATCGGGATCATTAACGATATCTCAGAACAAACACAATTACTCGCATTAAACGCAGCGATAGAAGCTGCAAGAGCAGGAGAAGCGGGAAAGGGATTCGCAGTCGTTGCGGAAGAGATCTCCAAACTTTCGGAAAAGACAGCCTCTTCTATCAAATCCATCTCAGCGATGATCACCAAAAATACCGGAGAATTGGATAGCGGAGCCAAAGGGATACAAGCATCTACAGAGATCATTCATGCGATCATCCGGAATGTGGACCAGGTTTCAGACGCTATGGATAGATTGTATTCCATTACAGGGTCCCAAACTGAGATCAACCAGGCAGTGACAGATAACGCAGGAAAAGTAAGAACAGAATCGGAAGCTGTAAAACTATCGACCGATGAACAGAAAAAAGCTGTCTCCGAAATTTCTCAAGTGATCATGCAGATCAACGAACATACGATCAATACTGCCTCCGGAGCGGAACAAATGTCCTCTTCCGCCCGAAATCTCTCCAATACTGCGGAGATACTCAAAAATATCTCGGAAAAATTTAAACTATAATCGTTTAGAAAATTAAACGGATAGATTCACTCGGAAACAGCGGAGAATAGACGGTCTATTCTCCCTGCATCTCTAATTTTAGAAAAACCTTCTTCTTCTAAGAAAGTTTTCGCTTTCAGGCTGCGCCGACCCGATTGGCAATACAGAATGATTTGTTTGTCCTTGGGGCCTAACTCGTCCACCCTCATAGGCAAACTATCGACAGGTATATTGACCGCTCCCGGGAAATGACGTTTTTCATATTCTTCAGGAGTTCTAACATCCACGACGAGCGCGCCCTTTCCCACCCATTCTGCGAGCTCTTTATCTTCTTTGTTCTTGCAGGAAGAAAAAGAAAAAAAAGCAAATATTATAAAAATATAAAATGCTCTAAACATAGGATTTTCCCCGACTAAGATTAAATTTTAGGTTTTTTCTGATACACAGTATGGCCTAAGAACTTATACGCTTCCGAAATCCCAAAAAGAGTTTCAGAATGTCCTATCACCAAAAGACCCCTATCCTTTAGCACATGTTCAAAATTCTCGAAAATTTTCTTTTGAGTTGGTTTATCGAAGTATATGATCACATTCCTACAAAAGATACAATCCACCTTCTCTCGTATCGGATACGGAGTCTCCAAAAGATTTATCTTATGGAATTCGATCATAGATTTGATCTCGGGTTTTACCTGATAGGTATCCTGGTTTTTACCTGAAAGATCTTTTACTTTTAAAAAATATCTTTTCTTAATCGCCTCGCTCACCGGTTCCAAGCGATCCGCTTTGTAAATACCTTCCTGAGCTGTCTGGACCACATTCGTATCGATATCGGATGCAAAAATTTTAATATCCCAACCAGGCTTGTGCATAAAATATTCCGCACAAGTGATGGCGATCGTATAGGGTTCTTCGCCAGTTGAACAAGCACTGGACCAGATACGAAGCTGCTTTTTCCCCGACTTCAAAGCCTTCTCCTCTACCGAAGGGAAGAAGGTCTCCTTTAAAAATTCGAAATGATGATTTTCTCTGAAAAAATCGGTTTTGTTGGTAGTGATACGATTGATAAGTTCGGTAAGTTCACTCTGAAAGAACTTACGGTCGGCTTGCAGACCTCGGATATATTCCGAAACATTCTGCATCTTATGCATCCTGGCCCTAGAATTCAACCTGGACTGGACCATTATCTTTTTATGATCCGCCAGGAATATTCCGGTTTCCTTATACATCAAATCCTTGATGAATTTGAACTCTTCGTCTGTGATCTGTGAGAAACTGGAAAAACTATCATCCATAAATCAACGAATACCCAATGCCTGGTCCAAAGAGACTAACTTAATAATTTCCAATAATTTAGGGCTGACATTGATCGTTTCCAATAAAACTCCCTGGCCCCGGAGACGATTTGCAAAGGCGACCAGCGTCCCTAAAGCGACTGAGGTGAGCACTTGGACCTCATTCAGATCTAAAATTACGGAAGCAGGATTCCCTTCTATATGAGAATTCAAATAGGCACGCAAAGCCTCATGATCACCATTTAGGATCTCATAATCTACTTTGATCAGCATCGGTTTCGACGGACTCATTCCATAGATTGGACGAACTAGTCCCTACCCCGGAATACAGTCGGGAAACAGCCTGGAAAAGGAAAGGAAAAACTAATTTTTCTGGCTTAGAAGGGAAGCGTCGTTTTTCTGGTAAATAGGCTAAAAAAACGGATCTTTTTTCTGGAAAAAAACAGTAAGTGAGAATTGGAATCGTCAAACACCTGAACGCCCGTCCCCTAACCTGGGGATTCGAGCAGAATTCAGAGCATAATGTCGTCCCAGAAAATCCTTCCCTCCTAAAGGACTATCTATTACGGGGCCTGGTAGACGTAGGGTTAATATCCTCCATCGAATGCCTTAGAAACTCGGACGTACTCTCCGTATCCATGAAAGTCGGGGTCTGCGCCTCTTCGCAGGTCCGTTCCATTAAGTTTTTCAAAAATAAGAAGGAAGCCTACCCTCCTTACAGAATCCTCACGGACAACGGTTCCAGGACCAGCATGGCCTTGGTCAGAGTATTAGTACATAACGATTCCGGAAAATTACCGGAAGTAGCTCCCACGGACCCTAAGATCATAAAGGAAGAAATTTCCATTGGACGAGGTTCCCATATGCTTTTCGGGGACAACGCGTTATTCGCCGAATGGGATCCGGATGTTTATGAAGTAAAAGACCTGGCGGAATGGTGGTATGAAACCACTGGGACCTCGTTCATATTCGCACTTTGGGCATCAAAAAAGCCTTTGGAATTACCGGATAGTTTCTATGAGGATTCCTTAAAATACGGGCTCGCACATATCGAAGAGATCATCCAAAAAGAATCCAGACTGCCTTCCGACCTAGTCAGAACCTATCTCACCCAAGAACTACATTACGAAATCACAGAAAGCGATCGAAAAGGTTTTGAACTCTTCGGGAAGTATTGCAGCGAGTTAGGGATTTTGTAACAACACCGCCCAACCCAACAACATGGCGGCAACCCAATTTACACAGACGAAAAATTAACCTAAGTACCAGCTTGTCGACGTTGCCCGAAGGGAAATGTGCCGAAGGCCTTGCGACAAGCACCCAATCTTCACTTAAAGAATTAGTAGACGAATGTAATCCTGTAATCCCAGGACTTGTTCCCCGACTTCTCCACAGTGTCAGCAAGAGGCAATCTGTAGGATAGTCTTCCCAAACTTTGTTCTCCCCGATTCGTATAACAAACAGAAGTGATCGGAAAATTCACTTTGAAGTTAAGCGCATTTCCACGGATCAATCTTAGAGTTTCGCTTAAGACTTTTTTCTCTCCGTCCATCTGCATGGACTCTAGAGATTTACTGATGGAAGGAAATTCCCTTTTGATATAGATCGTATTCGCCTTCTCTTTTTTGATCTGAACATTTCCGAGAAGTACATTCTCCAATTGAGAAATATCGGTGAAGTCTACTTTGTAGGTAACCTTTGCTTTTTCACGGAATGCACCCGGTTCCGCTTCCGAACTTTCTAATTTTTGAAAAGTATAATCTTTTAGTACGAGACTTTTGGAGAAAAATCCTTTGTTCAATCTATTCTGGATCTCTTCTTTTCTGGTGGGAAGGAATTTGATCAGCGATTCTTCCGACTTACGTTTGGTGGGAACCACATAGGAAATTTCTAAAGTGCCGCTTAGGTTGGAATTGATTGTCAAAGTTTCTTCGTATTCGAAGCATCCGAAAAAAAGAAAACAAAGTAATAAAAGCGATTTTTGGAGAAAGCGGATGGAAAAACCCGAACGCATACCTCAATTCGGGAGGAACCTTTCTTTTTCGTCAACGTAAAAGAAAACCCCCGCAGTCGACTGCGGAGGTTTTCGTAAGTCTTTTATTTGGAAATTGGATACGCTTCGTTTCCGTGCTCCAGAATATCCAGACCTTGGATCTCTTCGTCTTCGGAAACTCTTAGACCGATGGTGAATCTGAGTCCTAAGAAGATTACTAAACTTGCTCCGAATGCCCAAACAAATCCGATCCCTACACCTTGTAGCTGAACCAACAATTGGTCGATCCCGCCTCCGAAGAATAAGCCGTTTACTCCGCCAAAAGCCTGCTCTGCAAATAAACCCGCAGCTATAGTTCCCCAAGCGCCGCAAACTCCGTGAACGGAAACCGCTCCCACAGGATCGTCAACTTTGATCTTATCAAAGAATAAAACGCTGAATACTACAAGCACACCGGCTACAAGACCGATGATGATCGCAGAACTAATGCTTACGTTCGCGCAAGGAGCAGTGATCGCCACAAGTCCAGCCAAGGCACCGTTCAAAGTCAGACCTATATCCGGCTTTTTGAAAAGTATCCAGGTCACTATCATGGAAGAAACGGCACCGGCAGCAGCCGCAAAGTTAGTCGTAACTGCGATAATCGCGAAGGTTCCTCCACCTACTGAAGTAGTGGATCCCGGGTTAAATCCGAACCAGCCCAACCAAAGGATAAAGACCCCAAGAGCGGCGATCGTCATGTTATGACCTAAGATAGGAAGAACTTTCCCGTCCTGGTATTTTCCGATACGAGGCCCGAGCACTATGGTTCCGGCAAGTCCTGCCCATCCACCTACTGAGTGGACCACAGTGGAACCTGCAAAATCTATAAATCCCGCTTCTACCAAATAACCTTTGTTATCCGGGTTAAATAAATTGGACCATGCTAAGGAACCGAAAATCGGATATACAAAAGCAGTGATCAATACGGAGAAGATTACGTAATCCACGAACTTAGTCCTTTCCGCCATAGCTCCAGAAACGATGGTCGCTGCAGTTCCTGCGAACACCAACTGGAATATGAAGAATGTAAACTTTCCTGGGTCGGGCTTTCCGTCCACGATCAAAAGACTGTCCGCCAAAGATATGGAACCAAATCCGACACCACTAATAATCTGTGGTCCGAACATGATTGAAAATCCGATTAGCCAGAAAGCCAAAGAGCCCAAGGAGAAGTCCATAAAGTTCTTCATGAGAATGTTTACTGTATTTTTCGCTCTGGTAAATCCGGCTTCGACCAAAGCGAAACCTGCTTGCATAAAAAATACCAAAAAGCCCGCGATACAGGTCCATAACCAGTTCGTTTCATCTCTTAAAGTTGCGACTGCGCTTAACGCGGATTCTGCGGTCGCGGGTGCGGCATCATCGGCCCAAATTCCGCTCGAGGCAAAGGCGAGCGTAAGTAATATCAATATGCGCATATTTTTCCTAAATCTCCTATATATTTTTTAAACACGATTCCTGAACTTCGCTTATTAAATTAAACCGCTTCTTTTCTTTGTTCCGAAACGACTAGATCTCCTGATTTTCTTTTTACTAGTTCCTCCAACTTTTTAAGGGAAATTTTTAAATACTCGTTCGTAGGCGCACTTTTGATCCCTTGTTGTAGGACCTTGATAGCCTTAGGAGTTTCATTATCTTTTAAATAGCATCTAGCTAACCTTAAGCTGGACTTTGCGTATGTATGATCGATCGCAAGAGAACGTTTTAATGCTCTTTTCGCTTCCGGAATATTTTCCAGTTCGTAATACGCTCTTCCTAAGAGATAATGGATATGCTCGGATTCTTCTCCGCTCGTTTTGATATACTTCTCCAAGAACTGAACGCTCTTTTCAAAATTCCTATCTCTGTAATACATTTTTCCGAGAAGTACCAAACTGTCTTTGAGAGACTCGTCCATGGAAAATACTTCCAGCGCCTTATCGTATGCAACTTGGTCTTTCTTTGCTTTTGCGGCAGACTTTGCGAGAGAAAGTAATGTCTTAGCTTTTCCAAGCTCGGGATTACATTGGAGCGCTAATAAAGAAACATCGTCTCCGTTTCTCATATCGCCTTTATATCTTTTGAATCTTCCGATCAAGGAACCGACTAAATCTGCAATATAGATCTTATCTCTTTGCTCTTCTATGGTGGATTTTTCTTGGCGGATCCATTCTATAAAACGTTGGTTTCCCAACTCTTGGCGTTGCTCATTCTTCTGTTCCGTAATACCGTCCGTAGGAAGGAACAGGATATCGCCGGGAAGTATCCTTCCATGTTTCTCTTCGAAATTACTTCTTTCTACTTCGAAAATACCGAGAGGAACTCCTTGGGTATCCAACTCTTCTATCCTTCCATGACCGTTATGGTAATGTAGCATTTTTTGATGAGCCGCATTCACGTAGGAATACGTATAGTCGCTATAAACTTTTAGGATGAACGCGGTAAAATAAGTCCCATCCGGAAGCTGTGGCCGAATGGATTCACCCAACTCGGCCAAAGTTTCGGATAGTCCCATACCAAGGGAAGTACAACGTTGGAATTGATAGTGGATGGACATCGTGACTAACGCAGCCGGAATACCGTGCCCCGATACGTCCACTATGATCGCGGTGATAGAGTTTCCTTGTCTGACTACGTTAAAATAATCTCCGGAAACCTCTGTCATAGGCTCATAATAAGTTCCGAAATGTAAACCGTTCCAAGGAGCGATCGCGGTCTCTACGATCTGGCTCTGAACGTTACGGCCCATTCTCATATCCCATTCCAATTGTTTTAGGATCTGGGCCTCTCTTTCGTTCGCGTGGACCAAACCTTGGATCAAACGGACACTTGTGATCGCAAGGGCAAGTTGGGAACCTAGAGCTTCTAAGATTTCAAGATCGTCTTCTCTATAAAAAAACTCGGTGTCCGATTCCACAGCGATCGTCCCGAGACAATCTTCTTTGTACATGATCGGAACGCACATAACGGCCCGAGTGGTTTCCCCCTCGTCTATATATTCCGCGTGATGGGTTAAGTCCTGAATGAGCAAAGGCATACGGGTCTTAAAAGTGAATCCCGAATAACCCTCATCCTGACTAAGGTCCCGACGAGGAGGTATAGTTTCTTTAAAGAAGCGAGAAGGGACCAAAAGATTTCCCTTCCACATCCTGAGAGTGGTATTATCGCACTCGAAGATGTCCTTACAGAGGCTGATCACGATATCGTAAAGTTCCTCTTCCTTATCCGCGTTCGCGAATTCCTTGCTGATATAAAGAAGGATATCGATCTTATTCTTCTCGGTTAAACCTCCGACGACCTTCCTTGCCCCGCGAAAGTTAACTACTTTTCTTTGCCCAAATTTAAGTTCTATCATGGTCAAGCACCTCTACGTATCCGATTCTTTTTCTCTTTGGATTCGTTTCGCTCTACCGATATCTTATGCAATTAGCGTACCAATTCTCCAAATTCAACTATTATGCATAATTTGTGGGTACAATTTTGGAATATGTTTATTATCTAAGCATATTTATATTGAGACATACTTAGGATTTGGTGAGATATGAGGAAGAATGCCACTCTTTTAAGGTGGCAATTTCTGAATTATGTCGTGTTTAGGCCCGAACTTTACGCCCGAATTTTCGTTTTAACTTCAAAAACCAGCTCTGCTTTTTCGAAGTTCCATGTTCTCTCAAGAAGGCATCGACCTTAGGAAACACATCGTCTTCCGCCTTCTCGGCTAGGATCAAGCAGCCATGACCATAATCGTCACTTGCCCCTTCTTCCTTGGAGATCACATAAAATTTTTTGATCTTAGCTCCCGCTCTTTCGTATACAAATCGGACAGTGTCAGGGGTTGCGATCGCATCGTTTGCACCTGCAATAAACAGACTAGGAACAGTGATTTCTTTTTGCAGATCTATATAATCATAGAATCCGTTGAGGGAGCTCATCCTCTTCGTCTCTATCCAAGACATGAATTGTTCTATCAGTCCTTCGCTGATATTTTCGACCGCGTTTTTCATTACCTTCTTAACGATTCTAGGTCGGGTCGCTTTAGGATTATAAAGTATCTGATCGATTGGTGTGTAGATCTCTCCGGCTAAAGGTGCGAGCATAGAAGCACCGAACTTCAGATCCAAAACTTTTCTGGCACGAGGAAATCTAGAAAGTAAACCGATAAGGCTTAGGCCAAGATGATTCAAATTCCCCGGCCCGCTCAGAGAAACAAAGCTTGCGATCTTTTCCTTTTCGGACTTAGAAACGGTCCCTAAGTATGAATAGAAGATCATGGCGCCCATAGAATGGCCAACCCAGTTCACACGTTTACTCTCCGTCAGAGAAAGCACTTTGGAAATGATCGCAGGAACATCATATTTTACTAAATCATCAAAAGTAAAATCCTCGTAACCTCCACTACTTTCATGGTAGGAACTCCCGGCACCTCTCAAAGAAACTGCAAATACTTCGTAACCTCTCAGTTTCAGATAATATGGAAGAGAATGTCTTTTGTCCAAATCGATCACATACTTATTCGTAGCGATCCCATGCACCACGATGACTGGAGCGAGTTCAGGATTCGGAATCGGTGGAATATGCCTATGTAAAGCTATATTCCACCCGTCTTTGGTCTTTGCAAAATGGAGTTCGTCCGCAATATCTTCCTGTCCGTATAAGCGGGAGAACCAGTCTAATAAAACTGGATATAAAAGAAGTACTGCTATCAAGAATAAGGAAAATAGGATTGCTAGGGAAGAAGCAAAGACCGCAAAAAATATGATCGCGAAAAACGTAGTGATCAGATAAAAGGGGCCTCTTCTATTTTTCAGGATTGCGATCACAACAGGAGAGGATCACTGAGACAATACGAATGTCAAGTATTCCCAAACATGCTTGCATGGATTTTTAACCGGATTAAGATGACGAAATAGTTTCTCCAATGGATAAAAAGTTAGACTACAGACTTTATCGCTCCCCCTCCGGCTGGTACAGCATGGTGATCCCAGGCCATTGGCAAAATATTGTGATCGAAGGTATTCCGGCCTTTTTCGAGGAGAATGGCGCAGGCGCTATGCAAGTTTATGCTTTCGAGAATAAAGAAGGCAGCTTCGAACCGGAACAAGAATTAGAAAGATATCTCGCGACCCATAAAATAGAATATGTAAGAGAAATGGCTGCCTTTTTCGAAAACAACGAAGGTTCCAAGATCATCGCTTGCGAATTCTTAAAGGAAGATGGAAGACATTGGATGGTCTATCTGGTCTCCGCTAAAAAAAGAATGATCTTAATCACTTATAATGGGGACGAGGAGCCTACCGAGGATTTGGCGGAACAATTAACCACTGTGGTCAGCTCCATTCGTATCCAAGAATAGTTCAGTCTATCTTCAGTGTAGACTGAACCGCTCTATGCCAGCGTTCCAATTTTAATTCTCTGAATTTTGGATCCATCTTAGGTTTGAAAATTTTATAACCTCTTTCCAATTTACTCAACTCCTCTAAACTTTTCCAATAACCAGAACCGAGTCCTGCAAGATAAGCGGCGCCGGTAGCTGTCATATCAGGCTCAGGTGCACGTTTTACTTCCACATTGCAAAAATCCGCAAGACATTGTAGTAGTATATCCGATTGAGAAACTCCTCCGTCTACCATGATGGACTTTACCAAAACATTGGTGTCCTTCTTGATTCCTTCCAGTATATCAAATAAAGATAATGCAATCCCTTCCAGCACCGCTCTTGCTACATGTCTTCTATGAGTTGCAAGAGATAATCCGAATACGGAAGCCTTTGCATTCGGATTAAAATGGGGATATCTCATCCCGGAAGCGGTCGGAACGAATACAACCCCCTCTGTATCGTTTGTTTGAGAAGCAAGTTCGTTCAAAACTTTCGGAGTATCGGAAAGACCGATACCTTTTCCAAGCCAGTCGATCAGAGTTCCTACGGTTCCAGTATAACCTTCTAACATATAAGTTGCTTTTCCGTTCAGTCTCCAAGCAACGAGTGGGAACAAACCTCTTTTAGAAATTTTAGGTTTATCTCCCATATTCATATCTACGAATGCACCTGAGCCTTGAGAAATTTTGACCCCGCCTTTTTCGAAACATGCATGTCCAAATAAAGCCGCCATCTGATCTCCCACAACGGCTCTGATTGGGATCCCGACTCCGAATAAAGAAGGATCTGTAGTTCCGAAATCAGCAGCAGTATCTTTTACATGCGGAAAAATTCTCATAGGGATCCCGAAGATCCCACAAAGAGGAGCATTCCATTGCAATTGGAAAGGATTAAACATTCCGGTCACGGTAGCGTTAGAAGGATCGCTGATATGTTCTTTTCCTTTTGTAAGTTTATATACAAACCAAGTATCTAATGTGCCGAAAAGTATCTCGCCGTTCTTTGCTCTCTTTCTAAGTTCCGGATTTTTGTCGAACGCCCATTTCAAACGAACCGAAGCATGATCCGTTGTGAACTTGAGCATATATGTTGCGATCAACATTGGATTGCCTGTAATCGCTCCTAAAATCCTAGAAACGAATTGGATCACTTTCCAGATCTTATTTGAATTCATTTCTTCAGAAGTTTTGCCGGCTCTTACATCCGCCCAGCTGATCAGCTTAGTTAAAGGTTTGCCTGTAGATTTATCCCAAAGAAGAAATGATCCTCTCTGGTTACAGATACCAAGTGCATCCACATTCACCGCTTGGAACTTTTTGTTCTTAAAGGTTTTTTTGAGGATAGAGACAAGTGCTTGCCAAAGTTTTTCCGGATCATGCTCCAAGGCTCCGGGCTCACTTACGATAGGGGGAGTCTTTTCGTATTGGCGAGAGACAATTCTGCCTTTCTTATCGAATAAGATAGCTCGGATCCCGCTTCCTCCACTATCGATAGAAAGAATATATTTTTCTTTTGTGGCAGCCATGACTCTCTCCAATTTTTACTGAGGTAGAATCCTCTAGGATTCGGCTGCGTCAATAAAAAAGCCGCCATGAGGCGGCCTTAACTCGAAGGGATCTCAAGCTTCGCTTACAAGCACACTCTTGAGATGGTTCATTAGATTGGACTCTCTTTCATGCACGATGTCTTTAGGCATCTTATGATAGATCCTTTCTCTAGATTTCTCATCCAGTTTGCCTAGGATCATTCCCATAAAGCCAGGTTCGGAAACCAAAATAAAATTGGAGAAGGAGTCCTTCTTTCTTTCCAAGTTCATAAAATCGCTAAGTTTGCCGGCAAACGCCGCAGCTACCCTTTTTTTCGGTTCGTGAAAGAAGTCAAAATCAGATCTTGAAGCCTGACCGGCTCCGGTAACTAAATCCGAGTTTCGGAGTCGGCCTTCGGGATTCTCCATTGTTTGCACCAGCTTCAAACCGTTAGTCGGTCCTTGGTATTCGAAAATTTTTGCCTCGCTTCGGTTTGCAACCACCACCCATTTTTTCTTCATACTTTACCCTCCTATTCATGAAACTTGCCGTAGCCTAAAGATACGGATTTGGCGAAGATAGTTTTAACCCAAGGAAGAAGACCTATCAATTACTTTTCCCAAAACCTTCTTCTTTAAGGATTAGAAAAATGAAATATACTTTCTGTGTTAAAATGGAATCTCTCTAAATCCAAAATCCTTCTGAAGATATAGAATTTCGGCGGACAAATATCGCTCCTCCGGACAGCCAAAATGCCCGACTTTTCAGGAATTCTTTAGTGGACTTTTTCTTATCGCTTCTGAGAATTGTTCTCATTCTTGATTGACAGATTCCGAGAGATTTTGATTTTGAGTTTTAGACTCATTTCAATATCTATATATAGAAACATGACTCCTACTAATGAGAACTGAGTCTCAACAGGAGAAAACATGAAACGGAACACAACCAAGACGCTATTGACGATGATTCTAGGAATATCCTTCTTAATGAATTGCGACCAAGGTTCTAAAGAGTCGAACTCTGCGTTAGTACTCGGGGCCTTAAACGGTGCCTGCGTAGATGCCGCAGTGACTGATGATGAGATCGCAGAAACCGCAATCACTGCCGGGATCAACACTTTCCAACTGATCTCCATCCCAACTGCAGGTGCGGCAAGACATATCAGATTAGAAGGAGTTCTTCTACAAGCTCTAAGCGGACACGGCACCATTTACTTGGCGACCGGATACACGGATGGTTTGGCTGGAACTTCTTCCACACCTACTACCACTGCAGGCGACGGAAGACTCGTAGTTAACATCTACCAAGGCGGACCTATGGTTTACTCAGGTTATTCCGCAACCACAGCTTACGGAACAGATGATGGAACTGCAACTGCAGCACTTGGAGGAACTGGAACTAGTTTGTTCTCTTCCTTCACCACTACTGCAAGCGACGTTTGCTTCGATATCAGTGCGGATACCACTCCTAAACTTACCGTTTGGGGAAGCGGATACAAAGGTGCAAACTGTAAGAAGAGATGTACCCTTACGGAATCCAACGCGATCATCAATAAAGCCGATTGGCCAAGCGGCGCCGGTATCGGCTCAACCGGAAGCACTAGCACATACTACAAAACCGGCAGCTCTGCTTCCGGAGTAACTGCGACTAAGGTAGTCACTTATAGTACTACTGCGCTTTAGGAATTTTAGGCGGCCGGATGTTAGGTCGCCTACTGTCATTATTAATTTATGAAGAAGGGGGATTCGATAATGAAAACATTATATTCAATTTTCATTATTCTCATAGCGACTTTTACCGTTTTTTGCGGGCCTAGCACCGGAGGAGACGATGGTCTTGCGATCTTAGCCGCATTGGAAGACGGAGGTAATGGATGTATTAGGGCCCCCGGCGATACAACCACAACCGGTTCCGGGACTTTTACCACGGTAGTCAATGCAACTGCGAGCGGCTGTTGGGTTTACTTAGATCTCAAAGCAGGCGGAGTCGAAACTACCAAGTCAGGTACATGGGATCTAAAATTCAAAAGATTCGTAATCGGTACGAATAGTGGAACCAGCGGCTCCGGAAGTGCGGGTTCTTGTTTTAATGCAGGAGACACGAACTTGGCTAGCGTAACCGGCGGGGATTGTACTCCGGAAGTAGATGAGCTCATGTCCCAAACCGGAGGAGGCGGATTTGGAACCGCGACTGAAAACGCAAGCCCTGCTCTTTGGGATTGGTATGATTATAACGGAACCACCCATATCCTAACTCCTAAATCAAGAGGATACTTGATCCAAGGTTCGGATGGAACTTCGTCCTTCGGATTGGAAATGACGGATTATTACGACAACGCAAGTACAAGCGGATTTCCTAAATTCATCTGGAAGGAACTTTGATGGGGAAAGTAAAACCTTCTTCCCTTCCCAGAACGCTTTATCTGATCTTATTCTCAGGTTTATGCCTTCTAGGGTTCCCCATCTTCTCTCAAGGAGAAGTCCTTCCCGAAAAAAAGACGGAAGAAAAAAAAGAAGATTCTGATAAACCGAAAATAACTCCGGAAGCCGGAAAAGATATTAATAATGGGAATTATGACAGAGGCTCCATTATCACCGTAACCGGTACTCGTAGAAAAGGTTTTTTAAAAGATTCCACGATCACCACCGAGGTGATCACCAGAAAAGATATAGATGCGATGGGAGCGAGAGATATATCTCAAACTCTTGGTAACGTACCGGGTATCGAAGTACGTCCCGCTCAAGCGGGAGAAAGAGGATCCACTGTACGTTTGCAAGGTCTTGCAGGACAAAACGTTCTGATCTTAGTGGACGGACAAAGGACCACCGGGCGTTTCAGCGGTTCCATCGATTTAACCAGATTTAAAGCGGAAGATATAGAGAGGATCGAGATCGTAAAAGGCGCGTCATCCGCTCTTTATGGCTCGGATGCGATAGCCGGTGTAATTAATATCATCACTAAGGAACAAAAAGATCCTTACTCCGCGAACTTCAGGACCTTTATGGGAGGAGGAAATCCTGTATACTACGGAACCGGGACGGAGTTCCGTAACTATGCGTCGGTAGGAGTTCGCAAAGGGATCGTTTCCACCAACTTTACCGCAGGTTGGCATAGGGGAGACGGTTACGACTTAACTCCGGATGCGACCTTAGGACCTAAAAATGGAAGAATAGAAAGTCTTTCTCCTAGTTATTCTCCTTTCCCGACGGACACTCCTTTATGGACAAAACTATATATTTACCGTAAAAAACTTCCTTATGAAGGGCCTTTAGAATCCACTTCGGGTAGCGCATTCGAAGATATAAACGTCTCCAATAAGACTACTTTCGATATTTCCGAAACTTTGAAAATAGGTTTCCAATTCTATTATAGATATCTAAATCAAAATGCAGTAGATGCGGTTCCTCCAAGAGGAGTTTACGATAGAAGCAACAAGACTCATGACTTCATGGGTGCGGTCAACGCGGATTGGGAAATTACCAAAACGTTAAACTTAAATGTAAACACCAATTACGCCCGTTTTTTCGATACTTATACATACGATCAAAGAAAGTCCGACGCTCAGGATAAAAGGGAAAAGCTGGATAACGCAGTTACCGAACTGCGAACTCGTTTAGATCATAAGATCGCAGACGGACATGTAATCTCCTACGGTGCGGAAACTCTCATAGATCAATTCTCTTCCGCGAGAATTGCCCCCGATTGTAAAAGAAATTTTCCATATATTTGTGCGAGCGATATCCTGGGAACTGATACTTACCAAACTCAAAACGGATACGCTCAAAGACAAAGAAACGCTTTTTACGTACAGGACGAATGGAGAATTTCCAGCGCACCTAGAATTCAGATCGTTCCTGGAATACGCTCCGACCATGACTCCATTTATGGCGGACAAGTACTTCCAAAATTGGCGGTCCGATACGACGTTACCGATAAATTCCGTATTAGAGCCGCCAACGGGTTAGGATACAGAGCGCCCAGCTTTCAGGATCTATATTATAATTTCATAAACCCGGGAGTAGGATATAGGGTCGCGGGAAATCCGGATCTAAAACCCGAACTATCTCGCAGTTATAACTTGGGGGGAGAATGGGAACCGAATAAAGTATTCTGGTTCAGCTTTAACTTCTTCTATAATAATATCGATAACCTGATCGGATTCAGGACAAATCCTACAAGAGATGCGTCCGGATTACAGATCTTTAATACATCTAATTATCAAAAGGCCCTTACAAAAGGATTCGAATCCTCCGTAACGCTGAGAGTTCACCAAAATATTTCGTTGGGTGGCGGTTATACGTATACAGATACAAGGGACGAACTGACTAACCTTCCCCTCGAAGGAAGAGGTTACCATAGATGGAATGCGAATATACGAATAGATCATCAACCTAGCGGATTCAGCTTCTCTCTATTCGCGGTGATCTTCGGGAAACAACCTTATTATTGCCAGAAAAATCCGCTTTGGTGCGACCCTCAGTTACCTACGGAATTTTCCGCTCTTAGCGCCCAGCTTACTACACAAGCGACGAATACGATCAATGCGTTATTCGGAAATATTCCCGGTGGTATCCAAGAATACTGTACGGAAAGGAATTTGTCTTACTGTACCACTGGGCCGACTTACGGCGTTAGAATGGTGAATCCTCATACCAATTTGAATATAAGAGTCTCCCAAAAAATATTAGGGACCTTTGAAATATTCGCAGGTGTGGATAACCTTTTAGATACGTTCGATCTTACTTATAATCCGCAAAAACCTAGATTCTACTATGTGGGTATAGACGGAAGATTCAGCGCAGGTTCGGTTGCTACAGATTATTCCGCAGCACCCATGCCATCTACCTCGCCCACACCCGGAGTTCGGTGATGGAAAAATCCGCCGTTTTAGATCTATACAAAAATATTTTAAAAATCGGAGAACTTATATGAAAAAGATCATACTTTGGGCTTTATTCCTTTGTCTGCCTGAAGCTATCTTCGCAGAGACAAAAGAACTTCGGATCGTAACGTTAAACGGGACCGTTTCCGAGATCGTTTTCGCATTAGGAAAAGGTAAATTAGTAGTAGGCAACGATACTTCTTCCCTTTATCCTCCGGAAGCGTTAGCTCTTCCTAAAGTAGGTTATCAAAGAGCACTCTCCGCAGAAGGTATTCTTTCCCTAAAACCGAATTTGATCTTGGGCTTAGAATATGCAGGCCCTCCTGAAGTAATCGAACAACTTAAATCTGCAGGTTTAAAAGTGATTATCTATCCGGGATCGCCCGGAGTAGATCCTTCGCTAAATAATATTCTTGCGATCGGAAAAGAGATCGGGGCCGAGAAAGAGGCTCAGAAGATCGTAAAAGATATCCGTAACAAACAATCCAAAATTGCGGAGAAGGTCTCCAAATTAAGATCCAAACCGAAAATTTTATTCGTATATCATAGAGGCACAAGCCTTGCACAAGTATCCGGAACGGAAACGCCTGCGGATGAAATGATCCGACTCGCCGGAGGGATCAATGCAGTAAACGGATTCAAAGGTTTTAAACCGATCACTCCGGAAGCAGTAATCGCAGCACAACCGGATATTATCTTAATTCCAAGCAGAGGTTTAGAAAGTCTTGGAGGAAAAGACGGAGTCTTCTCCCTTCCAGGTGTGAAAGATACTCCTGCTGGAAAAAAATCCAGAGTAGTTGCTATAGATGACCTAGTTCTTTTAGGTTTCGGTCCAAGACTCGGTCAGGGGATCGAAGAATTATTCGAAGCATTTCATTCTAAAACGCCTGATAAAAAATGATCGTATCCTCTCCGGAAACTTCTTCCTCGGAAATAAAACATAGAGAGGAAGATAAGAAGAAAAAAACGGGACGAAAAGTCCCGCCTATACTCGTCTATGCAGTGTTAATTGCGGGGCTTTTCGGGATCGGGATACTTTCCCTTAAATTCGGATCCATAGAACTTTCCACGAAAGAGATCCTAAGGGTATTTTTATTAGGACAGGATTCCTTATCCGAGTTGGAGGTCCCACATTCCGTTTTAGTTTGGAATTTGAGAATGCCTAGACTCGCATTATCTATGTTAGTCGGAGCTTGTCTCGCTTCAGCCGGAGTTTGTATACAAGGTTTATTCCGAAATCCATTGGTAGAACCAGGATTTATAGGAGTAAGTCCTGGAGCAGCATTAGCCGCTTCTACATGGATCGTATTTTCCGAAAAAATACTCACATTCTTACCGGCGGAACTAAGAGGAAAGGAAAGTTTCCTCCTACAGTTATGCGCTTTTAGTGGAGCTCTTTCAATTTCATTCTTCCTACATATGGTTTCCAAAAGAGAAGGAGGGGGATTCTCCTTAGTTCTAGTGCTCGCTGGAATCGCAGTAAATGCAACTGTAGTTTCTCTTTTAGGATTTTTATCTTATCTAGCGGATGATGCACAACTTAGGAACCTGACCTTCTGGAGTTTGGGAAGTATGGCCGTCGCAAGCTGGCATAAAATTTATCTATTGGGTGCAGTTCTACTGATCGTAATTTTCTTTTTTCCGGTCCTAAGCAGAGGTCTGGATGCTTTAGCATTAGGAGAGGCGGAAGCTTTTCATACTGGTTTCAAGGTAAGAAGGATCCGAAATCTCACTATCGTTCTCGCTAGTCTATTAGTAGGGGTAAGCATTTCTATATGTGGAAATATAGCATTCGTTGGCTTGATCGTTCCTCATATTTTAAGAATGGTTTTAGGACCGGGTCATAGAACGTTACTCCCTGCTTCCTTATTCGGAGGAGCACTTCTTCTTTCGGTTGCAGACTTGGCCGCACGCACAGTCGCCTTCCCCTCCGAACTTCCTATCGGTATTATTGCGGCTGGAATAGGCGGTCCATTCTTCCTATTTTTGATCTTACAAGCAAAACGTAGAGAAGGAGAATTCAGATGAGTTTAGTATTATCGGACATTTCCTTATCCAGAGGTGGAAGGTTCTTATTATCAGGGGTCAACTTAAGTTTGTATCCAGGAGAACTTTTGATCGTGCTCGGTCCAAATGGAGCGGGAAAATCAACTCTATTGAAATTATTTTCCGGAGAAATATCTCCTGACAAAGGATTGGTGCTATTGGATGGGATCCCTTTGTCCGAGTACGATTCGGAAGACTTAGCTCTCAGAAGAAGCGTCCTCTCTCAAGAATCCGAGATCCATTTTCCGTTTATTGCGGATGAGATCGTTCGAATGGGAAGGTCCTGCTCTAAATTAAGAGTTCCTAAACCTTTAGAAGACCGGATCACAGAGGATGCATTCTGTGCAGTACATTTGGGTGAAAGAGAAAGATTCCAAACGTATAATAAACTTTCCGGAGGAGAAAAACAAAGAACTCAGATGGCAAGAGTCCTAGTCCAGGACAAGGAACCTACCCAAAGAGAGAGTTATGTGCTTTTGGACGAGCCGGGAGCCTCTTTAGATCCGAATAGAATACACTCTCTATTAGAAAAAGCGAAACAACTCAGTAAAGAAGGAAGAGGTGTCCTCTGCATCCTTCATGATCTGAACCTCGCATTGAGATACGCGGATCGGATAGCAGTATTAAAAGAAGGCAAAATACTAGCCGATGGAATTCCAGAACATATACTAAATGAGGTATTTGTCCTAGAACATTTCCGATTGAGAACTAAAAAAATCCCGTTCCCCGAAGGAGGATATTATCTCATCCCTCTCGGTCCCGCAGAACCGAACACAACAACCGCCCTACCCTATACAATAGATGCTAAAGGAGTCAAAGAAAATGTCCATCGCTGAATCGTTAGAGATCGAAAATATCGTCAAAGATTGGAAAACGATCAAAGAAACACAACCTCGTCTTAGAATGAGAGAGATCGCTTCCCAACTAAAAACCTCGGAAGGCGGATTATTGGCTGCCTCTGAAATTTCCAAGGCGGAAGGATTCCCGCAAGTTTCTTCTCTTCTAACTAATTGGGGAGAATTATTCGCAAAATTCGGAGAGTTGGGACATGTAATGGTCCTCACTCGTAATGAAGCCTGCGTACATGAAAGAAAAGGAATATTCGAAAAAGTAAGTTCAGGTCCAGGACACATCCTAGTCGTTGGAGCGGATATAGACCTAAGGCTTTTCCCTGGTATTTGGAAATTCGGATTCGCAGTAGAAGAACCTAAACAAGATTCCATACAAAGATCTTTTCAATTCTTCAATGAGAGCGGAGAAGCAATGTTCAAACTTTTCCTTACCGATAGATCGAACATATCTGCTTGGGAAAAGCTAAGATCTGAATTCAAAAACGAGTCTCCGGACTTCTCCTCTCTATTCTCTTCTGGAACCGAAAAGAAAACCGAAATTGCGGAGAAAAAAGGACTTAGTCCCGAAACCAAAGAAGAATTTCTGAATGATTGGGGAAAATTGGAAGATACTCATGAATTTTTCTCACTATTAAAGAAACATGGTGTATCAAGGATCCAATCCATGGAGATCGCCGATGGAAAATTCACAAAAACTGTAGAGACAAAAGCGGTATTGAGAATGTTGGAAATGGCTTCTTTGGACAGAACTCCAATCATGGTTTTTGTGGGAAATCCGGGGTCTATCCAAATCCACACAGGAGAAGTCACCAACATTAAAGTTTTAGAATCTTGGTGGAATGTTCTGGATTCAGAATTCAATCTTCACTTAAGATCCGATCTGATCTCTAAAGTTTATATTGTAGCGAAACCATCCAAAGACGGAGTGATCCACTCTATGGAAGTATACGACGCGGATGGAGAATTGATCGTTCAGTTTTTCGGTAAAAGAAAACCGGGACAAGCGGAAAGAACCGATTGGATAGGACTCTTAGACAAAGTATCCGAACCTGCCTAAGATAAAAATGGTCGTTAGCTCTTTCGAAATAAGTCCAAAGAGCTAACGAAATTTTCCTTAAACACTCTTATGTGTTTCTATATAGAAGTCGGCCGATATACGACCTGATCCATACAAAGAAAAGTGTAAAAGTAAGAGTAGGATCATGGATGCATAAGGCAGATTTGATCCTGCGGAAACAAACCCCTCTCTTGCGTGGATGAACAAAACGGCCCCGACTAGTACAGGCAATTGTAAAATCGCGGAGAATCTAGTCAGAAGTCCTACCATCAGCAGTACACCACCACAAATGTGAGCGATCACTATATAATGAGCTAGTAATGTAGAAGCATAAGGAGCATTATTCAACTCCATGAGTCGGATAAGCGCATCCGTATCTGCAAGGAATGCAAGTCCCTTATACACCAGAACCCCGCCCAAATACACGCGGACCATATCGATCCACCAATCCCGATGAGTCTCTAACCAATCATGCCATCTTTCCATAAGGACCTCCGTCCTGCGATGGAACATTCTATCTTTCTTTTTTTGAAAATCAAGACCTCTTGCAAAAAAGAGATCTAATATAATCGAACAATCGTTTATTAATATATATCTAAACTCATCCGAAAGGATTATCGTTTAATAAAGGTTATTTACAGAATAGTTTTCTATTCTCCAATCTGCATCGTGCGGTCCTACCCGCTTTGGTATACTTACCGTTTCCGTTACCATCCGATGTGAATGAACCGCTAAAAACGGAGCCGTCCCGAAACACATAACGTCCCGCTCCTGATTTTTTATCTTCGGACCAATTGCCTTCGTATCTATCTCCGTCCGAATAAGCCAAGGTCCCCCAACCTTCTCTCAACTCTCCTACAAATCTGCCCGAGTAAACGTCTTTGGTATCGTAGACATAGATACCTTCTCCGTTCTTACAATTCCCTTTTTTACATCCGGGAGAACCGTTTGCAAAAAATCTTAAGTTAACTCCCGGACTCGGCTCCGGTTTTTTTTCGATAGGTTTGCCGTCTGCATCTTCGTCAAAATATTCTCTGGAAGAAATATCAGAGTCTTGGTCTCTATCGTCCGCTTTCTTTTTGGGTTTTAATCTTTCGATCTCTTGGTTGGACTTTGGCTTTGGTTTAGAACAATCGGAAAAGAAGAAGCAGCAGGAAATTAAGAAATAGGATAATACAATCGAACTAAAAATTTTTTTGACCATTCTGGATCCCGGATTCCCTACAGAGAGCCCGGGAAGATCAGAATGTCAATAAAGTTCTAAGACTGTTTTTCCAAAACTAGCAGAGTGATCTCGGAAGGAGCTCCTATTCTTAAAGGAGGCCCCCAATATCCCGTCCCTCTACTTACGTAAAGTTGAGTGTCTTCCCATTTACTCAATCCGGCCACAAATTTTTGGAATAAATGGATGAACAAGTTTCCCGGAAAGTACTGACCTCCATGAGTATGGCCGGAGAGTTGTAAATCGTAGCCTACTTTAGCTGCCTCAAAAATGGAATTCGGTTGGTGAGCAAGTAACACTTTATAATGAGCATCCTCCGTTCCGAGAGAAGCCTGCTTTGGATCCGTTCTATGGCCAGGGATCACAGTATGGGCTTTATAATCAGTCACACCTGCTACAGCGATCTTTGCCCCGTTATGATCTATTAGTTTATTCTGATTTAATAATACATTGATCCCAAGATCCTCTAATTCTCTGATCCAAGCGATCACTCCAGAATAATACTCGTGGTTCCCGGTTACGAAAAATGTACCATGTTTGGATTCCAGATTTTTTAGAGGAGACACATGATGTTTCAACATGCCGACTGTTCCATCCACCAAATCTCCGGTAATCGCTACCAGATCCGGCTGCAGAGAGTTTGTCTTGGAGACCACACCTTCTAAAAATTTTCCTTTGATCGTAGGTCCGATATGGATATCGGAAAGTTGCACGATCTTAAAACCGTCCAGGCCGTCGGGTAGATCCTTTACTTTAATTCTTACCTGCTTGATCGTAGGAGTTTTTTTAGCCTGGTAGAATCCGAAGGCGGTCAATCCGCCTGCAATTCCCAAAAGTGCGAAGGAAGAGAACCTTGCTAAAAAATCCGCTCTTCCGAATTTTTCCGACCCTAATAATGCTTCGGTTTCGGCTGATGCGACAGAAATACTATTAGGCTGCAAAAGGTCCGAAAGATATACGACGCCTTTCCAGACCAAATTTCCCAGATCCTTGAAGACCACGAAGGAAACAAGTATGGTTGCAAATCCCAAAGTAGTAAAAGCGGAATAAGCCCAGAACTTTTGCCAATGGGTTTCTCTAAAAAACAAACTCAAAAGATAAGCGCTAGGAGTAAGAAGGACCAGAAAAACCACTCCAATCCATAGAGAGACCTCCTGAAAAGTTCCGAGTTCGAAAGGCGCGATCAAACGACTGGTCGCATAAGAATAACCTATCAAAAGAATTACTGTAAAAACACTGAGAAAAATCACTAACCTTTGCAAATCGAACTCCATTGCCAGACTAATATATCCGACCGAAAAAAAGGGTTGGAGTTCCTCCAAAAAACGCCTTTCTCACATTTTGTTCCGAAGGAAAACGACAATCCGTTGACTTACTCGCCGATCCATGAGAGTCTTGCCCCATCTATGTCCACTATTGACTCGGAAACCAGAAAATACAAAAGCCTACTGAATACGAGTACGATCCTAAACGCCAATCTGGACCTTTACCAACTTCTACCTTTGATTATGCTGTATTCCAAAGATCTGTTGGAAGCGGAAGCAAGCTCCTTATTTCTTTTAGAGGAAAAGGACGGATTTTTATACTGCGAAGTAGCTTTGGGCGAAAAAGGAGAGATCATCCAGAAATACGCGAGATTAGAACCTGGGCAGGGAATCGCAGGCTGGGTGGCAAAAGAAAAAAAACCGATCATTCTGGAAGACGCTTATACTGATCCAAGATTTAATCCTGCTTTAGATCAAAAGACCGGATTTAGGACCAGATCGCTCGCCTGCGTTCCATTATTCATCCAAGACAAGGTGATCGGAACCTTAGAGATCTTAAATAAGTCCCAAAACAGAAGTTTCGAAAATTCGGATCTGGAAGTGTTAAACTCACTTTCTGAAATGGCGGCAATCGCGATCAAAAATGCACAAGCTCACGAAACCCTGAAGAAGAGGGTGTTGGAGCTACGACTACTTTACGAATTCGAAAAATTAACGGTCGCCGAAAAAAGTATCAATGAATTAGGAAATTGGCTCTTAGACAAGGTACTCGAATTCTTAGAAGCAAAAGCAGGGACCATCTATTTGGCAGACCCGACTTTGGAAGTCCTACGAGTCCTAGCCGCTAGAGGAATTCCGGAAGAAGCTATCCATAATATACAGGTACCTTACGGAGAAGGAATTTCGGGCTGGGTTGCAAAAGAAAAACAAAGCCTACTTATCCAAAACCTGGACGAAGATCCAAGATATGATAAAAGCGCAAAATATAAATTCGAAGCGAACTCACTTATATCGGCTCCTTTACTTTTCCGAGGAGAGCTATTAGGAGTTATCAGCGTAAACAATAAGTATTCAGGATTTGCGTTCACACATGCGGATTTAGAAATGTTGGGAGCAATCGCGAATAGGCTAAGTGTCACCATTAAAAACGCGAATTTATTCCATAAAGTTCTGGATACTGATAGAGAGCTAAAACGTGCTCGAGAAGTAATGCATAAGATACTTCCATCTAGCCTTCCTTATGTTGGCGGATTGGAGTTCGGAGTTCAACATATCCCTTACGATAATGTAGGTGGAGATTTTTATAATATTCTAAAGCTAGATGAAAATCGGAGTGCTGTTCTGATCGCAGACGTTTCCGGCCACGGACTTTCTGCGTCGGTAGTAGCCACTGTCATACATACTGTTGTAAGCACATTCGATTCCGAAACATTGGGAAGCCCTTCCAAATTTTTTACAGCACTCAACTACGCGCTGTATAATAAATTAGCGGGAAATTTCCTCACCGCTTTTTATGCGATCATCCATACAGGCACAAATACGATGTCTTATACGAACGCAGGTCATAATCCTCCGATTTTGTATAGGAGATCGGAAGGAAGTTCCTTACATCTTGAAACAAAAGGAAAATTAGTCGGAGTGATCCCTGATCTATTCTTCGAAGAATATGTAACCGCTTTCCAACCCCAAGACAGATTGGTGCTTTACACAGACGGACTCACTGAACATTCCAATTCGGACAGAACAAGAAGATATAGCGAAGACCTACTGACCCTAGCCGTTCGAACTCATTCCCAGTCCCATTCGGCGGAAGCCGCGGAAAGTCTGATCAAAGAATGTAGGACTTATTGCCATAGATCCGATTTCGAAGATGATGTTACTCTGTTGATCGTGGACAGAGTTTAAGATCGTCTTCACGGCCTAAATGACCGGGGAACTGTTAAAGCTTAGAAAACCTAGTAATCGCTTCCGGAACGATCCCGAAGACATGATCCATTGCGGCGAGTCTCCAATCTTCTCTACTCGGATAGAACATTTGTTTAAATTCTTCTCTTACCTTATCGGCTTCCGATTCGGATTTGGAGCCGTGAAATCGAATACGATTCTCGCTAATCATTAAAAAACTTCCTCGAATAGCTCCCATTACATTCAGGTTTCCGAAAGTTCCTAACTCGATAGTGATTGGATATAGATCTTTTTCTTGAGTGAAAATTTTACCGAAAAAATCAGTAAAATCCCCTGAGGTCCTATAAAAATCCTCTTCACCTTCGTTTAAAAGAAGACCAAAATCTCCAAAGACCTTATTTAGATTTTTGTCCGTCCTTGAGCCATTTTCAGCATTATGCATTAAGCTAAGTCCATTCTTAGCCCCGTAACCGGTATGAAAGTCTAAGATCAAAATACGATCGTAAGGTTTTAAGACTTTTTTGAAATACTTTCTCAAAACTCTGACAACGGGTTCAGGCTTTCTGCCGCCATAATAGATCCCTTTCGGAAATTCGTATTGGCCGTTTACCGCTGCATCCAAAACGTATTTAGCCCCGAAACGGATCACTACTCCTAAAAACCGGATAATAAAGAATATGTACTCGAATAAAAAATTACCGAATTCCGAACTCGGATTTAAGAAACTTTGGATCTTTCTATATTTTTTGTTTTTGAACTTCTTATGCAACTTCTCTCTTTTTAATGCGAAGTTACGATTTAAGTCCACATTCCTTTCGTTTACTCTTAGAAAGTTTTTGAAGCCGTGTGCATTTATCCCATGTAAGATCAGAAAATCTGAATTTTTAGGGAGTTTATAAGCGCTTTTATCATCCAGCAGGAATTCCTCGATCCATCTGCGCTGGAATGCCGAACCTGCAAATCCTTCCACTCCGTGGATACCAGAGCTCATTACGACCAAACGTTTTGCCGGCTTTTTCTTTTCTCCCAAACAATAAACATCCAGTTGTCCCCCTTCTTTCGGGATCTCAAGACATTCATAGTCGAAACGAGCAAACTTGGATTTTAATTGCTTCTTGTAAGATAGAAAGGCCTTTCTACAGGCTTCGTAGGTTTCCAAATAGTACGATAATACGTCCACTGAATCACGAACATACTTAACGCCGTTTTCCGGTCCAAAAAAAAATTTTACCTTTAGATTACGATTCCATGAAAAGAAGAAGGTCGGTCGGCCCTGACCGACCCTAACAGAGGACAATTCACGGCAACCCAAAAAATATAATCATGTTATAGTATTATAATATACTAATCATTATCAAAATCTTTAAATAAAAACCATCACTTTCGTGATACATAAAATAAAAATATGATTTAACCCTTAAGAACTATAACCCTGATCTTATTATTAATCATCCGTTATATTACATGATGTTTTTTTAAAATAATTTTTTAACTATAGTGAAATGTATGAACCTCCTCATCGGTCTAACCTAGTACCTTAAGGAGGTATGAACATGGATACAGTGACCATCTTCGCATTAGCGCTTTTGGCTGTTCCTGTGTTTGCCCGGTTTGCCCGAGTATCCAAGGATGCGATGAATCGCTATCACTTAATCGGATTGGGAGGTCTCTTCCTAATTCTTGGTGAAGCTACGAAGATTACTGCGGTTAAAGTTACACCTATAGCTGCTGTTCTTCCTATGATCGACATCGCAACTGCGATCCTAGCTTACGCGGGGGTACTTTTCGGGGTAGTATGGCTATCGCTCTACTACGTCAAACACCCGAACGAAATCTAAAAAGAATCCTCCTAATTGAAAAGGAAAGGAAGGCGGGACATGTTCCCGCCTTTTTTAGTTGGAAAAGATAAAAGAAGAATTATCCCTGTTCTCTGTGAGCCTAGAATTCAAACGTCCGGATACCAAACATTCCATCCTTTACGTAGCCGATCCGGTGTGTGCCTGGTGTTACGGCTTCTCTCCTGTTTTTGAAAAGATCAGAGAAAAATACTCGGATAAAATAGAATTCACACTCGTACTCGGTGGATTAAAATACGGACCGGAAGCGGAGAACTTCACTGAAGAAGTTACTGAAAAACTTAAATATCTTTGGAAGGAAGTGGAACGGATCTCCAAACGAAATTTCCACTACGATATACTCCAAGATCGAAACATAAGATACGATTCAGAACCTGGTTCAAGAGCGGTTATCACGGCGCAAAGGATCAATCCTAGCTTATCCTTCTCTTTTTTAGATAAGCTGCTGGAAAGTTTTCATTCCAAGGGAAAGGACCCAAGCAGTTTCGAGACATACGCAGAGATAGCCTCGGAGCTTTCCTTCCCTTTAGATGAATTCAAAGAATTATACTATAGAGAAGAAACTTTATTAGAAACAAGGAATGATTTCAATTACGGATATATCTTAGGTGTGACCGGGTTTCCTTGTTTGGTATTTTCGGACGGTTTAGACAGAGGGATCTTAACCAAAGGATACTCTTCCTTTGAAGAGGTGGATGCTCTTTTAGGGGACTATTTCAGATCTATAGGGCAATATTAAAAAAGAAGGACGAGTTTCCTCGTCCTTAAATGCCAATGTACTTTATCTGACAACGATCAACTTGGTCTCCTCTTCCAGAAAAGCGTCCGCCGCTTCCGACCAGGATGCCTTACGAGTGGTGACCTTAGAAGGATCGAATCCTTCCTCTTCTACTAATCTCAAAATTTCAGGGATCCATTCTCTGGATCTAACTCTTCCTAAACGGATTGTTGCTCCATTATTATACAATTCTAAATAAGGGATCGGAATACTATTCGTCCAGAAAATAGATGCAGATCCGAACTCTCCCTCTATTCCGAGAGATCTAAGACCACAGTCCCAACCTTCCGCAGTTCCGTTCGCATCCGCGACTATATCGAACTTACCTAAACTTTTCGGAAAGGAAGTTACCTGCTCCACTTTCACTCCGTAAGATTCCGCGATCTGCAAACGTTTTTTATCCGTGTCTACATAAACAAGTTCAGCGGCACCCATATGTTTTGCAAGAGCCGCAGTATACAAGCCGATGCTCGAGGCAAAACCTCCCAGAACAAGAACGGATCTATTCTTGTTTTGTTGGAGATGTATACCTACTAGTTTCCAAGCCTCTACAATATTATCGCTGATACTTGCAATCGCAGCCGGATCGGTCTTATTGGAAAAAGGAATTAACATCTCCTTTGCATAAGGGACAAGAACGGAATCAGAAATAGCCCCGCCAAATTCTTTTGCACCTTTTCCCATTCCGTAAGCGCTTGTATGAGGAACGGTACTACAACTTTTAGTCAGACCGGTTTCACAATTTGCACAATGCCCGCAGGAAATTTGGAACGGAACTGCAACTCGAGTCCCCTTAGGAAAGAGTGAAGATAACTCTTCGCTTGTTTCTATAATTTCTCCCACAAACTCATGGCCCAAAGGAAAAGGAGGGCGAAATAATGTTTGTCCTCTTAAAATAGGAAGATCCAAATCGCATCTGGCAACCGCCAAGGGACGGACCAATGCCTGGTTCGGTCCGGAAAGTTTAGGATCAGGAACTTCTTCCCATTCCACGCGATTTCTTTTAGAAAATAACAATTGTTGCATGGTTTTCCTCCAATAGACCAATCAGTCTACCCGCAATCGTCCTCATAAAAATAGGATAGACCAGTTAGTCTACAATTTTATTTTAGTCTGATGAGCAAACGAAAACAGGAATCTGCCTCCGGGGAAGGTCCTTTCGAAAGGATAGCATCCACTGCCGTTCGCTTGATGTATTCCCAAGGTTATGCTGGGACCTCTATCAACCAGGTAATCGACGAGTCTGAATCTCATAAGGCCAGCTTTTATAGATATTTCCCAACCAAAGAAGATCTGGGAAAAGAATACCTAGAGCGCCAAGGAAGGGATTTTCAAGTAGGTTGGGAGAGACTCATGGAAAGATCCGAAACACCCCAAGAGTTTGTGCATAGATGGATGGCTCTTTTGAAAAAACAGGTTAAATCCGGGAAATATTTCGGATGCCCTCTCGCTAGATTTATGGGAAGTTTAGATAAACCTGAACCGGATCTTGCTGCAAGAAGTTCTAACGTATTGGAGTCCTGGACTTCTTGTTTAGAAAATTATTTCGAAAGGAGCAAAAAGGTCTCTGCACTTCCGACAAACTTTGATTCCAGAAAGAAGGCTGAACTATTCCTGAAATTATTCCAGGGAAATTCACAATTTTACGTGATGACCCACGATCCCAAATATTTTAACGAGTTAGAAGAGGAGATGCTTTCCGAATTGAAAAAAGCATCATAAAAACCTAAACTATTTTGGTCTTCTTCAGGGGGATCTTTACTTTCTTCCCTTTTAATCTTACGATCTTTCCGGGCGCTCCCACCACAGTACAATCGTCAGGAATATCATGGTCGATGATAACTGCTTCCGCTCCTATCTTCACATTATTGCCCACATGGACAGGACCTAAGACCGTGGCTCTTGCGCCTATAAGAACATTATTTCCGATAGTAGGATGACGTTTCCCTTGGTGATTTCCTGTTCCTCCCAAAGTAACCCCATGGAATAAGATACAATCATCTCCAATCTCTGCAGTCCCGCCGATCACGATCCCCATCCCATGATCTATGAATAGTCCGCTACCGATCTTTGCTCCCGGGTGGATCTCTATTCCGGTAAGAAAACGACTGAACTGAGAAACAAACCGTGCCAGAAACTTTAATCTTATCTTATATAAAGGATATGCAATATATTTATGCATCAGGATGGAATGTAACCCTGGGTAAAGTATAAATTCCAACCCCCTGGCAGCAGGGTCATTCTTGAAAATTGCTTGGATCTCTCGAATCATTCGGAAAATTTAATAGGATTTTTTATTTTTGCGTTCAGATCTAGAATATTCCTCTCTGCTTTCTTTTTTCGCTACGTAATTTGCCAGAGTTAAAATTGCCCCTCCCCAGAAAGCGGCCCAAAAACCGGGCACAAAAATCTTATCAGGGAAAATATTTGCAATCCAAGATAGAACGATTGCATTCACGACGAGACCTGCTATCCCTAAGCTCAAAAGATAAACCAGATATCCGACCCCGAATGTGACCAGAACAAGGAACCATCTTAGAATAAAATTCAAAAAGCCGAAGAATAGAACGATTACTATTACATCCCAAACATTATTGCTGATACGAAAATCCGAATCGATCAGAGGAAAAACGAAAACTACTACCAAGGATTGGAGTAAAACGGAAAAAAGAAGTCTGTACATCTATGTCCTTAAACTGTAGAATCTAGGAACTGTCCCAAATGAGGAGGTAATCCGCCCGGAGGGACCACCACTGTTTGTGGTTGCACTACAGCGTTGTCCGAAACGGAAGCTACTTCTCTGGGTTGGTCTCCCACTAAGGCAGGAGCCGAAGAATCGGAATATAAAATTTGTCGAGATCCGACAGCCATATAAGGCATATTCTTCTTCCTTTCTGTTATATTCTTCCTATTAGACGAATTCGAAAAGCAAAATTATGATCTAACCTTCTAAGACCAATCCACAATCCATCTTTTCGACCACAAAACCGGTATAGATCAAAGGATAGAGTAAGTAAGTCCCGAACCCTAAAACCCAAGCAAACCCAGTGCGAGGAGTATCTCTCACTCCAGTACTTTGGAAGAATAAACGAACGGATCTAAACGGCTTTTTGCCTGAGTCTGAGAAGTTTAGGGACTTATCGGTGATTCCTAAACCGCAGTTATGAGTGAGCTTGTTTCCTTCGATTGAGATAAGCACTTCTTTTCTTTCGGATTTGCTCCAGGAAACTCTTCGAGTGACTGTACCTTCTAATTCCAATTCTTTGGATCTGGCGCCTGTCCCGACCAAGATTGGAAATTTTGCATATTCTCGATCTAATCTTCTGTCCTTTCCTTCCGTCCCTGTAGCAAATGTTGCCATCAAAGTTTTTACATCATATTCCAGATCATCTTCGAATTGGACCAGCACAGGCATTTCGGATCTTTGCTCTCCGGAAGAAGGTAACTGAACTTCTGGGTTTTTCTTTTCCGCACCGGAACAAGATACAAACAGAGAAGAAGCGGATACAAAAAATATAATAGAATATTTAAAGAATGAATTCATAGAATGTCCGTCGCCTCTATGAAACCCCGGAAAGAATTTCTGTCCAGCTAAAATCGCAGTTGGACGGATACAAATCGGCAAAGGTTACATACAAAACAAGGTTTAGAAATTTATTTCCTATGTCCGACTCTGAATTTGGACCGGATATAAAATAAGCGCCAAGACCGATCGGGAAGGCCTATTATGCGACATTTAGCCATAAACCATCAAATACTTCTAATATTTTCCCCCATAAAACAAAAACGCAAACTTTCCAAACGAATTCAAATCTTGATTTTATTATCCATCTACTCTTGCTCTTCTTTTCCGAGAGGAGATAAGTCTTTGATTTCAAGAGAACATCAGTATTCCCTGTTTTATACGAATGAAGAAGGTAACGTTTATAGAACGGACTTGAGTCTTAAGACAAAATACAAAGACGCATTTTCGGATCTGGAAAAATTCGACATCGAATTCATAGGTCCTCAAAAACAAAAATACACGGAAAGGATCAAAGAGGTTTCCTTGTATAAATCCGAACTCAAAAAAGACAGCAGTTCCATAGTGAGAAAATTGGGAGGAGTACTTGCGATTGCAGCCATTACTCCCGTTCCGTTCGCTTTCGAAACCACTTTAATTTTAGGGACCATCTACGTAACTTACCAAAGAGTTACCGAAACTTCGGAAGCTAAGATCAGAAAAAAACATGTAGAGTTCCTGATCAATGAATGCGCAAACTCCGAAGACAGTTTAGAAGATTTTAAAGAAGATCATTTGGACGAATTTGTTTCCCGTTGGAAAAAGGAATTTATGAAAGAATCCAATCATTTTGTGAACGCGGACGATTGGGACGACGTTCGTTTATTGGATACTCTCATGGAAAAATACCAGATAGACAAAGAATGGCTCAAGATCAACGCGGAATGGGAATGGAGAGCTTCTTCCCAACATTGTAATAGAGAAACTAAAGAGGAAAAAGATAGTCGTATCCATAAGGAAGAAAAGAAATGGAAAAAGAATGGATCCAAGACTGAAAACCGCATTGGATTATCTGAAAAAAGGGGATTCGAATTCCGCTAAGTCCGTACTGATATCTTGGACAGAATCGGAACAGAATAATCCTAACGCATTCTTTCATTTAGGAATGTGCCTTTCTCAATTAGGCGAAATGGCTCCTGCTGAATCAGCTCTCCAAGAATGTATCCGTTTGGAACCGGCGCATGTCCAAGCTTGGGTGGGACTCGGAGTTTTGTTCGCTCGTAAAAAGGATAAACCTAAAGCTGAATTCCATCTTTCTAAAGCTTTAGAGTTGGACGATAATGACGTATTCGCTAAAAAAAATTTGGCGGCTGTTTATACAGGCGCCTCTAAGTTTGATAGGGCGTTGGATCTTCTTAAGGACTTGCCTGAATCGGAGTTGTCCGATTCTCCTACTCTATACGCATTAGCGATTTGTTATGTAAGAACAAATCGTTTCGAAGAAGCCAGAGAAACTTTCCATAAATTGGAGATTGTCGGCATCCCGGACCAGGTCAAAAAAGAATATCTTCAACTTAAACAATTGCTGGAAGAGAAACAATTCGAACAAGGCGGCATCTGGAGTTTTCTCAAAAAAGAAGAAGATATCTGATCAGGGCCTGCGACAGCGATGCGTAGGGCTTTAGTCCGGGCCTTGCCCGGATGAGCGCGAATGCGCGAACCCGCAGCAGCGCGGCCCCGCGAAGATTACAGTTTGGTGTGCTCTCGATAACGCCTCCGGCTATCTCGAGCTCGCTCACTCCCTACGGGTCGTTCGCGAGGAGTCGCCCAAATTTTTTCTTTTCTACTTGACTTCCTTTTCCAATTTGCCGAGTCTAAAAGTATAAGTATGGCGCAGAATTTCTTCCAAGCTAATATGCTCGGTCTCCTCTTACTCCTTCTTTGGAGTTGAGAGGACGGAAAACTTGCGCGTGCAAAAACCCGCTCCTCTGAGCGGGTTTTTTTGTATCAGGGCTTTCTCCCGGCAAAATCTCTCGCTCGAGGCCGGAAAAAGAGAGTGACCATGGAACAAAAATCAAACGCGATCTCCGCGACACAATATCCTTCCATCCAAGAGATGATCATTCCCGGTCAGGGTTTGAAAACTCCTCCTGTATCTCCATTCTTCATGGATGTTACATTAAGGGACGGCAACCAAGCACTACGTAAACCTTGGAACCTGGAAGAAAAAGAGATCATATTTAAGAGACTTGTTAAGTTAGGAGTGCAAGGGATAGAAGTTGGATTTGCTTCCGCAAGTAAACAAGACTTCGAAGCATGTTCTTATCTTGCTTCTTTGGCTCCGGAGAATATTGCGATCTCCAGCCTTTCCAGAGCCGTGGAAAAGGAGATAGATCTTTCTTGGGAAGCGATCAAAAAGGCGCCTCGCCCAAGGATCCATATAGTTTATCCGATCAGCGATTTTACGATCCGAAATGTATTGGGGATTTCCGAAAAAGAAGTTAAAGAAAACATAATACGATCCGTTTCATACGCTCGTAAATTAGCGGGGAACTACGGAGAGGTCCAATTCTCCGGAGAACATTTCGGAGATTCTTTGGAGAATATGGATTTTGCCGTGGAAGCATTCCAAGTGGCATTGGAAGCAGGCGCAGATGTTGTGAACCTTCCTAATACTGTGGAAAGGTATAGGCCTTATTTGTTCGTAGCGATGGTCCGCAAAGTCGCAGATTCTTTGCCCCAAGGAAGTAAAATTTCGGTCCATACTCATAACGACTTGGGAATGGCCACCGCAACGACTGTGGAAAGTTTTTTTGCAGGAGCCACCCAATTGGAAACCGCATTAAACGGTTTGGGGGAAAGAGCCGGAAATACAAACACTTACGAAGTTGCAATCGCTCTTCATAATTGCGGAGTTAAAGTGAACTTGGATCTTCAGACGATTTACGAGACATCTCGTATCGTTTCTCGTATGTCAGGCGTCCCTATCCCTGAAAAAGCTCCTTTGATCGGAGAGGACGTGGTCGCTCATAGAAGTGGTATCCACCAAGACGGAGTCTCCAAAACTAAGGATATGAAAAAGGGAGCCTATCGTGCTTTCGATGCAGATCTGATCGGAAGACCGGAAGGAGATAGGATAGCATTCACAAGCCAATCAGGCAAATCTGCAATTTATGAAATTCTAATGCAGTCAGGGATCTCCGTTTCCAAAGAAGAAGCTTCCAAATTACAACCGATCTTAAAGTCCATCTCCGAAAATTCAGGAGGGGGAGAATTATCGATCGAGGAGATCAAAGACGAATTGGGGAAATTGAGGAGTATTAGTAAGCCGTCAGTTCGGAAAAAAATTTCAGTGGATTGATCAAGAATCCCGGAGAGTAAAAATAAGTATTTTCAATCGGTTTCCGCTTATAGAAATTGGTTCGTAATTTCTTATGAATCTTCTTAGATACGGAACCGAAAGAAAGTCCTGGATTTTATTCTTAGTTTCCTTAATCTATTTAATAACTCTATCCGGTATCCAATACGTCACTCTTCAAGTCGAATGGCATGATTCCGGATCGATTTTATATGCACTGGCAACTCCGAAGTCTGTGGGGTATTTTTGGTCTTATGAGTTCGGCGTTCCGTTTCTTCAAGAACATTCCTCGTATATACTTGGTTTGCTCTCTTTTCTATTTCATTTTTTCCCCTATATAGAGTTATGGCTAATCATACAATGTGTTAGTATATCTTTAGGTATCGTACTGTTAGAGCGTTATTTTTCAGAAATAGCACCTGAATTCGAATATTCCTGGATTTTGAGTATCACATTTTTATTAAACCCATATGTAACTCACGCGCACCTTTATCCTCATTTTGAGACATTATGGATCCCTCTCTTTTCGGGCTTTTTACTATATGCAAATCGAGGCTCTTTTTTAATATCCCTCCCCTTCCTTTTGCTTGCATTAATGGTCAAAGAAGACGCTTGGATATATGCAATTGGGACAACATCTCTACTTTTCGGGAAAGCGCGCGGAAAAATATTATTACTATATTTCTTTGTGATATTATTATATGTAGGAATAGTATTAGTTTGGTTTACCCCAATGTATTTTCCGGATAAGGTTTCGCATTTTTCCGATAAATGGGGTAAAAGTAAATCCGAGATCTTGATCGACCTATTCCAAAATCCTTTTTCATATTTCAAACTTCTGATTTCCGGACAGTTCAAGTATTTATTTGCGAGTGTACTAGCCCTACCTATTTTTTCCGGATGGAGAGCTCTTCCCGGAATCGCAGTAGCTGGGCTCTGGATGTCGTCCATATCTCAGGACAGAGCTTTTTTTTCTTTTTACTTCGGGCTTCCTGCTATATTATTATTTTATTATTCGATTCCTTTCGCGATCTCGAACCTATATAGTCGACTCACCCATTTCCGAAAGGACAAAAGATTGATTCTTGTTCCTACAATTGGACTTATCTTCATATCGATCTTCCTTCTACTTTTTCCTGGGAATTATAGCGGCCGCGGACCTACAGTGGCTAAATTGATCAAGAGAGGGAAAGCCAGCGTATCAAATTCTATCCAAGACACTCTCACATTGGTTCGCTTAAGATCCGGATGTGAAGGAAAAGTTTTCGCTTCTTTTTCTTATGCTACATATCTATTTTGTGGAAACGATATTAGGCTGCCTTACCATGATTGGAAGAATATAGAGTCCGGCAAATGGTATCCTGACTTGGTAGTTCTGCGCAGTCCGGAAGAAGAATTAGTGCCAGCTAGCAAATCAGTAAGCGAAATGATACATTATTTCGATAAGAATCAACTCTATCGAAAAGAAGATTATGGATCAAGAATACTTGTCTGGCGTAAGATTACGCTTTAATTAATTACCGCTGCAGTATTTTTTTCCGAAAGAACCGGATACACATTTTCCTGATCCGATACAATCTCCGTCATTATTGCATTGGTTTCCTGATTTTCCACTATTACCATGATCGAATTCTTGTTTTTTAGTACAAACTCCGCCTGTACATTGCAATCCATATCCACATTGGATATCACTATTACAGGAGTCTCCCTTATCTTTGTCCCCGGCATATGTACTACCTAAAGAAAGTAGTAACGATATTGAAAAAACCAAAGCATAACGCATAAAATTCCTCTTCATTTCTTATAATCTCATTTTTTAATTATTGTTTTCAAGGAAATCTTATCAATTTTGACACCAGATTTTCCTTCTACAAAAACTCTAAATTCCAAATCATCCACAATCGGACGCTTCACTTCAAATACCAAAGTTTCAATACTATCTTTAGTACCTTTTTGAATTTCCAGCAACCGATCTGAACCACCATTGCATACTATGTCAAATTCTGCATTCCGAAGATTTTTTCCAATGAATTGTAATTCATATTTTCCACCAGGTAGGGTGAGAAAAGGACCATAAACGAGAGGCCCGCGATGTCTTGTTGCAGAGATCGTCCCATCTTCTTCTATCATACCCACTTTGGATAGAAATCCTCCGTCAGCGGGATTCCATGTCATTTCGATAGGTTCATCAGAAGGTATTCTGTCAGATGATTCGACCCTGAAAACTTGAAGATTCAAATTTTTATGATATAGAAACTCGGGAAATTTGTATACTGATTCAATCGGAAATTTCCCCATTAAATTCAGACTTGCTACTTTATAGAATTTTAAATTAGATTTGTACCCCGAAAAATCTCCATTCTGTATGATATAAACTTTCTTTCCCAATTTCAAAAGTTCGGGAACCCTATTTAGAAATTCCATAGAATTTTGAATTAAGAAAATATTTCTTCCATACATGTAACGTAGAGGGCTTGCAATCGCTCTTTTAGTAGTAAAGTATATTCCTCGGTCGAGCGGTAACGATTTGGAGAATCGTTCATATCCCTCCAAATATGACCCCATCATTGGTTGAAACAAAATCAGATTGGATCGCCAGATCGTATATGCAAGTCCAGATAAAAACCCTAAAATCAGAATATAAGTTTTCCATCTCTCTTTTAAACCAGGGATCGATCGGATTCCCAGGAAAGAACATAGAATGGCAAACGGAATTGAAATAATGACCCACCGTCGTGTTGCCCAAAAATGATCCGGATGAATCCTAGGATCTAATAAATATAAAAACAATAGTAAGGAACCTATGAAGAATAAAAAAGAAGATCGAATTCCCCTTCTTCGAAACAAAAAAAAGTCAAATGCGAAAGGAAGAAAGAAAAAAAGCCAAAATGGGACATACCAAAAGAAGGCGGATACGAAATTTATCTCTTTATTAGCGGGATTAGCAAAGTTACTCAGTTGATTCACAAAATTGGATCGAATTAAATAAACAAGACCTATTAAACTAACAATTAGGATATAAGTAATAATTCGCAGAGTCTTTTTCTTATTCTTCAACCAGACTCTTAGATCTTCCAAAATAGTAGGTGTCACTTTTAGCACCGTCGCCTCAGAAAAGACCAATCCAACCGAAAAGCAGAAACTGATAATTAAAAGTTTTACATATAGCCAATGAGCTTCGACATACATTAAAGAGCGACAATAGGAATATATTGCCGCAATGAAACACACAAAGGAGAATGAAAGAAAAAAGAATAAGAAATTCCTAAAGTATTTAGGAGAGACTAACACCAGATAAACAGAATATAAAGCTAATGCGGGGAAATAGGTAAAGCCATCAATTCGAACAAGACAACTGATCCCTAAAATAGCTCCTATCGCTGACATTATAAATCCATTCTTGGTCTTGAAGAATGTTTGCAATAAGTAGGCTGTTAGTAATAACAGAAACTGGGAAATTGGCTCAGATAAAGTCGAGCGAATATTCCATAATTGTGATGCATTTAGAACGTATAAAACCAAAGCGGCGCCCGCTACTAACGGGTCAGAAAGCCTTCTTAGGACTAAATAAAAAAGAAAAACAGAAATAAATCCGAAAACGGAATTTACTCCAAGCAGTCCGTACATCCCGAATAGATCATACCCGATTGCTAAATAGGAAGGTAATAGATGAAAAAAAGCAGGGAATCTACGATCAATTTCCGCTCTTGGATCCAAGGTGATAGCCTGGTAATCGAGCAAAACTGAACTTCCAAAAACATTACGGATCAATTGTGAATCTGGTATATCCAGATTAAACCCGCCTGTCTTTGCAATCACGTATCCAAAAATTGTATATTGTCCCTGATCCCTTCCACCATCTATGTATTGAGTGGGAAAACATGCATAAAGATAAAATGAAAACAAAGAGAAGAGAATGAGAAACAAAAGTTCTTTTTTTCCAATTTCCAAAATGGAAAATTTCTCTTTTAAACCATGTTGTCTGCGCTGAAATAAAATAGCCAGACTGATACTTGCTAAAAATGTGATAGAATATATTACTCTGTCGAGACGATAAAGCCCAAAGGCAGTCAACAGAAAAGCTGTAAGGCCTATCCAAAGTAAGACTATCGAGACAGATGTGACCGCAAGGCCAATCTTTCCTAACTCTTTATATCTAGATAAGAATAGATAACAAACTGCGGTCGAAAAGAAGAAGATGAGAAAAAAAAAGAATACGATCAAAAGTGTAAAACTTTCCTACTTTTATGTATCTTCTCTTTTTACAATGCCGTAAAAAATAATATTATCCAGCTCTTGGACCAGATCTCGGATAGAATACGGGGTCTGCGCTAAAAAGTTCGGGTCGAACATCGCTTCGGAAGCTGCTGAGTGAATTAGAAGTACGATATCAGGATTCACATCCGAACGGATTTCACCGTTCTTGATGCCGGTCTCGATCATCTTTCTCATTGTTCTGTTTATATTTTTTTCTTTTAGAGACTGGATTTGTTTCCAAATGTCAGGAGCCTGGTCACGGATCTCTCTTAAAAATTCGTTCATTCCGTGAGGGATCTCGGAAGAGAGACAACCTCTCATTGATTGGATCTTTTCTTTAATGGATTTTTCCGGGTCTTGGAAAATCCCTTCAATACGTCCGTGAATTCTGAGATGTTTATCAGTCATCACTTCTTTTAACAATTCATGCTTATTGGCGAAGTGTTTATAAAGTGTTTTACGACTGATCCTAAGAGTTCGAGCGATCTCTTCCATTCGAGTCTTCGCAAAACCGTATCGCAAAAATAGCTCGAACGATTTTTCGAATATTCTCTGACGTACTTCGTCCTTCTCTTGGGTTAGTTCTTGTTCCACGGCGCTGTGCACTTTATTATCCCCCTTTCGCTTAGGAAACGATTTTTCAATCTCAAGACGATTTTAACGTCTCCTTTCCTCTGCGTATTATGCCATAAAGAAAAATATTGTCCAGTTCGGATATATTGGCCCGACGCTCGGTCGGGTTTTGCTCCCACTTGTAAACCGCATCTGAACAGGCAATTAATGCCATGATGAACAAGTCAGGCCTCAAGTCCGCTCTGAATTCTCCTAATTTTTTCCCCTCTTCTAATAACCTTTCTATTTCAGTATCTATTAATTGGACCCTTTTTGTCTTAATCATTCTCCATATTTCCGGAATTTGATCCTGCAATTCCTTCCATAATGCGAAATGGCCGGGCTTACAAACATCCAACAGCTCCTTTCTCATCTTCACAAATCGTTTAGAGAAGTCCAGAGCGCCATTGTTTCGAATTTTCTTAAGTTTAAAGGCAGCCTTGGTTTGACGATAGTCGGCAGCGGCTTTTAAAATTTCTTCTTTGTTCGAGTAGTATTCGTATAAGGTCTTTTTTCCGATTTTGGATTCTTCTACAAGATCCTCCATTTTAGTTTTCGCATAACCTTTCCGCAGAAAGACTCTAGATGCTCCGAGTAAAACTCGGAGCCTATTTTTTTTCTCGGAGAAATCCATGATATTTATCGCGCATCCGGATCCGGAGAATTCCTACGGACTAGATTATTCAACTTCTCTATATAGGAAAACGCTGCCGGCACTACTACTAACGTAAGTACGGTGGAAGAGATCAATCCGCCTATGATCGCGACCCCCATACTCGTCCTTTGTTTGGACGCTTCGTTTAGTCCGATCGCAATAGGAGCCATACCTGCAATCAAAGCGAAGGATGTCATCAGGATAGGGCGAAGACGTTCTCTTCCTGCTTCTATGATCGCTTCTTTCATTTCCACACCTCTTTGTATGAGCTGGTTCGTGAAGTCCACGAGTAAGATCGAATTCTTTGTAGCCACTCCGATGAGCATGATTAGCCCGATCATGGAAAATATATCCAAAGACTTTTGGGTCAAGAATAGAGCGATGAACGCTCCACAAAGCGCCAAAGGAAGGACCAGCATAATCGCGATAGGTGTTATAAAACTTTCATACAAGGATGCAAGGACCATATAGATGAATAACACACCGAGTCCCATAGCGATCCCGAGAGAAGTTCCCATCTCCTTAAAGTTCTCAGCCTGTCCCGTGTATCCGATACGGACTCCTGGAGGAAGAGGCATTTCTGTCTGTGTCAGTTTTGCTACTTCTTCCATTGCTCCGCCCATACCAGGCCCATCCGGATTTACGTCGGCATAGATCTCAACTGATTGGTTCCTGTTCATACGGTTGATAGTAGCAAGACCTGTCGTCTCTTCCGCTTTTGCGACGTTCTGAATTGGAATCATCATATTGTTAAAGTTAGGAACGAAAGAATTATAAAAGTTGTCCTTCAAATCTCTCTGTCCTTCTTTCAATCGAACACGAATATCGTATTCCACTCCGTTCTCACGATAGACAGCGGGAGTAGTTCCCTCCACAAGAGTTCTTAATTCCGTTCCGATCACAGTTCCCGGAATTCCGAGTAGAACTTCTCTTTGGCGATCAGGCACCACTCTGAATTCCGGAGCGCCGGCTCTATAACTTGTATCCACATCCAAAAGAGCTTTAGATTCTCTTAATCTTTCGAAAAGTTTTCTGGAATATTCCTCCACTACTTTTCCGTTCTGTCCGCTGACTACCAGAGTAAAAGGCCTTTGTCCTCCACCCACGTTATCCACATCTTTAACGATCGGGTTTGCGTAGGAAAATGATTCCAATTCTTTACGAAGAAGATCCTTGAACTGAGAAGTGTTCATATTTCTTTCTTTCGCAGGGATCATCTCCACAAACATTGTCGCAGTCCTGTTCGTATTGAACATAGCCACCAATTTAACTTCTTTATGAGAAGAAATCTCTTTATATGCTTCCTGAGCGATCTCCGCCATCTTTTGTACGGAAGTGCCGGGAGGCATGTCCAAAGTAACTTGGAATTTTCCTTGGTCCTGCGCAGGTAAGAATGTTTTAGGAATATACTTGGTCAGCATCAAGCTGGCAACAAAGATTAAGACCGCACTACTCAATATGAATACCGGACGTTTTAAAGTGAATTTCAAAACGTTTGCGTAGATATTCTCCAACCAAGTCTGGAATACGTTAAATCCGGATAATACCTTATCCAAACCCTTCTCTACAGGTGAAAGAATTCTTCCTAATACTCCGAATACGAATTTTAAGAGCTCAAATACAGCAGAGAAGATCCTGGAAATAATTCCTTTCGGAGCTTCTTGTGCCCTTATCTTAGAAAACGCGATCTCTTCGAAAGCGGTGGTTGCACCGTTTTTCTTCTTTTTCTTTCCGTCTGATGGAACGCTTAAGAATTCTTGCGAAGAATTTCCATGACCTGCATGCGCATGCGATCCTGAGATTTTTCCGCCGAAATACGCGGATAACATCGGAGCGATCGTAAGTGCATCATAAAGAGAGATCAAAAGTGCGAAACATACTGTAAGTCCGAATTCTCTTAAGAACTGCCCTACTACTCCGCTCACAAATGCGATCGGCAAGAACACTGCGATCACCGTCATAGTAGTTGCGATTACCGCTAATGTTACTTCCTTAGTTCCCTCGGTAGAAGCTTCTCTTGCGGTTTTGCCCATCTCCCTATGTCGGAAAATATTTTCCCGAACTACGATTGCGTCGTCGATGAGTAGTCCGACTGCCAAGCTCAATGCAAGAAGTGTCATCACGTTTACGGTAAATCCTGCAACCGCCATCAAGATGAATGCGCCCAAAAGCGAATTAGGCAATGCAAGTCCGGTAATAATTGTGGATCGAACACTTCCTAAGAATAATAGAACCACTACGATCGTGAGTGCGATACCTATGATGATCGTTTCTTTTACATCGTAGATGTTATCGTCGATCTGAATGGAATTATCGTTTGCAATAGAAAGGACTGCGCCACCTTCTCTTCTCGCAAGTTCCTTATTCAAATCATCGATCCTTTTTTTGACCTCTTGCGCTACCGCAACAGTATTCGACCCTGATTGTTTAAATACTAATAAGAAGACTGCTTTCTTACCGTTAAAATACGCGCGAGTACTTTCATCCTCTAAAGTATCTACTACTTCACCCAATTGTCCTATCTTTACCGGAACCTCGTTCCCGAATAAGGAAATCGGGGTGTCCCTGATCTCTTGAGGAGATTTGAATTCGTTGATGGTTCTATATACCAACTCCGAATCCGCCTTACTCACTTTACCTGCAGGGATATTAGTACCACCGGAAGCCAAACGATTGGAAACCACAGAAGCAGGGATCATATGTTGTTTTAATTTTTGTCTATCTAAAGCGACATGGATCTCTCTTTTACGACCGCCATAGATCGTGATATTTCCCACGTCCTTTGCAGTTAAAAGATTCTGTTTGATCTCTTCGTTTGCGATATCGTAGATCTGAGCTTCACTTAAGTTTGCATTCAATGCAAGAATGATGATCGGCTGATCCGCAGGGTCTATCCTTCTGATGATCGGTTCTTTGATATCGTTCGGTAATTTAGGTTTTACAGCGGAGACCTTATCTCTTACCTGTTGTTCCGCGTATTTTACGTCGGTTTCCAAGGTAAATTCAAGGATGATCGTTCCCGACCCTTCACTACAAGTAGATCGGATCCTTTTTACTCCTGAGATTGTGGAAAGTTCGTCTTCCACAGGTTTGGCGATCAGAGTTTCGATCTCGTTGGGTGCAGCTCCCGGATAAGGCACAGTTACTGTGACCACCGGAATTGTTACGTTAGGAAAAAGGTCTACTCCCAACTTATTCAGGGAAAGATATCCCGAAACAAGAATGATGAGAACCGTACAGGTAATAAATATCGGTCGTTTGATCGATAGTTCCGCAAAATTCATTTTTGATCTCCGGTGTTTTGGTTCAGAACTTCTTCGGCATCCATTCCGTATTTGCGGAATAGTGTGCCCTTAGAGAGTTCGTATTGTACTAGGGCCGAGTTATAATTCACTTTTGCCTGCATCAGTCCGTATCTAGCCTGGGCTACCAGGTCCAATGCGTTCTTAACGTTTACGGACGTGGCTCTTCCGTATCTGTATCTGGGCAGAATGCCCGAGTAAAACTTCTCCGCTTGAGATAGATTCTTTTTGGATTCTTCCAGGATCTCGTAAGTGGTGCTGATCTTTTGTAACCCTTGTCTTACGTCTGTTTTGACCTGCTCTTTTGTTTGTTCCAAAAGAAGATCCATCTTTCTACTTTGTGTTAAAGAATTCTTATATTCCGCTCTAGCAGTATCATTTCCGAGGGGATAATCCATCTTGATCTCTGCTGAATTCTGGGTAAATCTCCCCGCACCTATTCCATCAAAACTCTGCGGAAAATTACGATCGTATTCGCGGGAATTATAAGTCCCACTCACATAGAGAGAGGGCAATAATCCGTTCTTGGAGATCTCCAGTGCAGTCCCCGCATTTTGTTTTTGTAATGCGAGACTCTTGAAATCGTATCGATGTTGAAAGGCTTCTTCCGTTTCGGAATCTTCTGCGCCTAAAGAAGGGAGAGAATCATCCAGGACCAGGGAAAAATTCACCTTAGTCTCCGGATCTTTCCCAAGCGAGACCAATAGGTCCCTTCTAACCTTATCCTTTTCAAGTTTCGCCTGTCTGAGTTGGTTTTCCGCCGAAATTAAAAGTGCAGCCCATTGCCCGGACTCGTAATCTTCAGCCACTCCCATCCTCACCTTAGAAGTTGTAATATCTTTTACATTTTTTACACTTTTGACGAGTAGCTCTGCGGTTTTAAGATTTTCATCCGCTAACGATAGATTCCAAAAAGATAATAGAGACTGGACTACGGATCTGGAAAGAGTATTCATCGCATCCAATCTTTTTGCAGCCGAACTTCTCCGACTGATCTCCAAAGATCTTCTTTGCTGGTACCCGAAAATATTCTTCAATAATTCCTGTTTCAAAGTAAAACCGAGATTTGCAAAATGAAGACTTGGTTGCGCGAATTGTTGAGCGATCGTGCCCTGTTGCTCCGGTCTTTTCCCCGCGTCAGTTTCGTAACGGTTATCGGAAACGGTTAAACTAGCAGTGGTCCCTGTATTAAAAACTTTTGATAGACCCGCGGAGAGTGTGTTACTTGTGATCTCTCTACCTTGCAAAGTGTATTGAGGAAGAGGTAAATTATTGGTCTTCTGCGTATTAGCGGATAAGGTTCCGATAAAATTGTATTTACCGTTCTCCTTCTCCCAATCATATTCGGAGTTCTCTAAGTCCAGCCGGCTCATCTTTGCCTGAACTGAATTCTCCAAAGAGTAACGAATAAGAGATGTGGTGGTCCAAACTCTTTCCTTCTCTAGATCGTCTCGAGTATCTCCGAAGATAGAAAATGAACTTAGAAAAATGCCTAAGTAAACAAAGCTGTAAAAGGTTGCCTGATTCTGTTTGTGCTGCATAACATCCAATGGGAAACATTTATAGTATATTTTGTTTCCAGCCATTGGAAACAAAATCACCTTTTATTGTTTCCAATGTCAATATAAAAATTTTCAAAAGGAAAAGATTTTATTGATATTGAGTCTCATTATTAAATTATGAGGATATGAGCATACGTGGAGCTTCCTTTCTTCGCCATCCCTTCCAAGATCTATGCAATAAATTAGAATCCAAACAACGAACCGCGGAAATCGCAGAAACCTACCCTTTGAGATCCGATCTTTGGAAACTTACTCCCCCAGCAGTCCCCGAAGATGGATCCTTAAGTCCAGGGCCGGATGAGGAAGTTTCTTGATGGGAGAATTTTCTTCTTCTCCCCTGTAAAAAATCCTTTCCAACTCGTTTCTTTTAGATACTAGACCTGGGCTATTTTCATTTAGGATTTAAGGCCTTCTTTCCGGAAATTACAGGCCTTTTTCGCGATCTCTACCGTCCTATAATGATGTAAAAACCCCAGTACGAAGATGAACGAGATCCCGACTGACATACTTACATTTATTAAGTTTTTTGAAAATTCGGATGGGACTTCCGTATACTTGAACGAACTTCTCCGAGACGATAAAGGTAAGATCAAAGATATAAAACTCCACTATTGTAATGAGCAAGGCGCTAAACTTTTGAAAATGGAGAAGGACTTCGTTATCGGAAGAAATTTCACACAGCTAAGATCCGACGTGAATGAAGTTAAACCTGAGTTCGCTGCTTTTATGGAATCTATCAGTAAAGCCGGCTCAGAATGGAGAGGAATTCGTCAGTCCGTAATCTCAGGAAAGTATTTTGACTCCACTATGCTCTGCCACCAAGACGATTGGATCATTTCCATCGCAAAAGACTTAAACCAAGAGATCAAAGAAAAGGATATTTTCAGAGAGGCAGCGTATAGGAATGAGGATGCAATCTATTATTTGGAACCGGTCTTCGATGAGAGAGGATCCATTATAGATTTTTCATATAAGGATATGAATCCAGCAGCAGAAGCTGAAATGGGAATTCCTAAAGAGATCTCGATCGGCAAAAATTTATATAGTATATTCCCTCAAAATGTGAATATAGGGATGTTCGATCATTTTAAGAAAGTATATCTCACGCAACAGGCGGAAAAAAAAGAATACGAGATCAAAGACGCTCAGGGAAATTTAAAATTTTATCTTCTCCATATCAGCCGTGTTTACGAAGGTCTCGTAATTAGTAGTAAGAATATTACGGAAATTCGGAACGTAGAGAACCAACTTAGAATACAAAAAGAACAATTAGAATTCACTTATCTGGCATCCAATGACGGATACTGGGACTATAATATGAAGACTGAGCGACTTTTTCTTTCCGAAAGATGGAAAACGATGCTTGGATTTACGGACGAAGAGATTCCTTCCGACGACACTCAAGTATGGAGAAGATTGGTTCATCCAAAAGATTTGAGGATTGCGCTTTCTGCATTCCAAAGACATCAGTCCGAAGAAACGGAAAGATTCGATAAAGTATTAAGATTCAAAACAAAATCGGGAGAGTATATATTTATTCGTTCTAGAGCACTTATCATCAAAGATGAGAATGGAGACCCTACGCGTATCGTAGGAACTCATACCGATATCTCCGCTGCAAAACAATCGGAGCTGGCCTTAGAAAAAGCAAAAGAAAGGGCCGAACAAGCAGACAAGGCCAAGTCAGAATTTTTAGGAATGATCTCGCATGAGATGAGAACTCCTTTGAACGGAATATTCGGAATGGCAAACCTGCTATCAGGTTCTAAATTAGATCCGGAACAGAAGGAATATCTAAAAGATCTTTCAGATTCCACGGAGATCTTATCCAGATTGATCGACGATCTTCTACAGATCATCACCTTGGATTCCGCAAAAATGGAGATCAAGGAAGAACCTTTCGAGATCAAAACATTCATAGATTTTATACGTATATTAATAGAACCTAAAGCTTCTGAAAAGAATATCGAATTCAAGATATTTATCTCCGAAAAATTTCCTAGAGTGATCGTAGGAGACAGGACAAGAATAGAACAGGTGCTACTGAACCTAATTACGAACTCCATCAAATTTACCGATAAAGGATCGGTCACACTTTCTTTGGATCTCGAAGGAGAGACATCGATCGTGTTCAAGGTAAAAGACACGGGTATTGGAATTAAGGAAGAAGCAAGGCAAAGAATATTCGACGCATTCCACCAAGAAGATTTAGCGGACACTCGCAAATACAAAGGAGTGGGACTTGGACTTTATATAGTCAAAAGACTTACTTCTAAAATGAAAGGAGAAGTCCGTTTAGATTCCAAACCAGGTTATGGTTCTGAATTTTCCGTCATTCTTCCTTTGAGAACAGGGACGGAATCCGCCTTCACACCGACTCAGAACCAATCCGAAAACATTCCTTTATTCTCCTCAAGTTCAGTTCTTATTGTGGATGATAACGAGATCAATTTGAAGATCCTTGCCAAACACTTAAGTAAAACCGGGATCAAATCCGACTCCGCTCTAAGCGGTCAGGAAGCGTTAAAACTTTTAGATACGAACGAAAAAAAATACGATCTAATCCTATTAGATCTACAAATGCCCGAGATGGACGGATACCATACCGCCGACGCTATACATGCTTTACATTCCTCTAATGCAAAAACTCCTATCGTTGCAGTTACGGCTAGTTCCTTTTCGGAAGCTTATGAAAAATGCGCTCAGCACGGAATAGAAGGTTTTATCGGCAAACCATTCCAACCAAAACAATTGTATAAAGTTCTTACCGATTTTCTCTGACGAATGCTTGTCTAACAAAACCAGATCCGAAAAATTGTCGGCATGGACACTCTTCGTCCCTTTAAACCTCCCATTCATCTTAGACATCCTTTTGTGCAAACTGTATTAGCATCTTTAATGAGGCAGAATACTCCGGATCATCCTATGGATAAGGCCGCATCTCCTATCGTTATAAATGCGGGTAAAGGTGTTCGATTATTAGGTCATTATTCCAGATCGCCGCAAAATAAAGCCTTACTAGTGCTTATACACGGATGGGAAGGAAGTATGGATTCAAATTACATTCAAAGGACTTCCAGAAGATTTTACGATAAAGGGGTTTCTATCTTTCGATTGAACTTAAGAGATCATGGGGACACTCACCATCTAAATCCGGAACCATTTAATGGAAGTTTAATACGAGAGACTTACGAAGCTGTCCGCAAAGTGGCAAAAGACTTCGGACATAAACTTCCGGTATATTTGGCCGGATTTTCCATGGGCGGGAATTTTACGATACGAGTTGCAAGAGAACATTCCAGAAATAAACAAAGTATCCCGAATTTAAAACATTGTATCGCTGTCAGCCCTCCACTTCATCCAAAGTCCGCGACCGAAATGATGGATTCCAAACTGATCATAGGAAAATACTTCTTAGACAAATGGAGACAATCCTTAGCTAAAAAGAATGTACACTTCCCGGAACTACATCCCTATCCGAATATTATGAAAGGAAAAACCGTCATGGAAATGACCGATAGGATCGTAGCTTCTTCCTCGGAGTTCAAAGACTCGGACGATTATTTTAATTCTTATACATTGGGCCCAAAGGATTTCGAAAAATTAAAAGTGGATCTGACAATAGTAACATCTGCGGACGATCCGATTATACGTCCCGACGAATTCAAAGAGATCCCTAAAAGTTCCAAGCTAAGGATATTCATCCAAAAGTACGGCGGTCATAACGGATTTTATGAAAACTTAAAGGGAGACTGCTGGTATTTTAGGGTCTTCGATAAAGTCATATTCGAATAAGAAGAAGTTCATAAGATCCAAAAAGTTTTCCGACAAAACCGATTAGAACGTTAAAACAAAACGGCTTGCTTTTCCCTCCTTTCTTCTAAACTCAAGCTGGAAGCATATTTCGTTTTTGAACATAAGTTCAAGAATAACCGAACGGCTTTCGTTATAGGAGAAATACTATGTCCAACGCATACGTTATCGATGCGGTTCGCACCCCAAGAGGGAAAGGTAAAAAAAGAGGAACTCTTGCAACAGTTCACCCGCAAGAACTTTCCGCCTCTACTCTACTTGCTATCCAAGAAAGAAACGGATTAAAACCAGAAATCGTAGAAGAAGTTGTCTTAGGTTGTGTTTCCCAAGTGGACGACCAAGCTGCATGTATTGCCCGTTACGCGGTCATGGCTGCACAATGGCCGAATTCCGTTCCGGGATATACCGTAAACCGTTTCTGCGGATCGGGATTACAAGCAGTAAACAACATCGCCAATCATGTTCAATCTGGAGCAATGGCTGTAGGTTTAGGAGGCGGAGTTGAATCCATGAGCCGCGTAAAAATGGGAGCGGATCTAGGAGATAGAGATTTTAATATAGGAAATCCTAATATTCAAAAACATTATAATCTTGTTCCTCAGGGAATTTCTGCGGACCTGATTGCGACTAAATACAATATCACTAGAGAGGAAGCGGACAAATTCGCGGAATCATCCCAGTTGAAAGCCGACAAGGCGATCAAAGAAGGTGCATTCAAAAAATCCATTATTCCGGTTAAGTTAGAAGATGGTACAGTAGTGGATACCGATGAAAACCCGCGTATCGAGTCTGACTATGCATTCTTATCCGGATTAGGTGCAGTTTTTAAAACTGTAGGAGAAAAGGAATTAGATGCAATCGCACTTAGATCCTATCCTGATGTAGGAAAGATCAACCACATCCATACGCTTGGAAACTCTTCCGGGATTGTAGACGGTGCAGCTTCCGTTCTGATCGCTAACGACGAAGGGATCAAAAAATACGGCTTAAAACCAAGAGCAAAAATCCTATCCACTGTAGCTACCGGAGAAGACCCGACCATCATGTTGACAGGGCCTGTTTCCGCTTCCAAAAAAGCGCTGCATATGGCAGGACTAAAAGTCGAAGATATCGATCTTTGGGAAATCAATGAAGCATTTGCTTCCGTAGTTCTTTACACTCAAAAAACCTTGGGTATTCCTATGGAAAAGATCAATGTAAACGGAGGAGCGATCGCTTTAGGGCACCCACTGGGAGCAACAGGAGCGATTCTACTCGGAACCGCTTTAGACGAATTAGAAAGAAGGAATAAACGTTACGCACTTATTACACTCTGCATCGGCGGAGGAATGGGGATCGCGACCGTAATCGAAAGAATCTAAACTTTCAAATTTTCGATTTTCCAAAACGCCGTTTTCCTTTCCGGAAGCGGCGTTTTTTTGAATTCAGCCTCCAGATTCCCAATCGAACCACCTAACACATTCTATTTAGTCGTAAATTATAATATACTCCAAAAGTGTTATTGTTCTGAAAATTCCTGTTACATTATTTTTGAATATCTGATACTCATAATTTAGAAAAACATTTTTTTCCTTTTTATCATCTTAGTATACAAAAGTCATAAAATTAAATATTTCAATTTCCTGCGTTATTCTAGAGTTATGGCTCATTAAAAATATATTACATAGATATTTTCCGAGTATTCGGGAATGCTTTTGGATGGAGCTCGTCTATGACGAACGCTAAATTAGAAAAAAAAGAAGTTCGGCTATCGGAAGACCGGACTAAAAAGAATTTTTTGTTAGTTGGGGCTGATCCCGAAAGGACGGAACTAATTACCAAAATTTGTGAGGACGTAGGCCTTACGGTCTTTCATTTCCCTCTATTAGAGGATCTGAAAATAGACAGAGACTTCGGGATCGTTTACTCTGAGTTAGATATTACTCAATTCGAGATATTAACCCGAAAATTTTCCTCAGTCAAAAGGTCTCCTTCTTTTATATTGGGCCTGAACGATCCCGACACTAAAACTATAGTCAAGGCGCTTCGATTGGGGGCTTTAGATTGTATCGATGTAAAAGAGACTTCTCACCAGGAGATAAAAGAAACTCTCCGGTATATAAAAGAGAATTGGGAGCTAGATCTACTACGGGATAATTTGGAAACGGAAAGATTCAACAAAATACAGGGCGATCTAGATTGGAATTCATTTCGTAAGGATCTTATCAGAAAAGACCTACAGACAAAAAGCGCTTATCTGATCTCTAATATTAGAACTTCCTTAAGTCAAGGCTCCGGCTTTGGGGCATTGGTCTCCGCGATCGGATTGATACGCAAAAAGGCAAAACGGAACGGAACACATTACGAGGTTCCTGCCACTCTAATAGATCTGTTACTATCCAATGCGGAAACGGCAAATAGGATCATAGAAATTTTTAACGAGATGGATTATTTTATCCACAACCCTCAGGTTAAGGAAGAATATTCCATTTCTCAAATACATAATCTGTTTAGAAAAGAAATACAGAACGTATACGAACTAGCTAGATTCAAAAGATTACACATAAAAATCTGCGAAGACAAGTATATAAGTTCTAGAGCGATCGTAGGTATTCACGAAGATAGTTTTAAAAAAGCTGTCGGAGAACTCTTGCTGAATGCGATTAAATTTTCGGAACCGGAAACAACGATCTATGTATTATTTACTCTGAAAAAAAGAAAACTTTTGATTTCAGTTCTAAACTCTCCCAAGATAGAGGGAGGAAGTAAAAAAGGGATCCCAAACGAAGAATCGGAGTTCGTATTCCAACCTTTTGCAAGACTGACAAAATATGTACACGAAGACATTCCAACTTTGGATTATGGATTAGGTCTGCCATTGGTGGAAAAAATAGTCTCGAACCATGAGGGCAAAATTTCCACGTTCAATGTGACAAGCTTTTTGGACGAGGAAGAAGAAACAATGGTGCTCATGGAAATGGATCTACCCATTTCTCAAAAAGTTTAGAAGATCGATCTTCTACTCAATGACCGGAAAACGCATCGTAAGACAGATCCCTTCCTTTCTGGTATCGTCCAGATTCAGGTTCATTGTCTGCAGATGCACTTTTCCATTCTGTAATTCCACCAATTTTTTAACGACCGGGAGACCGAGGCCCATTCCGAACTGTTCTTGATCAAAACGTTCGTCCATAAACTTGACACCCCTATAGAAGGGTTCGAACACAAGATCCTCATGGAATTCCTGGAGATAACCTGCAAAAGGAGGATCGTTGATTACCTTAAATTGTAGCTCATCTCCGATCCGAAGAACTAAAATTAGAACGCTGGATTTCTCCGGAGAATATTTTAAAGCGTTAATCAAAACCTCTTTCGCAATGGTGAAGATCCATGGCTTCTTAAATCTCAACCGATTGGAAAGAATATGCAAATTGTCTGATACGAGGATCTTCTGATCTTTGAGAGCGACGGAAGGCCTGATATCATCGATAACTTCCCTTAATACGTCCACGAACTCCGCGACCGTTCCTACTTCATCCGGAGTTTCGCTCTCCTCAAAAAGTGCTTGTGCGGAAGATAAAAAATTAGTGAACCTAGAAGCGCTTGCTACCCCGTCTTGCAGAAGATCGAAAAGATTAGAGCGTATTTCTACAAATTCCGCGCCTTCTTTTTTCTTTGCTTTGGAAAGTATCATAGAAAGTACAGTCATCAAACTTCCTACACCGGTTCCCTGCATTAAAGTGATATTGATCTGCTTGATAGCGGAATCCATCCAAGCCGTTGAAGAATATCTATCCTTGAGAGATTGTTTCCAATCGAATAACTCTAAAGCCTTACGATAAATTTCAATTTCCGCCTTCTTCACGCTTTCGCCGGTCGGATGGATAGAGATATTTTTGAAATCGGAAGGAACTCTATTTTCCATAGGTAAAAATAGAGTTAACAAATTCCCGTCTGTCGTTCTTGAAGTGACCGTATGATAGGCCAAATAGATCTCGTCCGTATTTTTCAGACGTTTTACCATTTCATAATGTTTAAGACTAGGATCCTTTTCCCATAAAGAGGCCTCATGCTCTCTGTCCACGGGATGGATCCAATCATGGTAATCGAAAGTAGCATCCAATTCTTTGCCGATCAACTCGGCAAACTTGTCATTTGAATCTATAATTTTTCCGTTCTCTTCGGTAAGAATAGCGGGTGCTAATAAATTGCGTACGAGGGAATTCAATCGTTTCTCCTAGGCGGCGCCGATCGTTAATTGCAAACTTTCTAAATTTTCGTTTGAAATTAAAAGAAAGTGGTCGGCGTTTTTCTCCGCATATTCTCCCGTATTTTGTCCAAATAAGCCGCTTCATTCTTCTCGATCATATTTTTCTCTAGATCGATCTGTACACGTTTTACAAACACTTCGAAAGTATGAGTGAAAAAACGTAGATTTCTATAATATTGCCCTCCGGTTTCTTCGCCGGAAACAGAAATTTCTTCCGATCTTAAAAATTCTTTTACGAACTCCACGTTCCTTTCGCCAATGGGAACGCTTTTAGGACCTAACCTTAGAACCTTGCCCCCACCGATGATCTTTGCCTGCAAACGACTTCTGGGGATCCCTTTTTTTACAAATTCATTGATCAATAATTCCATAGCATTGATCCCGAATCTTGCAGAATCATCTACGCCCGATTTTCCTGGAAGAAGTATATGATTCATTCCGCCAAATCCATTGAACGGATCGAATAAGCAAACCGATACGCAGGAACCTAAGAGGGTTTTCATCGCAATCGGAGTTTGTGAAAACAAACATTCTCCTACATTAACAAACACCGACGGGATTTTTTTCTCTTTCTCAATGACTCGATTTGATTCCAAACAATCCGCCTGCGCTATAGTATACTCTAATACGACTTTTAAAATCAACCTAATGTAACAACAGTTTCCTAGGAAGAAAGAGAAATTATATTTTTCGGAAAATTCCCAACGAAATTCCGGAAAATCTATTTACGTTTTTTTGAAATACAAAATCGGATCAAGCATTACAGTGAACAATCGTCTACAAAATTCATCCGAGAAAATCTCGAGTAATCCTTTAGCTCTATTTTTTCAGAGCTAGTACTAAAATAATTTTATAAGATCTTAAAGTCCGTATCGTTTTTTCTATGTTAAGTTCGTCTTACGAAAATTTAGAAGCCTGGAATCAAAAAAGAATAGAAATATTTTAGGATTATTTTTTTATCCATCGAACATCTCACCGGTCTAGTTTTTTACAAAAGATAGAACCGCAAAAGATCGGTTTGAAAAAACGAAACTCGGATTATTCATCATAAGTATTAGAAAGATCCCTAAGCTTCGAAAAAATGATCCGACATAATTTAAGGCTCTAAGAATCGTTTTAAATAAATTATTTTAGTATGTCTGCCCGCGATCTTTGTGTTAAAATCGACGGGCTATGTTGAATTCGAGACAAACAAAACAAATTCTCTTCGAGTATCAATGTTATTCGAAGAAGAATATCGAGGATAAATATGGCAGAAAACGAAATAGATCTTCTTCTGGAAGAAGACGAAGCGGATGATGAAGATACATTAGAGAATAAATTTTTAGTCTTTTCACTGGCCGAAAGAGAATACGGATTAGAGATCAAATATATTATCGAGATCATCGGGATGCAACCGATCACGGAAGTTCCCGACATGCCGGCCTTTATCAAAGGGGTAACGAATCTCAGGGGCAAAGTAGTTCCATTAATCGATGTTAGGCTGAGATTCCACATGGAGTCCATTCCCTATACCGAAAAAACCTGCGTAATCATCTTAAATATCGAAGGAGAGAGCCTTGGGCTCATCGTTGACACTGTCCGCGAAGTTGTTAGTATCCCTTCAGAAAACACAGAACCTGCTCCAAAAATGGGAGATGGAGAAGCAAACCGTTTTATCGCCTCCTTTGGTAAAGTAGAAAATTCCGTCAAAATCCTACTCGATGTGCGCAAACTGCTGAGAGACGATGAGTTGGAGATCCTACATGATAAACTCCCTGAAACCGGAACTCCGGCCTAAACAACCAATAAAAGAAATTTATAATAAAGCAAGGATAGAAGAATGAGCGTCAAAGCCAAATTAACCATAGGATTCTCAACCGTAGTTGTTCTGCTGATCTTCGTAGCGGGATTTGCAATATATCGATTGAATACTTTTAATGCAGTAGTCACTAAAGCGGTTAATGTTTCCGCTAAAAAATCGACTATGCTCTTAGCAATGCGAACTGCAATACTCAAGGTTACTCGAGCGGAAAAAAACACAATCCTTTCTACCGAAGAAGAAGATATGAAAAAATATATCGGTGAAACGGAAACCAACTTAGCAATCATATCCCAATTGGGACCTGAAGTCTATCCTCTGCTCCAAGAAGCGGGTAAAAGAAACATGGAGGAATTCAGAGTAGTAGAAAAAGATTATAGAGCCACTCTAAAAAAAGTCTTAGATCTCGCATTTATCAACAAAAACGTTGAAGCAAGACAGATATCCCAAATACAGCTTAGAAGTTATTTGGACAAGATGGAAGGTTTCCTAAACCAAATGATCGATCGTGCCCAAAAAGAATTGGACGATGCAAACAAGAACACGGACGAGTTGTATGCGGAAACTACCTTCTTAATGATCCTCATCCCAATCCTTTCCTCTCTGATTGCCGTGGGTTGCGCCGTTTGGATCACAGTTTCGGTCAATAAGGCATTAAGTACTGCATTAGAAGTAGTAGGTTCCGTCTCTTCTGCGGCGGCTCAAGTTTCTGCTACCGCATTCTCCTTAAGTCAATCCTCAAACGAACAAGCGGCAAGCCTAGAAGAAACAACTGCTGCAGTAGAAGAGATGTCTTCTACCATTGAACAAAACTCACATAACGCAAAAGAGACCAACACTATGGCGGAATCTTCTGCAAAAGACGCAAGTAAGGGCAGAAAATCCGTCTTAGAAACCTTAAATGCAATGAAAAAGATCTCAGGAAAAGTAAACATCATAGAAGAGATCGCGTACCAGACCAACTTACTAGCGTTAAATGCTGCCATCGAAGCTGCGAGAGCCGGCAAACACGGAAAAGGATTCGCGGTGGTTGCCGACGAGGTAAGAAAGTTAGCTGAAAGAAGCCAAATTGCCGCCCAGGAGATAAACGGTCTTTCAAAAGATTCAGTAGAACGTGCAGAAGACGCAGGAAAACTGATAGAAGAGATTGTTCCAAGTATAGAGAATACTGCGAAGCTGATCCAAGAAATTTCCGTTTCTTCAGATGAACAAGCAAGAGGTATCACTCAGATCAATACCGCAATGGTACAATTAGACCAAGCTACTCAAGAGAATGCAGCAGCATCCGAAGAGTTAGCTTCTACCGCAAAGGAATTAAACGAACAGGCGGAAACTCTTTTAGAAGTAATGGGAACTCTGATCAAGATAAGAGAAGAAGTGTTAATTGCCTCCAAAGGAAAATCCAAAAAGCAGGATAGAGATACTTCGATCACAAATCAACCGATCAAGTCGCATTTCCATGCTCCTCATTTTGATCTGAAACATGCCGCTTCCCAATTCGGAAATGCAAAACGTGATACCAAAAAGGCTTCCAACGGAAAAAATTTCCTCCCGCTGATCGAAGAAGACTCCGAGGCAACCAGCCAGTCAGAACATTCTTCCGGTTCAGAAGAGAACTCAGGCGAAATCAAAGTATAAAATATGGATCGAGAACATCTTCTTTCGGAATTCGTTTCGGAAGCCCGCGACCTGATCGACTCTGCGGAAACTTCTCTTCTAACATTAGAAGAAGAGATTGAAACCGTAGGCCAAGGAAACCCGGAGACTTTAAACAAAGCTTTTCGCTTTTTCCATACACTTAAGGGTTCTTCCGGTCTGTTAAAACTGGAAACAGTGGTAAAGATCACTCACTTGGGAGAGACCCTTCTTGATATATTAAGAAATCAGAAGAAAGTTACCGAGTTCGATTTCAGTGACGACTTAATGGAAACTCTGGATCTTCTCCGTAGAATTTTCGATCGAGTAGAAGAGGAAAGGACTGACTCAGGCTTCGAACAGGAAACGGAGATTATCCGTAATAAATTGAAAGAACAATTGGATCGGATTTCCAAAGGTCCGGAAAAGGAAAATTCTTCTGCAGAGAACAAATTCGGGTTTTTCGAGGAAAGTAATCCTCCACCACCAAAAGGATTCGGATTTTTTGAAGAAGAGAGCAAACCTGCAATCGTAGAAAAACTTCCGGCTACTTCTCCAGAAGTTAATCCGATTATACAAGAAGTCCAATCAGTAGAGAGAAAAAAAGACATTCGTATCACTACTGATAAGCTGGACCAACTTATGGATTTCATGGGAGAATTGGTAATAGCAGAGTCTAACGTAATTCATCATCCTGAATTGGAAGGATTAAGGCTGGAAGGGTTTCGTTCGGCCGCCAGGCATCTCCACAAGATCGTCAGAGATCTGCAAGAGGTCACATTGTCCATGAGGATGGTCCCTCTATCTTCCACATTCCAAAAAATGAATCGATTGGTTCGAGACTTACAAAAACGTTCTCAGAAAAAATTGGATTTTAAGATCGGGGGAGAAGACACTGAAGTAGATAAATCGGTAGTTGAGATCATACAAGATCCGATCATCCATCTATTAAGGAACTCCATTGATCACGGCTTAGAATCGTCGGAAGAAAGAGCTGAACTTGGCAAAAAAGATAAAGGGATCATTCGTCTACAAGCAAGACAATCCGCAAACGAAGTCTGGATCCTAGTAGCGGATGACGGAAGAGGTCTTGATCGAGAAAAGATCATAAACAAGGCGAGAGAGAAAGGAATCCTAAAAGGAAATCCGGAAGAGATGAGTGATAAGGAAGTTTTCCAACTTATATTCACACCCGGATTTTCCACTGCCGAAAAACTCACCGATATTTCCGGTAGAGGAGTCGGAATGGATATCGTTCTGCAAAATATCAAAAAGCTGAACGGTAAAGTGGAGGTACGTTCCAAAAAAGGAGAAGGTACAACTTTCATTCTAAGAATTCCTCTCACCTTAGGGATTATCGAAGGTACTGTTTTTGAAGTGGGAGGAACATATCTCACCCTGCCGACGATAGAAATCAGCGAATTGGTCAGTCTAAAAGATCAGAAATTAATCCACCCTTACAAGGACCAAGAAGTACTGGACCTGAGAGGGATCTACATACCTGTGATACGGATCAATGATCTACTCGGTCTCAGGGAAAGGCTGGAATATAAAAGTAAAAATCCAGTCTTGATCATTTTAGAAAATGAGGACAGATACTTGGGAATACTCGTGGATGAAGTATTAGGAAATCAGAATATTGTGATCAAACCTCTTTCCACTTCCATTCAAAAGGCCCAAGGAGTGAACGGATTTACGATCTTAGGAAACGGAAGAGTGAGCTTAATTCTGGATACCAAATTTTTATTCGAAAAATTCCACGGGACCAACGCTGGGGCTACCGGCGAGAATTCAAATCTAAGTCTGGAAAGAATGGCATAAGTTAGAATGATAAGGGTTTATATCATAGATGATAACCGGATTGTCCGTGAGATAATCGCCTCGCAATTGCAGGAAGATCCTAGATTTACAGTGGTAGGATCTTCTACAGCAACCGAAGCGATGAAAGATATCCTAAAAGCCAAACCGGACGTGATCACGTTAGATGTGGAAATGCCCGATATAAGCGGGATCGAATTCCTACAATGGCTGATGCCTAAATTCCCGATACCAGTCATTATGCTCAGCTCCTTTACCGAAGCCGGGGCCAAAGTTACGTTAGATTCATTACAAGCAGGAGCCTTAGATTTCGTTCAAAAAGCGGACGGAAGCGAAGAGGATTTCCTTAGAATGGTATTGGAACTAAAGAATAAGATCCGAGCCTGCGCCAAAACAAATGTTTCCGACGTTATAAATCGTAACCAAAAAATCTCTCAAACAAAATCACAGACAGGTTCGACAATTTCCAAGATTAAATTGATCGCTATAGGGGCTTCTACCGGAGGAACTCAAGCAATTGAATATTTGCTTCGAAATCTTCCCGCAGAACTCCCACCTATTTTGATAGTGCAACATATGCCCGAATATTTTACGGGAATGTTTGCGGAAAGATTGGATTCCGTTTCTTCCCTAAGGGTACAGGAGGCGCAGGAAGGACAAAGTATCTCCAAAGGAAACGTTTATGTAGCCAGGGGGGATCATCATATGGAACTTGGAGATCCACCATATTATAATATTCGAATAAACAAAAGGGAGAAGGTCTCAGGCCATAGACCTTCCGTAGACGTATTATTCAATTCAATTTCAAAATCTCCTTTGGCATCTTATTGTGCCGCCTTTCTTCTCACCGGAATGGGAAAGGACGGAGCTAAAGGACTCAAGGCACTCTCCGAAAAAGGCGCATTAACATTTGGGCAAGACGAATCCACATCCGTAGTATATGGAATGCCTAGAGAGGCTTACGAGATGGGTGGAGTAAAAGAACAAATCTCTCTCGATAATATTCCGGAAAAAATTTCGGAACTATGTTTCGGAACGGCAAACAGTTATAATTAATCAAAGGTAAGGTAAAAATGACAAAGATACTCTGCGTAGATGACGCTCCCACGGTTTTAAAACTTTTAGATTTCACTCTTACGGAAGAAGGTTATTCCGTATGTAAGGCCGCCGGCCCGGACGAAGCTCTTACCAAAATAGAATCGGAAGGACCTTTCGATATAGGCATCTTCGACGTAAATATGCCTGGTAGGACCGGAATAGAACTCACTAAGGAAGTCCTAAAGACTGAAAAAGGAAAAAGTATGAAAATACTTATTCTCACTACCGAGTCAAGCGACGCAATGAAATCGCAAGGAAAGGAAGCAGGAGCGAAGGGTTGGATGATCAAACCTTTTAACGACGAGGACCTTCTCGCAGCGGTAAAACATCTAATCGGTTCTTAAATTTTCCAATATAATCTTTTTCTATCCAAAAAGAAAAGGACCAAAAACCACAAAGCCAGCACAGTTATCGAATACAAAAAGGAACTCAACTCCGGGGAATCTATCCAGCTTTTATAATATTTTAGATAGATCAGATTTTTCAAAGGGATACTTTTCCCTTCCGGAGAAGAGACCAAGATTATATTCAAACTCCTGGCAAATATCCCCGAACCAAAAAACACTAACAAAGCGTTCTTACCAAAAGGAAGAAGAAAGCCCTGTAGAGCTCCAAATCCGAATCTATTATATTTTTCTAAAATTAGAAATAACGAGACTGCAAGTAAGGCCCAGCCCGCTGTCCAAAGAGAATATGTCCCGGTCCATAAACTTTTATTGATAGGATAATAAATCCCCCAAACGCCGCCTACCACCAACACAGCAAAAGCGCCCAACACAATCTTTCCTGAAATAGAAAGAGGAGATTCCTTTTTCTCCAAATGGACTTTTAGAAATTCTCCCGCAAAGATCCCACAGAATACGGAAGCAATCGAAGTAAAGGAGGTCAAAAGTCCTTCCGGATCCCAGACCTTACCGAATTTCCATAAATGTGCCTGTCCGAAAACTTCTCGATCTAACCAGGCCCCCCAGTCTTTTCCTTCTTTCATACTGGGTTCCGCAGCTCCGGGAGGTGGAATAAACTCCTGAAGATACCAATATGAAATCAATAAGGTTAAAAATAGAATGATCCTGAATTTTAAATTTTTCTCACGGTAGGCAATCGCACTGAAAAAGTACGCGAATCCGATCCTTTGTAAAACACCTGGAAATCTAAGATTAGAAAAACTCCATTCTCCGAAAAAGTTCAAAAACAATCCTAAAAAGATCAGAATGACTGAACGTTTTAGTATTTTAGGAAATTCTTGTATTCCATTCGATACGGAGAAAGGAATGGAAGCTCCTACCGCAAAAAGAAAAAAAGGGAACACTAAGTCGGTAGGAGTACACCCGTCCCATTTTGCATGTTTAAGAGGCCAATACATATTGGACCAGGTGCCAGGATTATTTACCAGGATCATCCCGGCTACAGTCAATCCTCTCAAAAGATCTATAGATAGGATACGAATTCGATTTTCGGATTTCAATTTATGAATACTACCAAAGAGATCTATGAAATTCCGTGAAACCCCAGACATCTTTGATCTGGACTTCCCTTCCCTTTTCCGGCCTGAAACTTCCTGAAAATTTCCCTACAAACTGTCTGAAGTATAGTTTGGTCCAGATCAGGTTTACTTTTTCTCTTCTTTCTCCCTTTGGTTCGAATTCTAAACGAATACGCCCATCCTCGTCCCAGAGTCTCCAAGGTTTATAAGGATCTTTATGAGAAAAATCAAATATACATCTGCTAACTCTTTGCCTTTCAGAATCGATCCAGTAAGCATTCTCCGGAAAAAAACTTTCGTTTACTAAAGCGGCAAAGTTAGCCCCTATCTTAGTCATATCCGGAAGAACGGAGGAGAACGCGGCCCAATACCAATTTGTCTCCCTTCTCAAATAACCGCCCGACCAATCGTAAACCATAGTAGTTCTGGAAGGATCACTAACCAGTTCCTTTTTTTCGTATTTTACGCTGATACGGTCAGGGATCAAAGGAGAACATTTTTCTGTGAATGTCCAACGACTCGGTTCGGAAGGATTTAAGACCCGAAGAGGATTATGAGTGATCAGAGAATACGGAAATTCTCCCGAGATCTCTAATTTATTTCCAAAGTTTGATTCTAATAGAAGTTTTCCTTCGGAATGGGACTTTCGGATATTCAGGAAGGACTTTCCCTTTTTGAAAGAGATCTCATATTCATCCGGATTGGCCGGGAATTTTAAAGCAAGACCCAAGTCGGGGCCTTTTACATCGAATTCGTAGACCTTGCCCTGATCGAATTTATACAGATAAGCAAACACGTTATACGCATATCCAAGACTTACTGCCGCAATACCGACCAGGCAGTCTTCCATCATGATCCCTAGATAATTGAAAGAATGGAACGCGAACTTCTTTTTAAGCCCTTTGATCTCCTTTCCGAAAAAATCTAGAAGAGTAAAATCTTGATGATTGAATTCGATCGGACCATCCCAAACTCCGTAGTGTACTTGATTTTCGGGTCCGATAATTTTTTGCATAGATTTCGCTCGATTTTCGAACGCTCAGTTGAAAAATCAATGGGATTTCTACCTCATCAACCAAATCTGCTTTACAATTAACTTTTTCCTAGCAAGATCGACCTAACAATCGTTCGGGAATATCGGCATAACCATTCATGGGTGAAATCCAGAGCAAACCTGCAGGAAGCAGAGAAATTCTCGAAGCTTCCGACTTAAAAACTCTGAAAGATAAAAAAACTTCCCGAGAGATCTCAGTTCTTCTCTATCGAGTATTGTTCAGAAGTGAAGAAGTTCGGGGAGGCTCGGTCAAAGTAGTTAAAGAGACCTTCATCCGCACGCATTCCAATCACCCGGAACTATTTCCCATCCTTGACAGAACCAAGTTCGTTCGGGATATGATCTCTGTATTCAAAACTTCCACCGTATTGAATCTCGAAAAGTTAGAAGCATTTTTCTCATTCGTTCATGCGGCATTCCAAAATGAGATCAGATATCTATTAGGCAAATCCACTCAGTTCACGTTCGATATCATGTTCCAAGTGATAGAATCTATCCTTCAAGAGATGAGTCACCCGGAAGACCAAAGAACTGTGGATGTAAAAGATAGAGAGCTGATCTTAAAACATTTTAGAGCTTATAACGATCTCTCTAAATTTTTCAATAAGATGGGGACTTCTAAGGCGGTGATCGACAAAAAAGACGAGATCATCACCGAGATCTCGATAAATCATAAAGAGATCACGATCGTTTCCATTGAGAATATGTTCCGAAATATTTTGGCCCAGATACTTCTTTCCCGTAAGTACAATTGCGGGACACTGATAGATAAGTGGTCGACTGAATACGGCTTTGGCCCGGAACAAGCTCAGTCTATGAGAAATTATATCCAAGAAACTGCGCCTCTTACCGATTTTAGGACGCAATACGCAAACGCGTTACGTGCGATAGGAACCGAGAACGATATGGACCTAATGTTCCTGCGTACTCTGTCCAACTATTATGCTTCCTGGGTGACCCAGGTTTCCGAACAGATCCCTGCTTAAAACGGTTTGATTTTTAGCGCCGAATCCGTCCAAAAGCGGATGGATTATCTACGCGTTCCTTTATTCTCGATCCTCTTATATCTCTGTTTATTCGCCGTGGAATTGGCCTCAGAATCCGCTTATTCCTCAATGAAATGGGATGCCGCAGAACCGAAAACATTCCCTCTTTCTCCCTTAGCCCCTGAAGAGAAGATTAAGTCCTCCCAAGGAAGTTTATTGGTAGGGGAAGATCTTTATTTACCCGCCAATTTTCCGGACATGAACGAAAAGAACACAGGTGGCCTCCTCATTAAGAATATAAAGACCGGAGCCACAAACCGTTTGGATCTAAAGGAAACCGTAAGAGGTCTTGCATGGGATAAGGACGAGGACCAAATTTATGTAAGGCTTAAAAAGGAGATTGTAGTTTTAAAAAACGGTTCCTTAGAAATCAAAAAAAGGATCCCCTTTTTTCAAACAACAGCCTTTTGGGGAAACATCGGTTTTGCTCAGGGAAAACTTTTCGAGATCAGAGAGAATAAACTCATTTTTTACGAGAAGGAAACAGGATCCGAAATAGAACAAAAAGATCTGCCTATTCCCAAAGTTTCTTTCGCGTTCGATTGTTCCGGAAAAGAAATCTTTTTTTGGCATTCTAAGGACGGAACAAATTTACATTCTTATGATCCTATTTTGAATAAGATCAAAAACAGTTTTACAGTACATTTGGAATCCAAAGAAGCAGGTAGAATCTCCTGTTTCAAAAACGATCTGGTGATCCTCAGCCCGGAGTCCGAAATTTATCAAAATCTAATAAAGATCGGGAACGATTATTATCCGGGAAGACAGGAAAATTTCGTACTCAAAGGAAATCTAAGTTATAGGTTTTCACCAAGCAAGGATACAATACGCTTTATCTTAAAGATCACTCCTAAGGAAAATTCTCCCGAAACGGAGATTGCAGTAGCCATTCCGCCTCAGGAAACTTCGTCTCAAATTCTGAGCGAGGAAAAATTTCATCCGAACGGAAAATTGACCGAAGATAAACAAAACAATCGCACCTTACTCATCTCTATTCCTGCATTAAGCTCTGGACAAACCTGGGAAGAAACGGTATATTCAGCTAAATTAGCAAGATATAATATAGATTCCGGACTTACCAATTTCCAAACCTCTTGGGAAGATTGGAAAATCCCGAATGAATGGAAACAATATTTAGAGGATACTTCTGCTTATAAAATCTCCGATCCTGAGATTATTCGGATCAGAGATGAGCTTAAATCCTCCAGCTCGAATGTAGAAGAATATATACAATCAGTATATAGATACATCCGAAAGAACATGGTCTATAAGCAAGATGGCAGATTCGATCCGGCACCGATCGCTCTTCAAAACGGTCATGGTTCCTGCACAGAACATAGTTACGCTCAGATTTCACTACTAAGGAGTGCGGGGATACCGGCCAGAATGGCTTGGAACTGGCTCCCTGTAGGAGAAAAAGTGGAGTTGAATCATAAAATTGCGGAAGTATGGCACCCTTCCTTCGGTTGGATCCCTATGGAACCCTTGGCCCCTCCTAGAACAAGAGCGGGGTTAACATATGCAAAACATATAATATTTGCAGTGCTCAATCAACCTAGTCATTCCATCATCAAAGGAGGAGACACTTTGGCCAATTTTACTAAACCGGCAGGCGGGGCGACCAGATCGATTTCCATAGAATTGACTCCGGAAATCTCCCATAGATCTACAAAACGATTCGATCTTGAAGCAGAAGAAATTTATCAGAAATCGAATCCTGTAAAAAATCGTATATTAGAAAAATCGGAAGAGAGGATCGTGGAATAGAAAGGAAGAAAGTATACGCCGCAACTGCATACTACTTTTGCGGCGCTCTTTAGAATTATCCTATCCTTTTTAAAGAATATCCTAAACAATAAGAAGCGGCGGCTAATCCGTAATGGAATAGATCCACTCTAGGTAATCCGGCAATCGTTCCCACGGTTCCAATCACAAGTCCGGACAGAATGAAAAGTAAGGCTCCTGCAATCCCATACAATGCAGCTGTCTTATGAGAACCTTTGTATTTTTGGATGCATACTACTAAAACAGCGATCAATGCAATCGCACCGATCAACGTAGCGTATAGACCCAAAGGATAAAGATAACTTAATACGGCTAAGACCAAAAGGATCAAACTAAGTAGATTCCAAGTTTTACCGTTTATCTTTCCGAAACCTGCATTGAAAAATGCGATCCCGATCCAAGGAACTCCAACCACTCCTGCAACATGCACGATAGGTCTATAGATTGGGCTAATCCAATCTCCCCCTAAAAAGAAAACAACACCAAGAAGAGCGCCTAACCCGATCAAAAAAAGACCATAGGCTCCTCCTTTTTTAGAGACGTTTCCTTTGGCAGAGGACTGGACTGAGAGACCGGCCCATACGGCGAAGATTGCCAATACTAAATCCGAAATAGCAGTACTAATTTGCATGACGAACAAAGAATCCGATCCGAATCAAAATGCAAGAAGGATTCGTTTTAAAATTGATTTTCCTAGAGTCCTCTCTATTCTCAGGACTTTTTGTTATGAGTTTGGACTCTTGGATCTCCGGATCGGATAGTATTCGTAAGGAAATTAAAAATCCCTATTCAAGCGGATGCATATTCGTTATTGGGATTTTGGCATTTGGCGTATTCGGAAGTATAGCCTCCTTTTTTTTCGGAGTGATATTCCTAACTGCAGAAGATAAGATCCTTCCGGGATTCGGATTCTTTTTCTGTGTTTCGCTCGTTACGATTTTTATTATCACGATGAGAAATTACAGAAAGGCATCTCATATAGTAAAAACGATTGAGATCCAGACAAATACTTCTCTACTTTCTTTGAGAGAAACCGGTAAGTCGGATGTGGAGCTTCCTCTTTCCGAATTCATATCTTACATGATATTATTCAGAATGGAAAGACCCAATTCTTCCGGAACTAGTATTAATACAAACAGCACTTGGAAATACTGGGACTTATACTTGGTATACAGAGACGGAAGTTGTATTTTACTAGAAACTTTTAGAGACGGGAATTCTCTCAAAGAAGGATTAGAATTTTTTAAAACAAGGCTTCCTCTTCCCATTTTGGACAAATCGGAACTAAGGCTAACAAATCCTGACTCAAAGGATATACCTCATAAACAAGATCCTAAAAAAATAGAACCTTCTCCATGGGTTAAAACGGAATCGAAAGACCAAGGAACAAAGATAGAGATCATAGAACCAAAATCCCTAGGAAAATCGTTTATCACGATCTTGGTCCCAGCGTTATTTTATGGGGCATGGTTTACGGTCGCAAACTCTTTCGTTGGAAATTTTGAAAATCCGGTCTTTCTAATCTTCTTGATCCCTTTTTCCGTTTTCTTTTTGGGAATAGTCACAATTATGACTGTCTTCATTTTATTCAAAAAAACGGAAGTAATCGCAAATTCAATCGAATTGAAACTTCGTTATTCTACCAGAATACCTGTCTTAAGCAGTTTATTATATAAAGAAAGAAGTTTCCCTCTCTCCTCCATCAGAAATGTACGTACGATACGAATGGAAAAGGACAATCAGATACTTTGTGTTGCATTAAAGTCCTCTAATGGTCCCAAAGAAAGAACGTTTTTGGATCTTTTGTACAATGTCCAAGGAGTCAATCTTTCCGGCAAACAACTCCCAGGAGATGCGGAACTCTTAGGAATTATAACCTTGGGATCTTGGCTTCCCAAAGGCCCCGGATATAGCGATCTAGTATACGCGGAGAATATTCTGGAATCCGTTTTAAACCTCAAGGAAGAGTCCCTAACTTTTTCCGATCTGACAGCTTCTTCCCATAAAAAATAAACTCCGTTATTTCGAAAGAAGAATAGATCCGATCTAAAAACAAAAGAGTCTAAGGAAACATATGCAAAATTTAGCCTTGAATCAATCCATCCGACTCAATAACGGAGTAGAGATGCCGGTATTCGGACTGGGAGTTTGGAAAACAAGATCCGGAAAAGAATGTATAGACGCAGTCTTGAATGCGCTGGAATTCGGATATAGGCACATAGATACCGCTAAAATTTACGGAAACGAATCCGATGTGGGAGAAGCCATCAAAAAGAGCGGGGTCCCTCGAAAAGAATTATTCATCACCACGAAACTATGGAATAGCGACCAAAAAAATCCACGCAAGTATTTGGATGAATCATTGCAGGCATTAGGGTTGGATACGATCGATTTATACCTTATTCATTTTCCGGTCGCAGGAACCAGAAAACAGGCCTGGAAAGAATTGGAAAAAGTTTATCAAGAAGGTTTGGTTCGCGCGATCGGAGTAAGCAATTATACGATCCCACATTTGCAGGAATTATTCCAGTATGCAGAGATTATTCCGACTGTGAACCAAGTGGAGTATCATCCATTCTTAAACCAGAATGAACTTTTAAACACTTGCACAAAAAATAATATAGTTCTGGAAGCATATAGTCCCCTCGCCCACGGTCAAAAAATTTCAGACCCAAAACTTGTTTCTCTTGCTAACAAATATGGAAAAACTCCTGCTCAACTTCTTATTCGTTGGGCAATCGACAAAGGATTAGTCGTAATACCTAAATCAGTCAAAAAGGAGAGGATCCTGGAGAATTCACAAGTATTCGATTTTAAACTCAGTAATTCCGACCTGCAAGAAATGGAAACCTGGAATGAGAACTTTCGGACTTGCTGGGATCCTACCGGAGCGTAAATAGACTTGGGTTTAGCTTCTTTTTTTGTTGACTTTTTTCTTTTTAGGATGTCTATACATTAATAGTTCAATCTTAAAGTATTATGGCCACTCATTATAAAGGAAAGCCTAGAGATGTAAAGGTACTCGATGCCTACATCAAATTAAGCCGTTGTGCGGATTCCATTCGCACGATGGAGGAAAAATTCCTGAACCAATATAATCTGACCAGCGGCCAATTCGGATGTTTGGAAACTCTTTACCATCTAGGTCCTATGTGCCAAAAAGAGATCGGTCAAAAAATATTTTCCTGCGAAGGAAATATTACACAGATCGTAGACAACTTAGAAAAAAGAAGTCTAGTTGTTAGGGTCAGAAGTGAAGAAGACAGACGTTATTTCATTGTCAATCTTACCGATAAAGGGAAGGAACTCATCGGAACTTCTTTCCCAAATTATTTGGAGCAGCTGAAAGGCAAGATGTCCTGCCTCAGCGACGAAGAACTCAAAAGTTTAGGACAGATCTGCAAGACTGTCGGACTCAAATCAGCGTAATATGAAAGGAGGGATCTATGTTTTTCGGATTTTTCGGCCCATTACTTTAATAATAAACTATTAACTAATAGACTATATAAACAGGAATCATTTAGGAGGTGAGCATGATTCAGAAAATTCTCAAAACGGACTCGGACATAACATCCTTAATTTTAAGGATAACTCTTGCAGTTGTGATGTTCCCGCATGGAGCACAAAAGGTATTAGGCTGGTATGGCGGTTACGGATTTTCCGGAACTTACGCATACTTAACCGGCGCTGGCTTTCCGGGTTTCTTAGTAATACTTTTATTCATCGCGGAATTTCTGGGACCTATCGGGTTACTTTCGGGTCTTCTTACAAGAGTAGCCGCAGCAGGAATAGGAGTCGCGATGACAGTGGCAATACTTCCTCATGCAGAACACGGCTTCTTTATGAATTGGGCAGGAAGCCAAAAGGGAGAAGGTTTCGAATTCCATCTATTGATGGTGGCGATCTCCATCGCATTGGTGATCAAGGGAGGAGGAAAACTTTCCCTAGATGGTGTGATCTCCAAAAACTAAAACGTACCATTATACCTAACTACCAACTTCAGAGAGGTCCTCGGACCTCTTTTTTTTTATCTAAAGAAAGACCTGCTCTTTCGAATAACGTGCAATTTCTGCGACGAAAAATTGTTTTAAAAAACGATTCAGATCTCTGAAAAAACATAAAACTAATTACAAGTATTTAGTATTCAATTTATTTCAGACTATTACTTAAAGAAGATAGAACAGGATCTTACATAATTCATTATGAAAATAGAAACAATTAAAATTCCCTTCCGCTTTTTATTCGAACTAGAGTATCATTGTTTTGATAGATTCTGATAGTCTATTTATAACAACTATGGAAAAAGGAAAAAAATCCGGTCCCCTCGATCGGATTTTCAAATCGATCCAAGGATATCTAACTCCAAAATCTCCGGTTTCTTCCGGACTTTCCTTTTGGAGAGAACTCATCTTAACTTCAATCCTATTCAGCATGACTATACTCGGAACCATTGTGTATTTTCCGAGCGTGTATCTTGCGTGGACGGAAGGCAAAACGGAAGTATTATGGATAGATTCTTTCGCATTAGGGCTGGTATATTTTCTCCTACTGGTTAAAAGTATAAAATTTTCGATCAAGGCAACCTTGGTCCTAACTATGAATTATTGTTTAGGGCTTTCTCTACTGATATTCGTAGGACCGGAAGGTGGAGGATTACTCTGGTTATTTCCTTTTCCGGTACTCGCAGGAGTCTTATTCGGCCTCACCCCTTCTCTATTTGGGCTTTTGGGGAATATGTTAGCAGTCTTTATCGCTTCCAGAGCGCAATTTTATCTGAGTCTTCCTTGGTCTATGGCTCCGGAAAGATTATACGTGGTAGGCCTGAACTTTCTGATCGCCAATACGATCGTATGTGTTCCTCTGACAATCCTAATGAGAGGATTGCAGGAAAGCATACAAAGAAGACACGAATATCTTACGAACCTTAGATTAAGAAAAGCTCATATATATCGATCTAAACGTACTTTAGAAAAAGAGATTGCAACAAGGATAGAGATCGAAAGGACCTTAGAGGAAAATCTAAGAGAAAAAGAAGTACTTCTTCATGAGATCCATCATAGGGTCAAAAATAATCTGCAGATTGTTTCCGGAATGCTGAATTTACAAAATATGTATTCCGGCGAGTCCACTACTTCTGAAATTCTATCAAAGGCACAAAACAGGATCACAGCTATGGCGATGATCCACGATCATCTCTACAAACAGGACAAATTTGCGAACGTGGATATGAAAACCTACTTGGATTCTCTTCTAAGACATCTAGTCACATCGTATTTTCCGTCCGGAAATAGGATCGGATTCGAAGCCGATATGGACCCAGTTAGACTTTCAATGGAGAAGGCAATCCCGTGTGGCTTGATTGTAACGGAGCTGATCTCAAATTCTCTAAAACATGCATTTCCGAACGATGCCAAAGGGAATATTTCCGTTCAGTTAAAGGTAAAAGAAAATAAGGTCCATCTCACCGTTAAAGACGACGGGGTCGGGATGCCCGGTATCCAAGAATGGTTCGGACAAACTTCTTCCAAAAAGCAAGAACAGGAATCTTCCTTGGGTCTAATGATCATTCGTTCCTTATGCAATCAACTTAAGGCGGAACTGGATCTGAAAAACTTAGGCGGAACTTCCGTTTGCTTGATTTTTAAAACTTGATCGAATTCCATTGTTTTGGTTCCACTAAACCTTCCCGATCAGAGTCGAACCTATAGAGGGCAAAATGAACTCAGTCCAACACGATGTTGCCGGCAAAAAATTCCTGATCCTACAAGACGGAAGAGAAGCTCATTTAGTTTATAGAGAGATAGGAGCCCACGTTTGGGATCTATATCATACTTTTGTTCCGACTGATTTTAGGGGAAAAGGGATCGCCTCCCAGCTTGCAGAAGCTGCGCTCAAAACCGCAAGGGCTGAAACTAAAAAGATCATCCCGAATTGCTCTTTTGTGCAGACATATCTTAGAAGACATCCCGAATATTCGGACCTGGTGATCATGGAATGATCCATCATATAGCGATTTCCACTCGGGACCCGGAAACATTAAAAAAGTTTTATATGATTATCCCTGGATTATCATTGGAAAAGGACCATTTTTACCAAGACGGCAAGCTTAGAGCTTCCTGGTTTTTAGCAGGAACGACACGTATCATGATAGAAAAAGAAGATGAGCCCAAGGCTCCTCATGCGCTTATCTTCTCGGCTCAAAAAAAAGAAGAAAGGGAAAAGATAGATTCTTTATTCGGAAATTCTTTTACGGAAAAAACGGATTATACAAAGTATTTTACAGACCCGGATGGGAATCGTGTAGGATTTAGTTCCTACCCGGAACCCTGGAATTAGGTTGTAGCTAACGCTTTGGCTGCAATATATGAAGTTGTCCAGGCATTCTGGAAATTGAATCCGCCTGTGATCCCGTCTATATCCAAAACTTCTCCGGCAAAATACAACCCTGGATGAAGCCTACTTTCCATTTTAGAAAAATCCACTTCCTTGCGGCGAATTCCTCCGCAGGTCACAAATTCATCTTTAAAAACTCCCTTGCCTGAAACCTTCAAAAGGGTTCTTTTTAAGATCTCTTCCGCTTGGTGTAATTCTTTGGAGGAGATTTCGGACCACCTTTTATCCGGACCGCAAGACTTCTCCCAAACTCTTTCCCAAAATCTGGACGGAAGGTCGAATTCGGAACGACTTCCGGGCTTTTTTGAGGGACTATCCTTCTTCTTTTCTAAAAATATTTCTCTCAATTCCTGCCTGGAATGATTGGGGACCCAATCGATTAACAATTCAGCTTTATAATCGGAATCGAATAACTCACGAGCAGCCCAGGCAGAAAGTTTGAGAACTGCCGGACCGCTTAAACCCCAATGAGTAAAAAGAATGGGACCCCTTTGTTTTAGTTTAGAATTTTTGAATATGATCTCCACGTCCGAAACTGTAAGCCCTTGAAATCCATCCAGCAAAGGATCCGAGATCTCGAAAGTAAATAACGAGGGGACAGGAGATTCGATGGTATGGCCCATATTTTCCAGCCATCCCCATACTTTACGCGAGGATCCGCTTGCTACCAAAACGGAATCGAAATATTCTTCTCCGTCTTCCGTTTGTATCCTGAATCTTTTGCCGTTCGGATCATCATTTTTATAAATTCCTAATATAGAAATTTTGGTTTGGATCTTTACTCCCGATTTTTTGGCTTCTTCCAATAAACAATCGATGATTGTTTCGGAATTATCGGTGACAGGGAACATTCTGCCATCGTTCTCCGCCTTTAATTTAACTCCTCTGGATTCGAAAAACCGGATCGTGTCTTTCGGTTGGAAGATCTCGAATGCTCTTTTAAGCTCCTTCTCTCCTCTCGGATAACGTTTGGATAATTCTTCGGGATCAAAACAGGAATGAGTGACGTTACATCTTCCTCCTCCTGAAATTTTCACTTTGGACAATACGTTGGGAGATTTTTCGTATAATTGTACCGATATTCTTCCTTCTGAAAGAATTCTAGTTTGTATGGCTCCGAAAAAACCGGCGGCTCCGCCGCCGATCACCGCTAATTTTTTGGTCTGGACTTCTTCCATGAATGGAGAGTTATATCGTCCCCATTTTTCCTGCGGAATAATCCTCGAAAGCCTGTTGTATTTCCTGAGGAGTACTCATGACAAAAGGGCCATAACGTGCAACAGGCTCGTTGATAGGTTGTCCCCCTAAGATCAAAACTTCCCAAGCAAAATTATCGGGAGCTCTAAGGCCTATACTACCTTCTCCGCCTTGGTAAAATACTGTCTCACCCTCAACAAGATCGTGCTCAGCGTCTGTGTCGATTACAGTACCTTCGCCCACGAATGGATACACCAGAATATTATAATCTTTTGGCACAGGCACTTCCGCGTAGGAACCCGGGGAAAGTTTCAAATGGAAGAAAGTAATCGGGGTCTGGGTCTGGATCACTGCATTCGTTCCCCAAAGTTCTCCTGCGACCACCTTTGCCCAAACGCCGTCTTTCTCTGCCACAGGAATTTCGGAGGAATCAACTTCCTGGTATTTCGGGGAAATAAGTTTTTTATCCCTTGGGAGATTGACCCAGATCTGGAATCCGTGCATTCTTCCGCCTCTTGATTGAAAATCAGCGGAAGGAAGTTCCGAATGTACAAGGCCTGCTCCTGCGGTCATCCACTGGATACCGCCTTCTTTTAATTTTCCCGCATGTCCCCAGGAATCTCTATGTTCCATTTCGCCGGATAAAAGATACGTAACGGTCTCGAAACCTCTGTGAGGATGATCGGGGGCACCGATTGCTTTGCCTGGTTCGTAAACTACAGGTCCCATTTCATCCAAAAGTAAGAAAGGGTCCCAATAAGAAAATTGCGGAACTGGGAAGGGTCTTCGAACTGGAAATCCCCCACCTTCGATAGTTTTTTCGGCGATTCTTGTTCCGGTTATTCGTCTAAAACCCATATTTCCTCTCTATATTACATTGGACTCGAAAAAGGATCCTAAGGGAATTCTTTTTAAAGAAAGAGAGAAGTTTCCATGGCGACGACTACTATTGCTTTTACTGTGCCGATTTCTTTGAGCAGGGCGTTCGATTACGTTTCTAATTTCGAACGTTTGCCTGACTGGTCGGAAAATATTCTCTCCTTTAAGAAAAATGAAAGTACTCCCGGATTTCAAGTGAAAACTAAATTTTGGTTTTTCACATATAAGTTCCAATACCAAATAATAGAATCTAAGTATCCAAGCAGACTGGTGCTGCGGATCAAAAGCGGATTTTCGGATCGGACGGAAACCTTCTCCTTCTATCCGGACCCGAAAGGCTCCGATACCGATACCAAAATCCTTTTTACAAGTCATATGGAACTATCCGGATTTTCTAAAATTTTCCAATCCTGGATCTTCTCCCAGGTTTTCAAAAACACTAGGAAAGATATCCGAAAACTACAAGAAATCCTTTCTCAGGGTAAAACCTTAGGGGCCCGCAATTTTCAGGTGATACATGACTAATCTTGAAAATAATTTACTAGGTAGATAAATCCTTGTATTTTTGCTTTCGAAAAGGAGAATATACCCCGTTATTTTTTAGTCTTAAATAATATCGTATTTTAATATGGAAAATCTTCCTTATAGCGTAGCTCCCATATCCGAAAATGAAGAAGAAAGGATACAAGCATTAAAGCGTTATAGGATTCTCGATACGCCTTCCGAGGAAAAATACGACGGTATCGTAAAGGCGGCCTCCCTCATTTGTGGGACACCTATCGCTTTAATCTCCTTAATAGATTCGGAAAGACAATGGTTCAAGGCCAGAATGGGTCTGGAAGTAAATGAAACTCCTAGGCAAATTTCATTTTGCCAATTTGCAGTTTCCGAAAATAAGGCGTTGGTAGTTGAGGACGCTTTAAATGATCCTAGATTCCGACAAAATCCTCTTGTATTAAATGATCCGAATATTAGATTTTATGCAGGCGCTCCGTTACGTACGCCTGACGGTTATGTACTTGGCACACTTTGTGTGATTGATACCCAACCGAAAAAGATATCCGAGGCAGAGGTAAAGGCGCTCGAAGCATTAGCAAACTCAGTAGTTTCCTTTATGGAGTTAGATGCTAAATCTCAGGCGCTGATCCAGCTACAGTCTGTTGCATTAGAATTACAAAAAGCCAAAGAACAATTCTTTATAAATATGAACCATGAGCTTAGGACCCCGGTGCATGGTATCCTAGGAATGGTGGACCTATTAAGGCAAACGCAAAATCCGGAACTTCAAAGAGAATACCTGGATTCATTGACGGAAAGTTCGGAACATCTCATTCGATTGATCAATGACGTAATCGATTTTAGCAAAGCGGAATCGGGTTCATTACATTTCAGTTTTAAAGAATTCGATATGATCTCTCTTCTGGAAAAATATGCTGAAGAAGCGTCAGACAAAGCATTCAAAAAAGGATTAGCATTTAAAACGATTCTCCCTCCTGCGAGAGAGAGTATCGATGTAAAATCCGACTCTATCCGAGTAAGACAAGTCCTTTCCAATTTAGTTTCTAATGCACTAAAATTCACTGAAAAAGGCGGAATTACCGTAGAGTTGGATTTAGGACGAGAAACCGAAACTGACGTTACTCTTACTTTGAGTGTAAAAGATACAGGCATTGGAATTGAAGAAAATAGGATCCCGACCTTATTCGAAGCATTCTCTCAAACCGATATTTCTACTACTAGAAAGTATGGTGGAACAGGACTTGGACTTTCTATCTGCAAACGTATCTGCGAAGCATTGGATTGGAATATATCCGTACAAAGCGAGTCGGCCCAGGGCTCTAAATTCATTTTAGAAATGACTCTTCCGAAAGCGGACATTTCCGAAAAAGTCAAAATTGCAAGATCAAAAAGTCTGATCAATTTCGATTTCTCGGAACATCAAGATCTGAAAATCCTTGTCGCGGAAGATAATCCAGTCAACCAACGATTAATCCAAAAGATGTTGGAAAAATTAGGATTAAGTTGCGCAATCGTTTCGAACGGAATTGACGCCTTGGCATATTGGGAAGAGAAGGATGTGGATCTTCTTCTTTTAGATATACAAATGCCAGAGTTGAGCGGACTCGAAACAGCGCGGATCTTAAAGAAGAAACCTAGCCTGAAAAAGGTTCCTTGGATCATAGCAGTCACCGCCCATGACAGCCCGGAAGACAGAAAAGCATGTGCCGAAGCAGGCATGGACGATTATTTAGGAAAACCTTTCCGAATAGAAGATCTGGGAGAAAAAATCCAAGAATTTCTAAAGGATTTCCCTTCCTCACTTGCTTCCTAAATTACATTAGGAAATTTGAAAGCATTTTCCGTCCACCTTCGGTTGCAAACGACTCGGGATGGAATTGAACTCCTTCCATTCTTTTTTCCTTATTACGAATTCCCATTAGCTCCGAGCCTGCATAAGCAGTCCTTTCCCATTCTATCCCGAGAGAATTATCATCCACCACCAGAGAATGATATCTCATCACTTTCAGATCGGAAGGAAGATCCCGAAACACTCCTTTACCGTCCGTTTTGATCTCGGAAATTTTTCCGTGCATAGGATATTCTGCTTTTATAATGTTTGCTCCTGCAAAATGGGCCATCCCCTGCATTCCCAAACAAACCCCCAAAATTGGGACCTCTCCTTCCAGTCTTTTTAGGATCTCCATCGAACAGCCGAAATATTCAGGATCTTCCGGAGTTCCTGGGCCGGGAGAAAGCAAGATCCTATCGTATTTTTCTTGGACAATTTTGGAAACATCGGTTTCATTCTGACGGATCACATCCAATCGGAATCTGTAAGGAAACTCTTCTTCTAAAATTTCTCCTATAAGTTGAAATAGATTATAGGAAAAAGAATCGTGATGATCTACTAATAATACTTTCATCGAGCTGCCTCCATCGCTTTTAAAACCGCTCCTAATTTATGACCTATCTCATGGTATTCCGCATCCGGATTCGAATCCATAACGATCCCTCCGGAGGCACGGACCACTGCCTCTTCTTCCTTTCTAAAATAACTTCGGATCGGAATACAGAAGGAACAATTTCCATCAAAGCCGAATCTTCCTACTGCTCCTCCATAGGGACCTCTTGGATCGTTTTCTATTCTGTGAATGATCTTCATGGATTCTATCTTCGGAGCGCCGCTTAACGTTCCAGTTGGAAAAGAAGAAGCTAATCCTGAAAACATATCCTGACCCGCACGGATGATCCCGGAAACTTCAGTAGATAGATGTTGCACATGACTGAATCTTTTGAGAGCGAAAGAATCTCGCACCTTTACCGTTCCGAATTTTGAAACTCTTCCTAGATCATTTCTATGCAGATCCACAAGCATATTATGCTCTGCGATCTCTTTCGGATCCGAGAGTAGCTCAAGCGCTAACTTTTGATCTTCTTCCTCGTTTGTTCCTCTTCGGATGGTTCCTGCCAAAGGAAAACTTTCTGCGAGTCCGTCTTTTAATCTAAACAAAAGTTCCGGACTTGCTCCTAAATGGACTTCTCCTGGAAAGCTCATAAAGAACATAAAAGGAGAAGGATTTACTTTTCGGACCGATTTGTATAATTCGAAATCCCCTCTTTTTCTATCCTTTGCTGTTCTTGTCTCCCCGACTAAAAATGTTTTTCTAAATCCTACTTGGCACTGGAATGTATTTCCTTTACGGATCTCTTCTAAAACTTCATCTACCATAGATCTATGCTCTTCTTTCGTTTTAGAAAAACCTAAATCTACTGCTTTGAATTTTCCGTTATCCGGAGTTTTTTTATTATAAATATCTTCGAACAGATTATATCGATCCGTTCCGTAATGGAAGTATTTGGATTCTCCAGTTCTTCTATCTAAGAGGATACCGTCTTCCATCCAAGCAAAACAGAACTTAGGAAATTTGGGATGTTCTTTCAGAAGAAGGCTCGATTCCATATCGTTCGCAGCCTCGTAGGAAAGGTAACCGTATAGACCTCCTCCGCCTACTTCCGTACATTCTAAGAATGATTTTTTAGGCGAAAAAATTTCCGAGAATAGCCTGTATGGATTTCCCCTCGCAATCTCTACTCCGTCACATGCTAATTTATCTTCCTTAGCTCTGAATACCCTCTTTGGAAAACCTGAAATAAAACTGTATCTGGAATTATCCGATTCCGGTCCCAAACTTTCGAATAGGACCGCTACTTCAGTCTCTTCCATTAACTTTTGGAAATATTCCAGGGTACAATTCTCCTTTAAAGGAAAGGGTCGGACGATTGGTCTTTTAAAACGTGACGCTTCTTTTCTGATATTTTGGATTTCTATGGACATAATTGCCTCCTTAATTTCGAGTCGAATCGCTCGATAACACATTATAAAAAAGGAATATGTAGGTATAACTAGGCCCGGGAGGGCCACCAAGAGAAATCAGAAGAAAAGATAGAAAGAACGAAAGCAAACAAAGAAGTTTCGGACTCCTCGATCGAAATTTCGACCAAGGAGCCGTATGGAAAAGAAAACCGTCTGTAAACGGAATTTTTCAACCTAAGAGCATCTCCAAATTACTTTTTCCGGGTGGAACCATTGGAAAAACCTGAAGATCCTGATCGATGGGAACAACGACCAGTCCAGGCCCCTTCTCCTTTAAAAAAGTCTCCAGATCTTCTAAATTTTTTCCCTCTTCCCCCAGATCCAAACTATAAACTCCGAAAGCGTTGGCGATCTTAGAGAATTTAGAATGAGAAGGATAAGCGCTTCCGTTATACCTACTTCCGTAAAATAAATTCTGTTGTTGGCGCACCAGCCCAAGATTCCGATTATCGAATATTATAATTTTAATATCCGATTGTAACTCGCTCAAAGTATCCAATTCTTGGATATTCATCAAAATAGATCCGTCTCCGGAAAAACAAACGATCTTAGAGTTCGGATCCGCAAGAGAAGCTCCGATTGCAGCAGGCAAACCAAAACCCATGGTCCCAAGTCCTCCGGAAGTCAAAAATGTCCCGCTTTTCCGGAATGGATAATATTGAGCAACCCACATCTGGTGTTGTCCAACGTCAGTGCTGATCCTTGTATTCGGACCTAAGGAATTTGCAACGGACAAAATAATATCCTGAGGAGAAAACCCTTTAGGAGTAGAAATCGGATTTAAAGGATACAGTTCTTTGTAAGAACGGATCTGCCATCTCCATTCTTCCCTTTTGCGATTCGGAAACTCTCCCATACTCTCTAAAAAGTATTTTAAATCCGAACAAAAACCGAAATCGGGTCTTCTTAACTTTCCGATTTCCTTATAATCGATGTCTACATGGATCACTTTTGCACTAGGACAGAATGTTTCTAATTTTCCAGTAGCCCTATCGTCGAAACGAACCCCGAATGCCAAAAGAAGATCCGACTCGGACAATAATCGATTCGTATAAGGAGCGCCGTGCATTCCTAGCATTCCCAAAGACAGTTCGTGCGTTTGTGAAAAAGAATCCAGTCCCATCAAAGTGCACACTACGGGAATATCCTGGGACTCCGCTAATTGTTGGATAAGATCTTCTGCGCCGGAACCCTTAACTCCTCCTCCTATATACAAAACCGGTCTTTTAGAATTTTCTAATAAAGAATAGAATCTAAGTTTATCAGCTTCAGAGATAAAGATCTTAGGAGGGCTTATTTCTTCCTGAGAATCCCAAATGGATTTTATCTGTGACATAGAAAGTGAAATTGAAGCCGACTGTATATCTTTTGGAACATCAATCCAGACAGGGCCAGGTCTTGGTCCTTCTGCGATCTGAAATGCTTCCGGCAAAACGCGAATAAGTTCCGATACGGAACGAACCAAATAGGTTTTTTTAGTAATAGGTAAAGATAATCCGTATGTATCTATTTCTTGGAAAGCATCGGTTCCGATAAGAGATAAAGGCACTTGGCCAGTAATAGCGACTAAGGGTATAGAATCCGATTTTGCATCCGCAACTGAGGTGATCAGATTTGTAACTCCAGGACCCGAGGAAGCTAAACAAACTGCAGGTTTTTTAGTGACTCTGGCTTCTCCTTGAGCCATAAACCCTCCTCCCTGTTCATGTCTTGCAAGAATATGCCGTATTCCGCTATTATGAAGTGCATCGTATAACGGTAAATTGGCGCCGCCAGGGATCCCATATACGTTATGGATCCTTCTTCTTTTTAAATATGCAACGATCAATTCGGCTCCGGTTTTGGGATCCTTATCTTCTCTAAGCCAGGCCTTGTTTTTTTCAGTAATCGTTTCCATTCTTGCCTCACACAGTGTAGAAATAAAAAAAGCCCCCCTCGGCTTTACGCCGAGAGGGGCTTTTCGAGGATTGCTGCCTACGAAAGAACCTTAGGGCGTAATTGCCGACCAGGGTAGCGTGACCACTACCACCATCCAGAGGACGACCCAAAGGGTTTGGCTAGACTGTAATCCTAATTTATTCATTACGTAGAAAATGACGGATAAACCGCTTAAGATATTCACGATTTACTTATAAAAATTTGCAAGAACTTTTTACTATCTTGCCTGAGTCCGAAAAGGAAGCTCGTGAAGTAGATTTTCGTTGCTCAAATCCGCTTACGACGTATCATCCCATCCCAAGGAAATAAAAATGGCAAGCGTCACTCTTAAAGGTAACCCAGTTCAACTTGAAGGAAAATTATTAGAAGTAGGTGCAAAGGCTCCGGATTTTAACGGAACGGCAAAAGACTTAAGCACCAAGTCTCTCAAAGATTATAACGGAAAAGTAAAAATCTTGGTTTCGGTCCCAAGCTTGGACACGTCCGTATGTGCAATGGAAACTAAAAAATTCCACGAAAGAGCGGCAAAGCTGGATGGGATCGTAACCGTAGTCGTTTCCGGAGACCTTCCTTTCGCAATGAATCGTTTTTGCACTATGGAAGGATTGGATTCTCCGAACCTGGTCACGCTCTCTCAATTCAGGGACTTCTCTTTTTCAAAAGCGTATGGGACTCACATCGCAGATGGAGGTTTAAAAGGACTTTCTGCAAGAGCCGTTTTCGTTTTGGATAAGAACGATACCGTCCAGTACGTTGAGTTAGTTCCGGAGATTGCAAGCGAGCCAAACTATGAAGCTGCCATTGGAGCCGCTAAAAAATTAGTTTAAACGAATATGAAACATAAGCTTATTCAAGCTTCAAAAATTTGGATGAGCTTACATTAATACTAAACATCTTGTATTAAACATTAAAAGACGAAGATCATTTTAACTGTTGTGCGCCCTTCTTCAAAAGCACCGAAGAAAGCTCAGTATAACATCTCGAAGAAAGGTGACTAATATCCGAAAATCTCTCGCATTTTAATTTTTCATCAGATTCAAAATCGACCAGCACCGCATCATAGCGATTCGCTAAATTTTTTAATCTTTCTTTCCAGATAATCTCTAGTTTATATTTTTTATGAATCTTTTCTAATTCAGGATGGACCTTAGGTATCCAAAGTACGACTGGAATTTTTCTATCTTTAGCTTTCTTGAGAGTCTCTTCCATAAACTTCCAGATAGATTCATCTTGTTTGAAAGAATTATAAAATTCCTTTTCTATTGTTTTCTTGCTGATCTCGATTTTCAGCTTTAATTCATCTGATTCCTCTTCTAACGGAGAAAAATCTTTAAACTCAGATTCTGAATAAACTCTAGGAACTTCTTTTGATTTCCTACTAAATATATCACTCAACTGATTATCTAGATTCATCGTTGCAAGACGAATCATAGCTTCTTCAGCCTTTGCTTTTCCAGAAAGATTGTCTTCGATTGCCTTTCTGGAAATTCTATACCTTAAGGTAGCGAATAATCTTGTAGTAATTATATCATAAATGTATTCGTTCGGGATCGAATCGAGGTGTTTCAAAACGAAAGGAAGCGAAATAGCTTCTAACTTGGCATACTTTGTATATCTATTATTTTTATTAAACCCGAAAGCGGAAGTTTCAATTAAAAGGAGATCCGGCGACATCCCTCTTTCCAGCAGTTCAGTAAATCGAGTAAAAAAGACTGCAGGATTTGATCCAGGACTTGCGAACGCAAAAAATTCAAATGAATCAACTAGAGATTTTTCTTCCAAACTCGTAAATCGGTCTACTTCAGTATGTAGATGATTTGGTACATGATAAAAAGGCAATGATCGAGAAGAGCCAAATACCCAAGCAGTCTTTTTCCCTTCGACAGGAAACATACCAACTTCTTTAGGATCTATATCATCTAAGGTTTCTTGGTATGGATTAGATTTTAAGGAGTCAGTTAAAAAGTATTTTATTTCAGGAATAAGTACAAGCTTATCTAATAAAAAATACAAAAGAAAGAAGATTTGAATAAGGTATTTTTTCATATAATCTCTTAGAATTGAAAATAAATAAATGGAGAAGCTTGTGAAGAAACCGAAGCAGTCAAGAAAGCAATGATCAAAGCAAAAACTGGAACAACAAGCTCCCTATATCTAAAACTAATCGACTTTGATTCTTTAGGTAAATATTCATAGAGTTGAGTCAACAGTCCTAAAATTACCAATAAGAGCAAAGGACCAACATCTAATAATCTAATCTTTCCAGAATTAGCAAAGATACCAGATATCATAGAAAATGATAACGAAGCAGAGTCTGCCCTAAAAAAAATCCAAGCAAAACATACCGCATGGAATACAATAAGAGCTGAAATAATTTTAAGAAACTTTGATCTTTCTCGCGAAGGACTTTCAAGGCCTAATAACCTTTCTATAACCAAATATGAACCGTGTAAGAATCCCCAAATTATAAATGTGTAATTCGCCCCATGCCAAAGTCCTCCAAGAAGCATAGTAAGAAATAAATTTATGAAAGTTCGCAATTTGCCCTGCCTATTTCCGCCAAGAGAGATGTATAAATAATCTCTTAACCAAGTAGAAAGGGTTATGTGCCATCTAGTCCAAAATTCCTTAAATGTTAGAGAAAAATAAGGTGCATTAAAATTCGGGGGAATGTCAAAACCTAAAAGTAAAGCCATCCCTCTTGCCATATCCGTATAACCTGCGAAATCACAATATATTTGAATTGCAAATCCATAGACAGAGGCGATTAAACTAACAGAATCATATTCACTTGGATTTGAAAAAACTGGATCTATTAATCCAGAAATCGAATCAGCTATCAGAACTTTTTTGATAACTCCAACGATTATAAGAATGTAACCCGAATTAAAAGAAAGACCTGAATAACGACGATTTCTATCAAGCTGATCAAAAAAATCTCCATGCCGCATGATCGGACCAGCAATTAATTGAGGAAAAAATAAAATAAATAGACTGAACTTTTCTAGACTGATTTTTTCGGAAAATTTTTCTCTTTGCGAATCAATCTGTAATGCCAATATCTGAAATGTATAGAAACTGATCGCTAACGGGAGAACTATACTCTTTGAATCTAACAAAAGTTGTTTTCCTGCATCTCCTGATATACCTAAATCCACAAAAAAATTTAAAAGGAAATAAGTGTATTTGAAAAAGGCTAGATTTATTAAGTTTAATATTACCGTTATACTCAAACTAAGTCTGCCTGGATGCTTAGATGCCCATATATAAAGAAGATAGTTAATTAATATTGTTCCTAGAAAATGGAAGAGAAAAAGAATACTCCAATACCCGTAGAATATTACAGAGCCAAGCAAAAGAATAGCGTTCCCAAATCTTTTAGGTGCTTTCCAATAAAGAAGATGAAGAGATATAAAGAATACAACAAAAACTATTGAATTAAAGATCATTCCTGGAAAGTTTGTTTTAAATGGCCGGATGGGCAACAAAAAATTCTCAAGGCGCCGGAAAGCGAATCTTTTGCAGTTCCATAATTTTCGCATGCACTATCTTCCATATATCAAATTGCGATAAACCTCCAGAAAGTGAGTCCGAAAAAGTTCTTTCATACCTACTCAAACCTTCCCTTGCCATGTATGGAGATAGCGTGATAGCTGCCTGGCCAATTGAGAAGCAGCTTCCTGAATTTAACGGGGCAAAATTCGCCTTTCCAGTAAGGAACACTTATATAATTCTCGACTCAATCCAAAAAGATCATCAACGATATGACGCATGTTTATATGAAGGTGGAGTGAATGATTTCCTAAACAATTATGCGCCCGATCCAGCAGAAGTGGATGCTACAATCGACAGACAAATGCAAGGTATTCAAATCTTACAAACAAGATGCAAGCATGTCATTGCTCTGAATATTTGGAATGTTAAGTTTCCTTGGCCAACTTTGGCTGCCTCAATGATAACTGCGAAGATGAAAGAACGGATTAACTTTATCCCAAGAATCGATACCGAACTCCTGATTACGGATGATATGATTCCGGATGGAGCCCATCCAAATGAAAAAGGATATGAAGTTCTATCCAAAGCCGTTAGAGAACAGCTACTACCTTTCTTTCCAATTTTGTTTCTGAACGAATAAGGCCTTAAAAATGAAATGGAAAACTTACATACCATTCGTTCTTTCGTATTCAGTTTTTATAATTCCTTTATTGCCCGCTCCGGGAAATGAAGAAAGGCCGGTACACCCAAACCTGAACCAAGAATTGGCAGTATATAACAAAGTATATATTGCAGGAACGGCCACAGACAGAACCCCCAGGCAAGAAGACGGTTACGAAAGAGATAGAAAGATTTCCGCAGTTGGAGAAATGAAACTTTCGGATTCATTTTCAGTGACTGCAAGTTACGGATACATAGATCATTATTCCACAACCAGAAAAATTTGGAGCGGTTGGGATAGATGGGCAGTGGGTGCAAAATATTATGTAAAAACAGATTTTGCATCATTCGGTGGCGGAGTTCAATTTTTAGGACCTTCTGTCTCCCAACCTAAAGAAGCGGATATCAATCCGGATCTATTTCTGATCCGGGCTTATTTTGGCGGGTTAAAAAGATTCGGCGCATTCTCCATCCAAGGAACCGTAAACTTTGAATCCGAAACCAACTCTTCCGGAAAAGAAACTGCGGAAGAGAACTTTAAAAGATTCTTATATTCAGGATTAACTCTTTCGTACGGCCTACCTTCTAAAACGAATTTACTTTTAGAGTTCGGTCATAGAACTACCGTATCGAATACGATTACACCGTATTCCGATTATTTCGTGATTGCACCTGGGGTTCAGTACCCTATAAATCCGAACGGGTATTTAACTTTTTCCCTCCTGTTGCAGACAAGGACAGATTCGAATATAGATCGTGGATTTAAAATAGGATATTTATATTTTTTTGGAGATTAAAAAACCTTCTCGCTTAAGCCTGAAATATAAGATTGCTGGACAAACCAAAAGTTTCAGTCAAAACTATTCGAATGGAAAAGATCTTAGGTTCAATCACAGCTTCCATTTTATTCTTCTTATCCGCATTACATATTTACTGGGCATTCGGAGAAAAACGAATATCAGTCACAGTCATTCCAGAAACGAACGGTAAACCTGCATTTATCCCAAGCAGAGGACTAACATTGCTTGTTGCACTCGCACTCTTTGGCTTCGGAGCAGTGGCACTTTGGTCTTCCGGAAATATTTTCGCTCAAAACAAAATGAGCGCAGTCTTCTCTCTATTGATCTCATTCATCTTTTTAGGAAGAGCCATTGGAGATTTCAGATTGGTGGGCTATTTTAAAAAAATTAAAAATACTAAATTCGCAAAATATGATTATTTAATCTATTCGCCTGTTTGTATAATTATAGGAATCTCTTATTTATATCTTAGCTGGATAAGTTTCTAATCCTATATTTTGTTTTTCCAACCAATTAATAATTTGACATAAAACTATAAATTCCCCTTTTCTGAATCCTCGCGCTTTCCAGTTTGGAGGAATAGGAAAGACATATGCAAATCTCTAAATCATTCTTTTACGAAATCCCGGTCCTTTGGAGCCAATGCGATCCGAACGGCCATTTGAATGTCGGGAACTTCCAAGTATTCCTTCACGAAGGACGAATGGTTGCTCTAGAAGAAGCAGGCCTTTCCTTCTCTCAAATGAAATCCGAAAACATAGGTCCGATGATCCTAAGAGGCGAAACGGATTATAAAGCGGAAATCCGTTATCCGGACACCGCTTTAATAGAGACTCAGTTTGGCGAGATCTCCGGCTCCAGATGTAAGGTGTTCCAAAAATTGATACGAAAATCCGACGGCAAAGTTTCCTGCGAATCCATCTCTCATTGTATCATGTTTGATTTCGGCAAGAAAAGACCATGGAAGTATACGGACAAATTCCTGGAAGGATTAGGAGTTAATGTTGGAGCTCCTACAAATTAACTTAGAATTTGTAATTGAAAGATTTATAATTTTATGATACAGGGGAAAGGCTTCTCCCACAAGCCCTCCTCCGCCACCCGAACCAGGGCGGGGGCCGCCCTTCCAACCCATGTTGGAACTCCAACAAAAGATTTTATTGTTCACGCAGAGTTGCAAAGATCTTAGTGCAAACTCTTTGTGTTTCGGGTCGCTGCGGAAGGGATACGCAGGGCGCAAGTCCGGCTTACCGGATGAGTGCGAATGCACGAACCCGAAGTAGCCCGTCCGAACGAAGTGAGGAACCGCCCAAAAAATAAAAAAAGCCCTCCGAAGAGGGCTTTCAAATCGAAGAAAGTAGAAGAAACTTTTAAACGAAGAACTTCTTTGTGAATTGAAGCATCTTATCCACGAAACCTGTGTAAGGTGGATATAACATTTCAATCGAAGAGAACGGAGCTTGTTTGAATACAGACTTCTCATGAGAGAATGTTCTGAATCCCCACCATCCATGATAGCTTCCGTGTCCGGAATGGTTGATCCCTCCGAATGGTAGGTTCGGGTTGGCCAAGTGTACGATAACGTCATTCACTGCAGCTCCTCCGGAAGATGTTTCCTTCAGGACCTTGTTGATGTATTTGTTATTGCTTCCGAACACATAGAGCGCGAGCGGCTTCGGTTTAGATAAAACCTTTTCCACTGCTTCGTCCAGGTTTTTGTATGTTAGGATAGGTAGCACCGGTCCAAAGATCTCATCTTCCATGATCCTTGCGCTTTCAGGCACGTTAGCGATTAGAGTCGGTTCGATATAGTTCTGAGAAGAATCCGTTTCTCCTCCCATCACTACTTTGCCGCCTTTTTCAACCGCTTCATGGATATATCCTGAAACTCTTTGGAAGTTTCTTTGGTTTACTAAACGACAGAAGTCTTTGTTGTTCTTGATATCTGCAGAAGTTTCTCCGTAAAAAGATTTTACGGCAGCCTTAGCTTGTTTTACGAATTCTTCCGTTTGTCCTTCCGGTAAAAGTAGATAGTCAGGCGCGACACAAGTCTGTCCCGCATTCATGATCTTTCCCCATACCAATTTTTGGGCCGCTTTTTTCAGATTCGCCCCAGGCACGATGATAGCAGGAGATTTTCCTCCCAATTCCAGAGTAACTGTGGAAAGATTTTTGGCGGCTGCCGCCATTACGATCTTTCCTACATGAGTACTCCCTGTGAAGAAAATATGATCAAAAGGTAACTCCATTAGAGCCGTGGAAACAGTATGATCTCCTTCGAATACTGCAACTTCCTCTTCTCGGAAAGTTTCTTTTACAAGTTTAGTGAGTAGTTTAGAAGTTTCAGGCGTAAACTCGGAAGGTTTAATAATCGCAGTGTTTCCCGCTGCAAGCGCCGCAGTCAAAGGTGCGATCGCAAGATAAAACGGATAGTTCCAAGGGGAAATGATCAACGTTACTCCCTTTGGTTCGTAAGAAATGGAACTTCTTGCTCCGAAGAGCGAAACAGGAGTTTTTACCCTTTCCGGCTTCATCCAAGTTTTTACGTGACGGATCGCATCTTTAAGTTCAGCGATAGAAGGCATAACTTCAGTCAGATCCGTTTCGTGAGGAGCTTTTCTAAAATCGTTCTGTAGCGCTTGCTTGATCTCTGGGGTCAGCCTTTCCACTGCTGCGAGTAATTTTTTCAATAATACGACTCGATCCTTCGCCTTGGATACTTTCAGAACCTTGTGAAAATGACGTTTTTGGGCATCGAATACTCTTTGCATTTCCTTAGGGTTTGCAGCGGGAAAAGAAGCCATTCCGCTCGACGCGGAAGAGACTGAGCTCGCCGGTTGTGTAGCTGTGCTGGACATGAGGGGTCTCCTAAAGTTCTAACATTCTTCCGGAAATCCGGACTGGTAGAGAACCAAGGTATAATTTCATCAAATTTAGGATTTTGACGCAACCTTTTTATTGAATGATCATTCCGTAACTTTTGAAGAAAAAGTCCCCTATCTGGACCAAAGTCGCTTTTTATTCAACCCGTTATGATAAAAATTTTCCTACCTGAACAAGTGATAGATTAGTCCAAAAGGATTAATGGCCTCTGACGTTTTTGGAAATTTATTTCTGACAAGAAACGTAAGATTAATTTTTTACTCGGTTTTTTTTTCAATGTTTGATCCGTATAATTCGCTTAGCAGATCCTTATTTTTCATATATAAGTTTCGCGAATTCTTGACAGAGACCACTAACGTTTTTCAGAGTTACATGATATGAGCCAAGGGAAAACCCTAGAACTTTTCCATCACAAAGACCAAGGTATTTTCAGCAATCTGAAGGACCTGAATCATCCTATTTCGGAAAACACTCCGTTTCATTTTAAATTTTTCAATCTTACTGAGAGTGTGGATAGCGTTCTCTCCAAAACCTTGGATCGTTATCTTTTACATTTAGATATCATCTTTGTAAGGGATTCGGTTCTTGCAGCTTTGAAAGAGACGATTACGAATACAATTAAGGCAAATATCAAAAGGATCTATTTTAGAGAACTCCAGGCTGATATTCAAAATCCAAGCGTATATCGCAGCAAGATCACAGGCTTCAAAAAAACATATCTGGACAATAAGGAGAAGTATGAAGATCTTCTCTTTAAAAATAACTACGTTGTCCTAGTCTCTTTCATTCACAATAAGGATGCGATCCGCATTCGAGTGATGAATAACGTAAAACTCAGTCCCGAAGAAGTGGACCGTATCAACGAAAGGATCGAAAAAGCAAAAACGTATAACGATCTTGCGGAAGCTTTTTTAGAAAAAGGCGACGAAACAGAAGGCGCGGGCCTTGGACTGATCATGACCCTCATGATGTTGAAAAACGACGGTCTAGGCGCAAGTTCCTATAAGGTAGAAAGCCAGGGAAATAATACCTCGGTAATCATCGACATTCCTATCCGTATCCAAAAAGAGAATGTTCAAATCCAAAAAGCGGAAGAAATTATCAAAGAAGTAGATCAACTTCCTACTTTCCCGAAAGCGATCCAAGATATCCAATCCGCAATCGACAAACCGAATTCAAGTATCGGCCAGATCGCAGAGATGGTGAAAAAGGACGTAGCTCTTTCCGCAAACATCCTGAAATTATCCAACTCTGCAGCATTCCGCAGAGGTAACAAAGTAGAATCTTTGGACAGAGCGATCCAGCTCATCGGTTTAAAAGAGTTACAGGTCTTATTATATTCTCTCGGAACAAAACAGATACTTGAAAACAAGTTCCCGGCATTCTTAACGATTTGGGAAAAATCGAATCAGTGTGCATATTATTGCAAATTGATCGCTCAAAGATTAAATCTTCCTAAAGACTCTATGAGTAATTTGATGTCGGCAGCGCTTCTTCACGATATAGGAGAGATCATACTTCTTTCCTTGGAACAAGAGCGTATGGGTAAGATCCAAAATTATTCCGCATCTAAGGAAATCGCATCTTCTTTATCTATGGAAGAGGCGGCATTCGGTATCACTCACACTAAGATCGGCGCCTTGATCGCTGAAAAATGGAATTTCCCCGAACTATATTCCAAAACTATGGAATACCATCATAGACCTCAATTAGCGGAAGAGCAGTACAAGGAGATCATCTTTCCTATTTATCTGGGAGATATGATGATCAAGATAAATAACGAGGAAGCTAAGTTCTCCGAGATCCCTGAAGAAGTCCTAAAGCATTGCAAATTTTTCTCTTCAGGAGATTTCCATTCTTTCCGGACCAAAGCTTTAGAAAGTTTCCAGGCTACTCTTTAATTCGCCGGAATTCCGGCAATTAGAGATCTCTTTCGAACAAAGTACCAAAAATAGTATTAGCCGAAGGTTCTTGTAATCTAAACCTTCGGGTGTATTGCTTATTGGGGGGATATCGGCATAATCATGACATCCGTACGGGTGCATATATGACAAAAAAAATCCTAACATGCTTTTTGGTCTCTCTCAGTATCTCTTTAGTATCATGCACATCTTCCAGCGATCCGAATTATGCCTGGTTGATGAGTTTGGTAGCGGGGTCCTCTGCAGTGCAGGCTCCTTCCGGTCCCACTGATTTCGGAATCGATATTAATGACGAGACGGCTCCCGTTGATTTCGTATTCGATACTACCCGGACAATTACAGTAAACGTTCAAGTGATAGACCCAGTAGCTCCTGTGGACGGGTCCATGGTGCAAGTTACAGTACCTTCTGCTACGCCGGGTGCCGCTAGTAATAAATCCGTTTTTAAAGCATATACGAATCCAAACGGAGAAGTTACAGGTAGTTTTACGATAGATGCCGATACCAAAACGGTTCATCTCACTGTAGAAGCTTACGGCAAATTTTACGAAGCGGATATTTCTATCGTAACGGTAAGCAAGGTGGACAGAAGGATTTCCATAGGGTTTACTGCAACGGTCCAACAAATCATCGATAGTGATGGGGATGGCGTCCAAGACTTCGAAGATGTATTCCCGAACGATCCTACAAGAGTTAGCTCGATCCGTGTTCCTGCGGTGGATTATTATACAACTTCGTATGAAGACTTATTTCCTAAACAAGGGGATGCAGACTTCAACGACTATGTGATCCGTTCTTATTTCGAAGAAGACTTGAACAAATTCGGCGAAGTAGTGCGAGTAAGAGGTTATTTCACTCACGTTGCAAAAGGTGCAGGATACAATCATACTCTTCGTTTCGGATTACCGGGAGCAAGTGTGACAAGTTATTCCCTTCTTCGTTATGCAGCAGATGGAACAACCTTGGAAGAAAATCTAAGTGGAACTCCAACATCGATTGCCGACCTGGAAATTTTAGGAAATAGCTCCACTACAATTTCCAAATCGAACGCATCCAGAACGGACACTACCTTCGTAAAAGGTAAAACGGCAAAACTAGAAGTAATCCTTTCCGCTCCTATTTCTAAACTGGTACTTGGACCTGCTCCTTACGACACGTTCATAAGAGTGATCAATACCGGTAAAGATATACATGCAGCGGGAAAATATTTCGATTCGGAAGGTAAGGACATTTACCGAGATGCTACCGGATTCCCTTGGGTGCTTCTTGTACCTGGAAACTTCCAATGGCCTTACGAAGCTACTGACATACGTAAGTCTTATCCTACTTTCAAAACTTGGTATGAATCTCTTGGGACCGCCGATACGGATTGGTTCCGAACTCCGAATACTTCGGATGTGTTTCCGGCAACGCCCTAATTTGGGACTCCTGAAAGAGTAAAAGCAACCTACCCCTTCCCTCATTCGGCCGAGGGGAGGGGATTTTTTCCTTTTCGATCCGAATGCCAGACTATATCCTGAACTTTAAGTGGCTTCAGGACTTCTCAAACGAAAAGAAACAAAACAATCAGGTTCAGCCTCCGGTAAGGAACAGGCCTCTAAATTTCTATCCTTGGTAGAAGAGATCTCCCCTATTGTAGCCTTGGACGAAAACAATATAGTCCGATTTGCAAATGCATCCTTTAAAAAAGAATTCAGACTAAGATTCGCTAACCCAGCGGGGAAAAACCTATTCAATCTATTAAAATTAGATTCGAAAGAAGAAGCCAACCTAAGAGAAAATCTTCATAAAGCCCTCAAAACGAAATTACAAAACCAGGAATTCAAAAAAGGGAAAAAGTCCTACGGATATTCTATCTTCAGATTTAAAGATAGTCTTGGTATGATCTTAAAGGACATCACTGAGAACAAAAAGTTGGAGAAGAAGATCGCAACTCTACACACACAAGTGCTCGCCTCCCAAGAAGAAGAAAGATCCAGACTCGCAAGAGAACTCCATGATGGAGTCGGTCAACTTATACTCGCGGCAAAATTACATTTCCAAGCTTATCAAAAATCGGAGAAGGAACATCCGGAATCTTTCGGTTCCGGCTTAGGACTCATCGATCGTGCTAGCCAAGAACTCCGCGAAATTTACACAAATTTGCAACCTTCTTCCTTAAAAGAACTCGGGTTGGAAGCCGCATTAAGTTCTCTAGCAAACCAAATTTTTCCGATACAAAAAATAAAAGTAAAATCCGAGTTTAAAGTTCCCGAAAAAATCCCACAGGAAATACAGAACCAAGTTTTCAGAATATTACAGGAAATTTGCGCGAACATTCTGAAACATTCCCAAGCGAATAAAGTGGAGTTAAAGATCTTTTCGGAAAAAGATACTTTGGTAGTTTCTGCAAAAGATAACGGAAAAGGATTTAAAGAAAAAGAAGCCAGAATAAAGTCTACCGGATACGGATTGGAAAATATTCGGAGAAGAACCGAGGACCTGAACGGTACTCTTTTTTTAGAAACGGAACCTAATAAAGGCACTAAATACGTGCTTAGGATCCCGTTAAAAAAACGTTCCAAGGAGAAAGTATGAACGCCCAACCCTCCGTTTGCAAACTCTATCTTGTAGACGACCACGCTATCTTAAGAGAAGGTCTTAGACTGATCATTTCCGGACAAAACGATCTGGAGATCATCGGCGAAAATGGAAACGCCGAACAGGCGCTAGACGAAATCGGTAAATTAGAACCCGACATTCTGATCACAGATATCTCTATGCCGGGAGTAAGCGGAATAGATCTAGTCAAGGGAGTCAAAAGATACTATCCCAAAGTACAGGTCATCATTCTATCCAGACATGATAACGAAGAATATATCCAAAAGCTGGTGGATTTAGGGATCAACGGTTACGTTCTAAAAGACGACGCGGGAGAGGATCTACTCAGAGCGATAGATGCTGTCCGCAGAAAAGAAACTTACCTAAGCCCGAGAATCGCAACCAGAGTTCTTTCAGGAATAGGCCGCAAAAAAACGGGAGAACTTCAGGAAGAAGGTCCATCCGTATTCTCAGTACTTTCCGACAGAGAAAGACAGATCTTAAAATTGATCTCAGAGGGGAATTCCAACGAGAAGATCGGAAAACTTCTTCATATCTCTCCTGCAACAGTAAAGGTGCATAGAGCAAACATTATGAAGAAGTTGGACTTACACAAGGTAGCAGACTTAGTAGTCTACGCGATCCGAGCAGGAATCGTAGAGAGTTAATTTCTAACGCAGAGTAAACCTTTAGGCTGATCGCATCCATCCGAGAAGCCTTGGTTGAATCCACCGATGGTATTATCGGTCGGAGCCCCATATTCTCCGAAATCCGTCGGCGCGGAACTTCCCCAATTTTGGCAAACATCTGTGCTAAGTCCAAAACTCATACTGATACCTGTCCAATAATTTCCTGATCCAGGGATCCCGGTCGCACTATCCATCGGGATTGTAGGAAGTCCGGAACCATTTGTATGAAAGATCAAGGTCTGTCCTGGGTTCATTGCGTAATAATTCGTATTCGGAAGTAAGGGCCATCCGGTCCCACCAGGTACTCTGGAAGAAGAAGCGATCAACGCCATATATTCCAAAGCGGATCCTGGTAGGTCAGGAACTTCGGAAGTTTTTGCACTTTGGCAAATGAGATCCGCGCCTCCAATGCCGCCTAAATTCCCAGTGTTGGTAGAGGTAGTAACGAACAGGTAACGTGTCTTACCTAGAAGTCCTAGTAAAATGAGTTCATCTCCGCCAGGAAAGGGCTTGGAACAAGAAAAACTAAAAAGTCCGGAAAGGAGAACGAGTATTACAGAAATTCGAAGAGCCATAGATCAAAAGCTCCTTGTATATTGGACTTCCCATCTGTTCTGAGAAAATCCGGTATTTGCAAAAGTATTTTGATTTCCACCTCTGTCAGGGCCCATTTTGAACTGAACTGTATCCCCTTGGGGAAGTTTATTTTCCAACCAAAGAGAAAGTGCAACGCTCAATACCGCAACTCCGCCGATGAGAGCCTGATTGTTTTGATGCATTTCATATTCTTTCTTATCGTTTTCCCTTGCCTGCCAAAGATAAAGAGTAAATGAAGAAGGTAGATTTAAACTTAAAACCGCAATATTCATCGGGTCGTTTAACGGTTTTGAGGCGAGAATATTCCCCGCTTCTCTCTCGGAATTTCCAAGATAAGCAAGCGTTCCGAGCCAGACCCAAATACTGTAGGACTTCCAACGTTCCCCTTTGGAATAATATCCCGTTCCGGGTATCCAGACAAATTTAGAAGTTTTGATTCCTTTGTTTGCCTCTTCCTTTTCCGCCATAGCAACTGCCTTAGGACGGTCTTGTTCTACTTTAAAATTAGTCCAAGGAGTATAAGAAGAAGGTTTCCCGAATCTATTAAGCGCGGCGATCCTATATTCGTAAGTTCCTGCCTCCAAGGAAAATTCGATCTCGTTCTCGGAGACTTTCTTTTCTAAAAATAATTCCTGAGGAGGTTCAGTTTTTCGGACTTCTACCACGTAACCTCGGCTTCCCTTTACTTCTTTCCATTCTATATAATAGACGAAGCTTTTCTTTTCGGCAAAAATTCCCGAAGTTATGGAAAAGAATATTAGAATAAAATGAAATACTATAGCGAAAGTTTTTCCGCGGAACAAGAACATGCCTTCTCCTTAAGGGCGGGCGCCACTGGATTTTGTTTCCGGAGCTTCCAATTCTTCCCTAAGTAATATTTTGAAATCCGCTTCCGATCTTAGGCCGGGGTCTGCATCCGATTCTATGGTCCAACGAAATGTTCCCACATCCAGTTTTTCCAAGTCTTTGAACACTAACCTGTCACCTTTTGTCTTTTTTTCGTAGATTAGCTCGTCGCCTGAGCCTCTCTTATAGAAAAGACGAAATTTCCATTCGCTTTGTTTCTGTTTGGCGGAGAATTTCCAACGGAAAGAGATACTTTCTTTTCCGGTCATGTCCACCAAAGCGCCGTTTTTCGGGAAATCTACGGATAGATCCGAACTTTGTTGTGTCTCCGTAACTGTTAAAGCGGTTTCCTGTTTTTGCTCCGCAACCTGGATCACAGGTAGAGAGATGGAAAATTTTCGTACTTCCGAAAATGTTTCCGTCCCGGGAAGATTTGTATAAGACTGCACTCTCCAATAATAAGTCCCTGGATCTAGAGTGAGCGAAAAATTCGTGCGGAATACTTGGGTTTCCGAAACGGACCCGAAATTCGGATCGGTAGAGATCTGCAATTTGTAACCGCTTGCTATCTTTTGTTTTGCCCAAGAGAAGGCGACAGTCCTATCTTCTTGAGAAAGATCTTTTTTAGGATAATGTAGTTCCACAGGAAAGTTGGGAAGAACCCTGAACTTTCGGACTTCGGATATTTTTTTGCCATCTTTGGAGTTAATCCTCCAATAGTAGATACCTTCAGGAAATTTCTGTTTATAATAAGGCTCTTTAGAAGGTCTTTTCGAAATATACACTGAGAAATCCCGTCTAGGAGAAATTTCTAATATACCTTCTTCTCCTCCTTCCCAACGGAACTCAACCATCTGCTCTAATTCCGCAGGAAAATAGCGATGAGAATCTTCAGGACCTATAAGACTCCAGTTTTGATTCAGTTTATTTCCGTTTAGGGAACTTTCTTTTTCGACTAACGTTTGTTTAACGGTCCCATTTTCGGACCATTCTACTTGTCCTCTTTCAACATCTACTCTGGTACCGTTCTCATTTCTGGTGACCTGGAATTTAGAACCTAGTTCCGCTTCTAAGCCGACAGTTCCGGCGATCACGGAAAGGACTTTTTTTCCGCTCTCTACTAATATATTTCCTTCATTCAGATCTAAATTTTCCTTATTCTCCTTTAACTGGAGAACCACCATAGACTGAGGATCCAATTCTATCCGAGTACCTGATTTTAGGAACACTACCGCTTCCGATGCCTCGTCTGTTCGGATGGAGTCCCTGTCGTAGACTGGCATCCCTTGTTCCAGATCTTCCCATAACATTCTGTCAGGAAATTTTCTTTGTGCAGTTTTGTATCGGAAAGAGACGGTTCCCATGATCTCTTTTCCTACTCCTCCATTCGATTTGGATTCGAAATAAAGAAGATACAGAGATAGAAAGAGTACAACAAAGCAGCCGATGCCCACCTGCCATTCTCTTTTGTAAATTCTCCAATCCATATCTTAATCCGCTACTGCCTTGGAAGGGGAATCAGGCTCAGGTATTCCACAAATTCTGCGGAGTTCCTGTAAGTTTTTAGGACAGTCAGGATCTTCTAACCAACCTAATACTGCATAGAGTTGTTGGGGTTTTTCTTTTCCTCGTATCCAAACAGGAGGAAGTGTTTCGAATTTATAATGATCCTTTACTTTTTCATAAGATGTTTCCGAGACCAGTATGTCCGTTCCGAAATCTTTTGTTAAGTATTCGATACGGGATGCAAGATTGACTGCGTCCCCGATAACAGTGAACTCCAGTTTTTTTTCCGAACCTATCTGACCGACTACCACCGGGCCGGTATTGATCCCGCATCCGAATCTTGCTTGAGGTCTTCCGATCTCGCTTCCGATCCGATTGAATTCCATCAGTGCGTTTCTCATTAGTAATGCGGAATTGATCGCATTCCTGGCATCGTTCTCATCCGTGTACAACGCGCCCCAATGAGCCATGATCGCATCTCCGATAAACTTATCCACAATCCCTTCTGTGAGATAGATACATTCCACCATCTCGGTGAAGTAAGCGTTTAAAAAATCCACTACCTCGCTTGGTTTTAATTTTTCGGACATCCCGGTGAAGTTCCTTAAATCGGAGAAGAATACCGTTACATCTTTGGTAACCCCGCCTAAAGGCATATCTCCCGCAAGCGCTCTTTCTGCGATCTCCTTGTTCACGAATTTTCCGAAAGTGTCTTTGATCTTTTCTCTTTCTTCTAGTCCGTGTGCCATCTTGAGGAATGAATTTGTCAGAACTCCAACCTCGTCTCTCGTAACAGGTTTAATCCCTACCTTATAATTTCCTCTCTCGATCTGTCTAGTTGCGCTCAATAAATTGATAAGAGGAACCGTTAATGTTCTGGAGAATAGGAAAACGACTAAGAACGCGAGGCTCAGTACCGAGATTAGAATATAAAAGTTCTGTCTTCTTATCTTATATACCGCTTCGAAAGCTTTATCCGCTTCGATAGACGATACTACTGCAAGGTTTCCATCTTCTAATTGTTGAAAAGATCCTAAAGTTTCTTTTCCTTCGAAGATGGAAGTTTGTGAGCCGTTATCCGCGGGGCTTCTTAATAAGAATTGGACTAACGGATTTTTAGAATAATCTTTTGCGGAAACAGTCTCGGATTCTTCCGTGTGAGCGATCAATCTTCCTCTGGAGTCCACTACCCAAATTGCGAATAATTCGGTTTGTAAAGCGGACCTAGCCGCTTCCCAAAGATCTTGAGGAGAAATTAAGAAGAAGCCATTCCCTTTTCCGGAAAGATCCTTCTCTATAAAAAGTACTGCAGGAAATCCAAACTTAGAGCTGACATTCTCCAATCGTGTGGAATCGAATTCGGAAGCGAAAAATTTTTCTTTTTCTTCCTTAGGGATAGAAACCCATAAAGCGCGGACCTCATCTTCTTCTTTCCTAAGGTCTCTTAAAAATTTTGGATTAAAAGTTAATGCCGATTCTCCTTGCTCGTATTTTCCCCAAGCCAAAATTTTAGGATGAGTAGCGAAGTAGCCGGCAATATGAGTAGGAGCTGTGATCTTTCTTGAATCGGAACCTTTGGAAGGACGAATATTCCATTTATCCGCAAACTCAGTTGATTTAGCGGAAAGTTCTTTGATCCTAAGGCCTACTTGTAGTCCGGTTAATCTAGCCAAACTCAAGTTATATTCTTGGATAAGTGATACCGTATAGTTCCGGAAAAGATTCGTAGCGAGCCCTATCACAAGCCCCATACTCACTACTACGATCGCGGAAACGATCGCAAGAAGTTTGACCCGAATCGTGATCCTAGAAGCTTTAAAATCTTCTCCATGATTTTTAAGAGGTTCTTGTTTTTCTTTTTTGGGTTTTTCGGAAGTTATATTAGGAGAATATGGTGTATATGCTTTGGTAGAACCTTCTTTTTTGCCAGAAAGGATCTCCTGCATCAATTTTACGAATTCATTAGATTCGTTTTCGGAATAACAAACTAACACCGAACCCAAATGAGATCTAAGAAAACGATCCAATTTTCGGGCCGAATCCGGAGAAGAACGGAACTTTGCTCCATCCATCGTAGAAAGTCGGATCTTATCTTCCTGGAGTTTTTTAACCAGATCCCTGAATACCTGGCTATTTTTCCAACCGCTTGCTTCCGATTTCGTTCCCCAAAAAACTACCTCTTGGATACCTCTTGTGTGTATCTCGTCCATCCATTCGGAAAGATTTCCGCCTTCTTCCGGAAATTGTCTAGAGTATGCGGACATAGTGTCCGTCAGAGGAACTTCTAAAATTTGATTTTTCCCGACTCCCTCTTGCATGGGGATAGGAGTCTCTAAAATCTATCTAGTTTGTCATTACAAAATCCAATTTTATCTCTCTTTAGATTTGCCCTCGGTTTGCCACATAATTCGGGACTTCCATTTTTTCTTTTCTAGAAAATACTTCCTCGTAATTTAGGAGAATGATTTGGATGGACTCAGTTTTAGGTTCAAATTGGTTGCTAGGAGTAATTTCGGTTATTTCCGGAATTCTTTTGGGTTATCTTTTTGGCTGGTTCATAGTTCCAAGGCTCGCAAAAACTCTCACAAAAGATCAGCTAGATACAAACCATCCTCTTTACACGGCTCTTCTCTCCTTAGTTAGATTTTCCTTTTTTATCTTTGGATTATATACCGCTCTTAGATTCTTGAGGTTGGAAACTTCCGTAGAAGAGAAAATTTCTCTCTATCTGAAAGTTTTTGGGATCTTGATTTTCACATTTTCCTTTGCAAGAGTCGGTTCAGGAGCTTTCACTTTATATTCTTCAAAGGCGGAAGGACTTCTGCCCTCCGCATCCATATTAAACAATATAGTTAGAATGCTGATCTTACTCACTGGAGGTTTGGTCGCATTACAAACTTTAGGCATTTCCGTTACCCCTGCCTTGACCGCATTGGGTGTGGGAGGTCTCGCGTTCGCATTAGGTTTGCAGGAAACCCTTTCCAATTTATTTGCAGGACTTGGAGTTTTACTAGGTAAAAAAGTTTCCGTAGGAGATTATATTTCTTTAGAAACGGGAGAAGAAGGTCTGGTAGAAGATATCAACTGGAGAACCACTTCTCTCAAAAAAGGGAACGGAAGTACGATCGTCATTCCGAATGCGAAGATGTCCAAGACTACGTATACAAATTACAGTCTTACTAACACAGGACTCCGGACTGAATTAGAGATTAGCATTCCTAAAGAAGGAAATTTAGAGAAGTTGGAATCCATCATTAATCACGCTGCAAACTTTTCTTTAACTCAGATCTACGGAAAAAGCGGTTATAACGAATCCAAAATTTCATTTCGGTATATTTCTTTCGGGGAATCTAATATCGATTTGGTGGTCTATCTTCCTCTAAAAAAAATAGACGACTCCGGACAAATTAAATCTCTTTTCATAAAATCCTTGCATTCTCAATTTAGATCGGAAGGAATCGATAGCATATCCGCGAAATCAGTAAAATAATCCGAAGCGGGCTAATCTATTCGCGGAAATCAGTCGTAATAGAGATCGTATGCGAAACGTTTTAGAGAACAAACTTTGGTTTTACGTTCATGTCCTAAGCTTGGATATCTGCCTTGGCGTTTTAGGTTCCGGGGCCTTGGCTACAGTAGTGACAGGCGCCAAGATGAAAACGGTATGGTGGTTCCTTCTGCCTTTAAGCGTTTGGGTCATCTATACTTTAGATCATTTATTGGATGGAAAGAACGTTGGAGAAAACTCCATCAACCCGCGTCACAAATTCCACTACGATCATTCTAAAATTTTAACAATACTCTGCACAATCGCTGCAATCATCTCCGCAGTTCTCGCATTCTTATTATTGAGAGAGATCGTTCTATTAGGCGGAGTATTATTAGCGACGCTAGCGATTCTTCATTTAGGGATCGCTCGTTGGGGAAAAATACGTTTCGGAAAAGAATTTTCGGTGGCATTGATCTACACATTAGGAGTTTGGTTCGGCCCTTTACTGGTTGTAGGATTTCGATCATGGACGGTTCCGATTCTTCTTTTTTTATTCTTCTTAGGCACTGTTCTAAATTTGGTTATGAACTCTCTCATGGAGGCAGAGTTAGACGCCAAAGAAGGCCAGGTTTATCTATTAGGAGTTCTTTCTCCTAAACTCGCCAAGGAGTGGGTGTTACGATTGTCCTTGCTTGGATTTCTGGCTGCCTTAGTATTGGCCGGCGGAATACGGAAATGGGCGCCGGGCACCTCGGTTTCGGCCTCTTTGGTGATCGCTCTGATCTGTGCTGTTCCGGGAGGAATCCTGCGTTACGCGGATAAATTCCAAGATTCTCAAAAATACAGGATCCTAGGAGAAGGGGTTTTTATCTTGGGACTTATCCCTTGGCTTTTAAACTTCTTTTAGATCCTTTGACCGCCTAAGAAATTTAATATCGGAGACAAATATGGGAGAATTTTTCAAAGACAAAGTCGTATGGATCACAGGAGCTTCTTCCGGGATCGGCGAATCATTAGTAAAAGAAGCCGCAAGGAGAGGAGCAACTTTAGTTCTTTCTTCCAGAAGAGAAAAAGAATTAAAAAGAGTCCGCAAAGAGAATGGACTAACGGATTCAAATAGTATGATCCTTCCCCTGGATCTAGAAGATTATAAAAAATTAGGAAAAGCTCCAACTCAAGTCATCAAAACTTTCGGAAAGATAGATGTTCTCATCAATAACGGCGGGATCAGCCAACGTTCTTTAGCACATGAAACTTCCCTGGAAACGTACGAGACTTTGATGAAGGTGAACTACTTCGGTAATATTGCATTAACACTAGCGGTCCTTCCTCATATGAGAGAAAGAAAGAAAGGTTGGATTTCCACAATCGCAAGCGTCGCAGGGCTCATTGGAGTTCCCTTGAGAACCGGATATTCTTCCACCAAATTTGCGTTAACCGGATTTTACGAAGCGCTTAGAGCGGAAAATACGAAAGAAAATTTGAAAGTCACTTTGGTATATCCAGGTTTCGTAAAGACTAATATTTCGCATAACGCACTCAAAGGGGACGGAAGTCCGCAAAAGAAAATGGACAAGGTGATCGAGCAAGGCATCGATGCGGACGAATGCGCGCGTAAAATTTTAGATGCGATCGAAAATGAAGATCTGCAAGTGATCATCGCAGGCGGAAAGGAAAAATTCGGTCTATTCCTGAGACATTATTTTCCTAAATTTTTTGCGAAATTCTTATCTAAGACTGCGGTCACCTGAGATAAAGTTTTGGGCGACTTCTCGCTGCGCTCGGACCGCGCTTCTGCGGGCTCGGGCAGTCGCCCTCGTCACTTCGTGACTAAAGCCCTCCGAATCGCTGTCGCGGGGAAAATTTTCGCACAAAGTTCACAGAGCATCAGAACAGTATCGTTACTTTCTCATCTTCCAGACAAACCGTATTTTCTCATTTCGAAACTCTTCCGGATGCGTTTGTTTCGTGATATCCTGGATGTCTTCCCATAGAAGCTCATCAGTATCCAACTTGAACTTTCGAAAATTCGTAGAGAAAAAGAGGATCGCACCGGGTGCGGAAAAATCCCGAAAGATCGAATTTAGTAAAAAAGAATAATCTCTTTGCACATCAAAAATATCTCTCATCTTCTTACTATTGGAGAATGTAGGAGGATCTACTATGATCAGATCGTACTGAGTTCTTTTAGGATTGGTCCTTTCTCTTTTCAACCATTCCGTAATATCTTCTCGGATAAACTCGTGATCTTTTGGGGAAAATCCATTGAGTTCGAAGTTTTCCTTGGACCAGTCCAAATATTTTTGAGAAAGGTCCACACTGGTGATTTTTTTCGCACCACCGTCAGCTGCATAAACTGAGAATGCTCCGGTATAAGAATATAAATTTAGGACATTCTTCCCTGAGGCTTCTTTTCTAAAAAGATCACGAGTGGTTCGGTGATCCAGAAAAAGCCCTGTATCCAGATAATCACTTAAGTTTACCTTAAACTTCAAACCTCCTTCACGCGCCTCGATAGATCTTTCTTGCGCGTCTAACTTTTCGTATTGGAGATTTCCTTTTTTACGTTCTCTGGTTTTCCAAAATAAATTTTCGGGAGCAAGTTGAAGAATTTCGATGATAAAATTGCGAATGGTATTCCGTTCTGATTCTCTCTCATCCTCGGACATCGGATAAGAATTTAGGTATTCGGAAACCAGGCAGTAATTTTCGTAAAGATCAATTACGATCGGAACCTGAGGGATGTCTCGATCGTAGATCCGAAAGCAGGTAATTCCCCTTCTTCTCGCCCATTTTTTCCAATGTTTAGAAATCCTGGTCAAACGATTGGAGAACATTTCTAAATGTTTCATTTCTCCCAAAGTTTCGGATCCACCTCTACTAAGGGATAAACTTTTGCATCCCCGTCATTATAATGCCACCATTCGGAACTAATTTGTTTGAATCCATTCCTTGTTAGAATTCCGACAAGGATCTCCAAATTTTTTGAAACCGACGGTTCCAAGTCTTTACGGAACGGAGAAGCTTTGTATGTAAATTCATCGTAAGCACTCGGCATTTCCAATTCTTTCCCTGCCGAATCGATCAAAGTTAGATCCACTGCTCCACCTCGATTATGAACGGAGCCTCCTTTTGTAGGATTTCCTACATATCTTGGATTAGGGACCTTTTCCCATAAAATCCTTTGTGCATAGGGAGGACGATAACCGTCCCAAATTTTAATCCTGTATCCATAAGTCAGAAATTCCGAGTTGGCAGCTTTTAATTTTTCCGCGGTTTCTTTTCGAAGCAAACAGGTCTGAAAAGGATAGATGACCGAGCCAGTAAAATTCTCCGGAGTAGCATAACGAAGATCGATCTCGATACTTGGATCTATATCTTTTACGTTTACTAATCCTTTTTCGATCTTTAATGATGGCGGGCTTTCTTCCAATTTTAAGACCGGAGGCTTTTCGCAGTGGAAGAAGGTAAGCAGAATTAAGATAAGACCGAAATTGCGGACTCTCATGTAAGAATTGATTTCGGTCCTTAAGCTCTGTGTCAATCAATACTAAGTCACGGGCTTCAGGCGCG